>JADGQO010000199.1 GCA_017881725.1 Fibrobacteria bacterium
CAGGTGTTTCCCCGGCGGATCTTGGCGGACGCCTATGCCGGGGTTTCCAAAAAAGGCTCGCCGGGGACGACGGGAAGCCGCGTCGCGGATCAGGCTAGCTCCGCGCCTACCGACGAAGCCACGCTGGTCGAGGCTGCGGGATGCCGCGTGGTATGGGTAACCGGCGGGGAACGTAACCGCAAGGTGACGGGGGCCGAGGATTTGGCCTGGGCGGAATGGATGGCCGGGCGGCTGGCAGCCGGTGAGCTCAGGGACGAATAGCGCGCTGGTGCGCGGAGAATATGCGCGCCGTTCGGCGGCGAGGTAAGGACGGAACACATGGTCAAGGTCGGCATCGGGCAAGACAGCCACCGCATTCAGGAACCTGCTGCGGGCAAAACTTTGGTATTGGGCGGGCTGGCCTTGAAGGAAGACTACGCCTTGGAAGGCAACAGCGACTCGGACGTGGTTCTGCACGCGATCACCAACGCCATCTCCGGCATCACGGGCAAACCCGTGCTGGGCCCCACGGCGGACAAGTTGTGCCGGGCGGGCCAAACGGATAGCGCGGCGTATTTGAAAGTCGCCATGGACGACCTGGCCTCCATCGGCTATCGGATAGGTCACGTGTCGGTTACCTTGGAATGCAAACGACCCAAAATATTGCCCATCCTGCCGGCCATGGTCCAGCGGCTCAAAGAACTTTTGGGCGTGTCCGGCAATGACATCGGCATCACGGCGACCACGGGAGAGGGATTGACGGATTTCGGGAAAGGCTTGGGCATCCAGGCTTTCGCTTGCGTGACCGCCGCAAGGACATAAGCGACGGCTGTCGCCGGGGGCTCCGTCTTTTCGCCGGATTTTTTTCGTGGACTTTCCGTCAACCGCTTTTCGGAACGGATTTCCCCTCAAAATCCGCCTTCCCTCCGGTTCAATCGGGCTTGGAAAGATCCGACCAAAATTTTACCTCTTGGGCGCGCGTAGCCAATTGGAATGAATTTTTGTCCTAACCCGAGAGTCCAGCCATGCCCAAACTTCAAAGCCGAGTACCCGTCCTTTCCAAGCCAATCCCGATTGTTTCCGCCCTTCTCGCCCTGGCGGCGGCCCTGCTCATCCAGAGCTGTCTGCTTTCCGGCACCTCGGGAAAAGATTCCCCACCCGAGTCCGGGAGCAACGGGTATTTCAAAATCACCGCGCCGACGGACGGCCAGCAAATCAGCATGGATTCGACCTACACCATCCTATGGTCGCCCTCGGATTCGGTCGTCAACGATCCGGTGCGCATTGATTTGTATTCTGGGTCACAGTTCCTTGCAAATTTGGTCTATTCCGTCTCCAATTCCGGCCACTACTCCTGGATGCCTTCCTCCGCCATACCTTATTCGGCGTACAAATTGGGCGCGGGCATGGCCTTGCGCTTGAAAATGATGAGCGCGAAGGACACGACGAAATGGGACTTCGGCCCGGCCTTCTCCTTGACTTCCATCTATTCCGGGACCATTACCATCACGTCTCCGACGGCCCGTTCCGAAGCGATGTTGGATTCCACCTTCGCAATCCGCTGGACTTCCACCGGGAGTATCGGTACGTCCCTCGGCATCCAATTGCTCAAGGACACATCCCTCCTCGAAACCTTGCCGTCCGCGACCGCCGGTTCGGGTTATGCGCTCTGGGATCCCGTATACTCACCCAAGGGATCCGGCGATGATTACCATATCCGCGTTTACAGCCGCAACAATCCCGGAATTTCCGCCTTGAGTCCCGCCTTTTCCATCCGGTCCAGCTTTACGGGCGGATTCACCATCACCTATCCGGCCGCCGGGGATGTCATCGATTCCAAATCCGGGCAATATGCCAAGGTCAAATGGTCGGTCACGGGCAATCCGGGATCATCCGTTTCCCTTTCCGTCCTGCGCGATTCGGTTCTTGTGATGGCGTTGTCCAGCGCCACTACCTCCGCCGATTCGACCACCTGGTATCCGAATTCCTCGCTTTCCACTTCCTCCCATTACCGCATCAAAATGGTCAGCGTTTCCGATCCCGGCATCGCGGCCTTATCCAAGGAATTCACCATCAAGGGCTCCGATCCCGATTCCTTCGAAGTGGACGACAGCATGCGGGTAGCCAAGGCCATTACCGCCGGCGCGCCACCCCAGCAGCGCACCCTGACCTACAATGACGTGGATTGGGCCAAGTTCTCCGCGAGCAAAGGGAAAAAATATTTGGTGTCCGTGCGCATGGGAACCTCGTCTTCTTCCGCATCCGGTTCGCTCACCGCGTACATCATGGACAGCACTGGGCTCACGTCCCGGGCCTACCAATCCGGAGCGAATGTCCAATTGATGGTCAGCGCGGCGTATACCGGCAATTATTTCGTGAAAGTGTCGAGCAGCGGAAGCTATGGCGCCTACACGCTTTCCTTGAGCGAGTACGATTCCACTGCCAGCCCCTACAATGTCCAGTTCACCGCGCCGGACGCGAAAACCACTTGGGCCGCCGGATCACTTTATACCATAGCCTATGTTCCGGACTCGGTATTTTTCGGCGCCTATGTTTCCCTGGCCCTTTACAACGACTCCATCTTCGTCCAATCCATAGCGTCGGATCTTTCCAACTCGGGACGATACTCCTGGACCATTCCCAGCGCGCTTTACACGGCGAGCAAATACCGCATCCGAATTTCCGACTACAATAATTCCTCCGTATATTCCTACAGCCCGAATTTTACCATCAGCGGGATTTTGCCGGATACCTATGAGCCGGACAATACCAAATCCGACGCCAAGGTCCTGAGCGATGACGGCGTTCCCCAAAACCGGAACGTGTCGTCCAGCGATCAGGATTGGATCCGCATCAATGCCGTGGCGGGGAAAAAATATCTGGCGATCATCGCTTCCTCCATTTACTTGCCGTCGGCGACCCTGCTGGATAGCTCGGGCTCGACGGCCATCTACCAATCCGGGTCCTCGGGCGCTTACACCTTTACGGCAAGTTATACCGGCCCGTATTACCTGAGAGTCTATGGATCCTCCAGCACCTATGCCTATACGGCCACCTTGCTGTCCGGCGATGCGCTTGCCTCGGGGTTCCCGGTGAAATTCACCGCCCCGGATACCGCTACGACATGGGCGGCAGGGTCGTCCTATACCGTGAATTGGAAACCCGATTCCTCCGTGTTTGGAACCTACGTTTCCCTAGTGCTGTATCTGGATTCCACCTATATCCAATCCTTGGTTTCCGACGTCAACAACAGCGGCACGTATCAAATCGCATTGCCCACGGGACTCTTAACCTCCAGCAATTACCGGATCCGGATCGCCAGCTACAACAGTTCGCAAATTTTCGGCTACAGCCGGAAATTCACCATCAGCGGTTTGACGCCCGATGCCTATGAACCCGACGATCGGCAGTCCTCGGCCAAGGATATACTCGTCACCGGGGTTCCGCAATCGCATACCATGACAACCAACGATTCGGATTGGGTCAAGTTCTCCGTCACGGAAGGGAAATCCTACCTGCTTTCCGTGAGCGGAAACGTTAGCGTGTACGCCTTTGTGCTGGACAGTCTGGGAACCCAGGTCATCTATAATTCCGGATCGAAATTTTCCTTGTCCTTCACGGCGTCGCGGACGGGCAAATATTATGCGCGCATCCAATACTACAGCGGGTACGGCGCATACACGGTTTCCGTGAATGAAGTGGATCCGGCCAAAGGCACGGCGCCGGCAAAATTCCTGTCGCCTAAGGATTCGACCACCTGGGCCTCCGGAAGCGCTTACACGGCGGCCTGGACTCCGGACTCCGCGGTTTACGGGAGCTATGTTTACCTCAGCCTGTATCTGGACACGACTTTAATCCAATCGTTCAGTTCCTCGTACTCCAATAGCGGCACCGGCTCGATCAGCCTCCCGCTGGGCTTGGCCACTTCCAACCGTTACCATTTGCGCATGAGCAGCAGCAATTCCAGCGCCCTTTACGGCTATAGTCCGTATTTCACGATCGCCGGAGTCGCGCCGGATTCCCTGGAGCCCAATGACACGGCGGGCGCCGCCGCTAAGATCACGACCAATTCCGGCATGGTCAGGCTCAATCTCACCAACCACGATCGCGATTGGTTCAAGTTCACGGGCAAGGCGCAACAGCTTTATGTGATTCAGGCCGTTTCGAACAGCGCGCTCTCGACCACGCTGCGGCTCTATTCCGGCCTGGGCGGTTCCCTCCTGCAAACCAACTCGAAGACCAGCAGCCTGGACAGCGTGAATTCCATCACCTGGATTTGTCCCAGCGACGGCCAGTACTCGGTTTCCGTGGACCCATATTCGACGGGCTATTACGGAAACTATGGGTTTGAAATCAAGGAGGTCGATCCGGCCCAATACAAATTCGGAGTTACGGCGCCCGCCGCCGCTTCGGTGACGCATTTGGGAATGCCGCTGGCCATCGTCTGGACCGATCCTTCCGCCTTGAAGGGGCAGGTGGATATTTTCCTTTATGATGCGAAGGGCGTTGTGCAAACCATTTCCGCCAATGCCACGAACACTGGCACTTACAGCTGGTCGGTGCCGACCACCTTACCTGCCGGAGATACCTACTACGTGAAAATCATCAGCCGGCTCAGCGCGAGCGTCAACGGGAACAGCGCCGTTTTTTCCCTCGCTCCCTGAGCGACCGCTCCCTGAGCGACCGCTCCCTGAGCGACCGCTCCCTGAGCGACCGCTCCCTGAGCGACCGCTCCCTGAGCGACCGCCCCGGACGCTAACCGCCGGGGAGTATAAATCGAAATTTGGCGCCGCCGGCTTCGATGATGTCGCCGTTCTTGAGTCGCGCGGAGTGCACTTCTTCGCCGTTCACCTTAAGCAGGGAAAACCGTTTCACCAGCAGGTTGATGACCCACACGGTCCCCTTGCGGTTGATGCTGGCGAAGCCCTTGCCCACCATCAGTCCGGGAATATGGACGTCGTCGCTGCTGCTGTTTCCGATCAAGGTCGTTTCCTTGACGATGGGTATGGCCTTTCCCGTTTCCAGGGATTCGATCATCGGTTCCATGCCGGGTTGCACGCCGAGCATCATCGCCGTGTCCGAACCCGACGCGGGTTTGGTCTTAGCGGGGTCTTCCAGATATTCCAGCGCATGCTGGCCGATGGTGATGACGTCGTTGGGACGCAACAGGCATTTATGGACGCGCTTTTTGTTGACGTAAGTCCCGTTCAAGCTTTGCAGGTCTTCGAGGATGAAGATTTTTTCGTCCACGTCTCCGAGAATAAAGGCGTGATGGCGGGAGATTCCCAGGTTTTCGATGCAGATGGGGTGGGTCGGCAATCGCCCGATGGTATTGAAACCCGGCTGGAGAACGGTTTCCCCCAGGATTTGGTTTTGAAAGCGAATGACGATTTTTGCCATGATTCGTTTCGGAAAATAACCCCGGTCCCCGGTTTTGCCAACTTAAGGGTACCGCTAAAAATAACTTCCTGTCCCTCTCACTCGTCGATAGGGCGAAGAAAGGGCGAGCCGAGGGAATACGCCTGGAGACGGCCCTAGGTTTATTGTTAGAATTGTAGAAACTCCCAGTAAATGGAACGATGAAACCTATTCAACCTGTGATTCTGGGCCTCTTCGGAGGGCTGGTCTTTTCCCTGGCCTTGCTGGCAGGCCTCTACTTTTCCCCGTTGCGGGAAACGCTCTACTTTTCGGTCGATCCGGAAATGGCGCAGGTCCGCGCGAAATTGTCCGGGTACCGGGAATGGATCAATCAAGCCGATCTCAGCTTGGCGGCGAAGGAAGATCAAAGTTCGGACTCCCTGCGCGCGGCGCAAACCGTGGCGTGGCGCGAGTATAAAAAATGGCGCACCTACCTGGGAGATCTGGCGCGGGCGCATGCCAAGCCCACGGCGGAAGGCATGTGGACGTGGACGTATTCCCTGCGTTACTGGGCCATGCCGGGCGTGGCCGTGATCGCGATATTGCCGGCCCTGATCATTGTCTGGCGCGGACGGAACCGATTTTCCACGGCCCGGAATCAAGGTCGGAAGGCCATGGCTTCCGCAGGCGGGCGGGTGGGCATTGCCGCTGCTGCGGGCGTGGAAGCCGGAGCCCGGCGCGGTGAGGCTCGGGCCCAGGCCTTGGCCAATTTCGAGGACGCGGTTAAAAAAGCGGCGAAACTCGCCGATCAGAATTCCGGAGGCGGCCGGCGATACGAATCTGCGGACGGTTCCAGCGGGAACGAACCAGCCACGGAACCAATAGCCGTCGTGGACGGGGCCGTCAGAGACGGGGCCGATATTTTTGAACCGCCTACGGCGCTTATCCCGATTGACGCCTTTTCGGAAAACGCAGGCGCGACGGAACCGGAAGGTTCCGGGGCACCGCAAGCGCAGGAGGCGCACGTTCCCAATGCGCAAGGGCGGGAACCCGAAACCCGACCGCTTGAGGTGACGCGCGAAGGTGGGAATGAAACGTTGTTCATGCAGGACCTGCCCCCCTGGGGTGAAAACCGGTCACGGTCGGGAGACGGCAAATCACCTCCCTTGGCGATGGAAGATGAAGACGAATCGCAAGTTGAAACCCTGGGTGTAATGCCTCCGACTACCGAAGTGGAGAGGATTGAAAGACGCAAGGACGAAGTCTTGAAGCTGGCGCGTAAGGGCATGACGTCGTCGGAAATCTCCCGCCGCATGCGGATCAGCCAGGATCAAGTGGAGTTCATCATCCGGTTGCGCCGCGAAAAAGGCTGAGCGCTTAGCCTTCAATCCCAAAATCCCCTAATAATGCGCCCGGTTTCATTGTGGATGCGTCTTTAGAAATTCAAGGTTTCGCTTTCAGGTGCCGTATAATACCATAGGCCCCAACAGGCCGTAATTATGGCATCCTCCGACAAAAACTCCATCCAAAGGGTAAGCGGCTCCAGCGATAGGCCCGCCTCGCAGCCCAATGCGTTTACAGGCACGGTCACGGCCGTCAAGAACGTGGAGGGCAAGCAAACCCTCGACGTGCAGTATACGCAAGGACGCATCCGACTCCAGGCGGACGGGGATTTCCAATTAGGCGAAAAAATCCGCATGTTGTTTTCCGGAAACGGCAACGTGCAGGTGGAGCGCAATCAGTCGCATGACACTCCGGACCCGACCGGAAGCGCTCCAGCCGGAAGTAATCAGTCCGGTAGTTATACCTTACCGCAAAATCTCGCATCCTTGCGCGACTTCGAGGAAGGCGTCGTGAAATGGATGGCGGAAAAAGGCCTGGACGTAGGCGCAGGTGGAGCGGATGCCACAGGAGCGGGCGGCGCTCCGGGAGCCGGCGGTTCCGCGGCGCAGAAAGCTGGAGCGGGCGCGGGCGGGCCACCTCTGGCGCAATTGACGCTACCACAATTATTGGTGCAAGTGATGAGCCAAGCGGGCGGTGAGGAATTCCTCTCCCAAGCGGCGCAGGGCCTGGACCGCAATCTGCTCGGCGAATTGATGGATGCATTGGATAAGACATCCGGAGATCCTTCCGTCAAGGCGGCCTTACAGGATCTACTCAAGGCCGCTGCGAATTCCGGAAGCTCCGGAATTTCCGGCGGCCCGGCAGCCGACGCGGGTCCGAAAAACCTGGACGGGCGCTGGTCGGCGGAAGCCGGGTCCGGCGCTTCCCCCTGGTTCGGGCGCATTCTGGAAAAAGATTCCGCGGACGCTTATCTCTCGCCCATGAACCGGCTGCAATTCGGCGCGGCGAAGTCTCCCTCCCCGGCGGATCCCATGTACCGGTACCTGCTCGATGTCGGCGATGGCCGCACCATGGACGCTTATTCCACCTCTTCCCGTCAGCCCGGGGAGTTCGCCGGCTTTCAACTGGAAAAACACGGCGATCGCATGCAAGCCAATTTTTCCGATGCCGCCGCATCCCTGCCGGCCCAACTGCGGGGAATCTTCAACGCGTCCGGAGCGGACATGCGCCAAGCCCTAAGCCTGTCCGCCCACTATCTCGCGGAGTTCCAGGGAGAGTCGTATTTCCCGAAATTGGTGCAGGATTTCGCCGACGTATTGGCCCAAAGCGGCCGCCTGGGTAACCCAAATGTTACGTCGGCGGCGGGAAAATCCGGTACGCTCGCGAATGCCGCGGAACTGGCGTCCACCCAAGGTCCGGCCGCGACAGCCAACTCCGCCGGTACTGCAGCGTCCGCCGAGACGGCGGGGTCCGCCGCGATGGGGCAAACGCGGCCCTCAGGCGCGGCTACGGGCGCGGGGCTTCCAGATCAAAAGGAACTCGACGGATTGCTCAAATTATTCGTCGCCTTCCCGCGCGACGCACGGCAACCGGAAAAACAGGCGCGCGCCTGGGTCGACGCCGCGCGCAATCCCCAGGCCATGTTGGACCTGCTGAAGAACCTTCGTCCCGAAAAGGATGGTACGCTGCTGCGCGCGGGCACGCCGCTGCGCGTGGCCGACGCCGCAACTTTGGCCGCACCCAACGGAGAATCGATCGGCGGAGGCGCGGATGCCCTGGCAAGTCTGTTAAAAAAAATACTGCCGACATCGTTCCAATCCAATGACCTCCTGAACCTGGTCGACAATGCCAAAGCGCTCTTGAGCGCCGCAGCCAAGGACGCCGATCCCGCCAAGTTCCTATTGCAAAGCCTCGCCACGGCCTTGCCCAAGGAAGATATTCCCCCGGGCCAACCGTCGCAATTCTACTACTACCAAGGCCAGGAATGGCGCGGCCTCCAAGTAACGTGGGAAAAAGGCGGCGGTGAAAACGGACGCGGAAAAAACGGACCCAAGGCTCCCTTGCAAGTGCGCGTGGAAACCCAGGCCAAGCACATGGGCCAAGTGAAAGTCGGTTTCAGTTGGGAGCCCACCGGCAAGGGCGCTAAACTCGATTTCAAAAATCAATTCCACAACGTCCGCGAGTTGTTATCGCAAAGCCTCCCGGAGCTGGAAAAAAGTTTGTCCCACATGGATTTTCGCGTCGCCTCCTGGACCTACGAAACACTCCCCGACGACGTTCCCGCCCACCCGGTGCCGGGCTGGACGCGTCCCACCGCGCTCTCCGACGGATCAAATCTCGATCTTTTCGGCTGAGTCGTGATCCCCTATACAAAGCGCAATGGATTTTCATGATGCGCGGATCGACGCGGGCCCTGTGGTCGCGGTAGTCGTCCCTGTGCTATCAGTTTCGGTTGGGCCGACGTGACGACAACAGGTTGATTCGCCGTCCTTCAGGCTGGAACTAGTTGGGCAACATGTTGGCTTTTGAATGTTTCCTCCCCACTTTGAGTGGGTAATGGCCAAACGGATTTATTTTTCATGGGCATGGAACCTAAACAACTTTTCGGCATGGCATTGGGCCTCTCTGAACCCTGGTATATAGAATCCCTGGCCTTTTCCCAGGAACAAAAGCGCCTGGATATTCACATCGATTTTCGCCGTGGCGCCACCTTTCCTCTGGCCGGGCACGAGTGAACCGTCTCATTTCCCCTGACTCATACCGCGCTCATTGCCACGAATCGGCCCGTGGAAGACTGGGGGAAAATCCTGGGCGACACGGCGGCCACTTCCGCCATCTTGGATCGCTTCCTCGACAGGGTCCTCGTCCTGCCCTTCAAAGGAAAAAGCTACCGCCTCAACCGGCCCAAGTGTGCTATATTGCATTACACTCGGGTGGCCTATTTTGAAGTGCCCACACTTGGTCTATTTCAAACTGCCCACCGACACCGCACTCTGAGGCGATGGACGTTTTGTTTCCCGCCTGCGTTGGCGTGGTTAGGTGGATCATGAAATCGAAATCCAAGACGAAACGCGGGCAGAACAAACGGGCCAATTCCGCCCGCGAGGCCACTCCTGCCTCATCGGTGAAGCTTTCGTTCCCCGTCATCGCCATGGCGACTTCAGTCGGCGGTTTGAAGGCTTTGTCCGTCATTCTAGCGGGCTTGCCGGCGGATTTTCCGGCCGCCATCGCCATCGTGATGCACCTTTCACCCGACCATAAAAGTATTCTGGCCGAGCTTCTAAACAGCCGCACTCAACTGGTGGTCAAGCAAGCTCATTCGGGTGACATTCTTTGCCCTTCGAGCGTTTTCGTCGCTCCGCCCAACCATCACCTCTCTGTCGCCAAAGGCGGACGCCTCAAACTTTCATCTTCCGGAGCCGAAAAGGTTCATTTTGCCCGTCCATCTGCCGAGCCGCTCTTTGCCTCGGTGGCTGCTGTTTATAAAAGGGACGCTATTGCCGTGGTCCTCACGGGAGGAGACGGTGACGGCTCATTCGGAGTCCAAATCATTAAGGACAAGGGCGGCAAAGTCATCGCTCAAGACCGGCCCACGTCGGAAAATTTCAGTATGCCGGAAACTTCGATCCAGACCGGCGATGTTGATTTCATCCTGCCCTTGGACAAGATCGCTTCCAAGTTGAAGGAGCTGGTTGGTGACGGTAAAAGGCAAGAAGACAGCCAGGCCAGCCCTGAAACGCTTTCACTTCGCCCTGTCTATCCAGAACCAAAAGTGTCATGATTAAGCGCAGGAAATAAGCACATGAAAAAGAAAATTTCGCCTGCCCGCCGACGGAAAAAACCCACCACAGTTGATCGCCTGGAAACCGTCGCCGCGCCCGCGAGTGTTTCGTTCCCGATTGTCGGCATCGGAGCCTCCGCAGGAGGACTCGAAGCCTTGGAACAATTTCTGGGGAGCGTGCCGAACGGCAGCGGCATGGCATTTGTCATCATTCAGCACCTGGACCCGACGCACAAAGGAATCATGCCCGAGTTGCTGCAACGCACCACCGACATGCGCGTTATCCAGGTCAAGGACGGCACCACGGTGCGGCCAGACTGCGTCTATGTGATTCCGCCGAACAAGGACATGTCCATCTTACACGGGGTGCTGCATTTACTCAAACCGATGGCGGTGCGCGGGCTGCGCCTGCCCATTGATTTTTTCCTCCGCTCCCTGGCGCAGGACCAGCGGGACCGCAGCATCGGCGTGATTCTCTCCGGCATGGGCTCCGACGGCACGCTCGGGCTGCGGGCCATCAAGGAAAAGGCGGGGCTGGTGCTGGTGCAAGAACCGACTACGGCCAAATTCGACTCCATGCCGCACAGCGCGATTGACGCCGGGCTGGCGGACATCGTGGCTCCGGCGGCGCAACTGTCGAGGAAAATCCTCACCTACCTGCATCGCGCCCCGCTCATCCAGCGGACGAAAATGACGTTGGAAGAAAAGAGTCTGAGCACGCTGGGAAAAGTGATCATTTTGCTGCGAAACCATTCCGGGAACGACTTCTCCTTCTACAAACGGAGCACTCTTTATCGCCGGATCGAGCGCCGCATGGGCATCCACCAGATCAGCAAAATGCCGGTCTATGTTCGCTACTTGCAGGAGAACTCGCAGGAACTGGATTTACTCTTCAAGGAATTGCTGATCGGAGTGACGAACTTTTTCCGCGACCCCGCGGCCTGGGGACACTTGTGCAAGCACGCCCTTCCCGCGCTGTTCGCGAGCCGTTCGCCCGGTCAGGCGCTGCGCGCGTGGGTGCCCGGCTGCTCTACCGGCGAAGAAGCCTATTCCTTGGCCATCGTGCTCAAAGAGGCGGCCGAGGCACTCAAGCCTCGAAGAAAAATTACGATTCAAATCTTCGCTACCGACCTGGATCGGGACGCCATTGACAAGGCCCGCTCGGGCGTCTTTCCGGCCAATATCGCCGCTGACCTGTCGGAAGCACGGCTTAAGCGATTCTTTACCAAGGAAGGTCACGGCTACCGGGTGCGCAAAGAGATTCGCGAAATGGTCATTTTTGCGCCGCAGAATCTCATTATGGACCCTCCCTTTACCAAGCTCGACATCCTGAGCTGCCGCAACCTGCTGATTTATCTTACCTCAGAAGTGCAGAAAAAACTGATCCCGCTGTTTCACTACAGTCTTACTCCCGGTGGCATTTTATTTCAAGGCAGCGCGGAGACGGTGGGCGATTTTACCGATCTTTTTGCACCGTTGGGAGGCGCGTCGCGAATCTATCGGAGGAAAGAATCCATCCTGCGGTCGGAGCCGGCGGCTTTTCCCTCGTCCTTTACCGCCGGGCCACCGATCAGTTTCGAAGCGGGTCCGTCCGCCAAACCGCCGGCCAGTCTTCAATCTTTGGCGCAGGAGCTGATTGCGCAGGATTACGCTCCTTCGGCCGTGCTTGTCAATGACAAGGGCGATCTGCTCTACATCAGCGGACGGACGGGCAAATACCTGGAACCCGCCGCCGGCAAGGCCAATCTGAACCTTTTTGCCATGGCCCGCGAGGGTCTGCGCTACGAACTGTCGGATGGTTTCCAGAAAGCGCTCCGGAAAAAAGAACGCGTGGTGCTGCACGCAGTCGAGATCGGGACGAACGGTGGCACGCAGTGCGTGGATGTGAGTATTCAGCAACTCGAGAAACCCGGGCCGCTGCAAGGGTTGGTGATGATTGTTTTCACCGAAGTGCCCGCGCCGCTGACCGCTCCGAGGGCGAGGCGGTCGTCCGGGCCGGTCGCCCGCAGTCCTCGGGTCGCCGAGCTGGAACAAGAAATATTGCAAGTCAAAGGCGAGGCGCGGGCCACTCATGAAGAGATGCAAACTTCGCAGGAGGAATTCCGGTCCGCCAACGAGGAACTGCAATCCACCAACGAAGAATTGCAATCCACCAACGAGGAACTCACGACTTCGAAAGAGGAGATGCAATCCTTGAACGAGGAACTCCAAACGGTGAACACCGAGTTGCAGATCAAGGTGGACGAGCTTTCGCAGGCCAGCAACGACATGAAAAACCTGCTCGACAGTACGGATATTGCGACCCTGTTTCTGGACAAGCAGCTTAAAGTGCGGCGGTTCACCCCTCAGACTGCAAATATCATTAAGCTCATCCCTGGCGATGCGGGGCGACCCTTCACCGACCTCGCCTCTAATCTGCGCTATCCGGAACTCACCGAAGATGCACGGGCCGTCCTGCGCAAACTGGTTCCCGTGGAAAAACCGATTGCCGCGCTCGATGGCCGCTGGTTCACCGTGCGCATCATGCCCTACCGCACGCTGGACGACCGGATTGACGGCGTAGTGATTACGTTCTCGAACATCAGCGTGTCCAAAACGTTGGAAACGAAGTTGCGGGAACAGCAATCCGTTTTGGAAAAGAAAAACACGGAATTAACCGGGAAGTTGGTGGGTCGAAAACGCGGTAGGACGCCGTGAGCCGCGCGAGATTGCGCGCATTTACCATGAAACGAAGGCCAAACATCAGGATCGCGGTTCCCGCACTGCACCAACGCGCCGAGGACCGGTTGCGCACGCAGCGGAACGGCCAGCTAAGCGGGCACGGAGATCCGAGATCCGCCGGTGACACCCAGCGGCTGCTCCACGAATTGCAGGTTCACCAGGTGGAACTGGAGATCCAAAACGAGGAACTTCGGAAAGCCCGAGACGAAATGGAGGCGGGTCAGGAAAAATACAGTGACCTCTACGAATTTGCCCCCGTCGGCTATTTCACCCTCACCGTCGAAGGCACCATCCATCAGGTCAATCTCACCGGGGCCAGTCTGGTCGGGATCGAACGCGCCCGGTTGGTGGGTCGGACCTTCGGCTCGTTGCTTTCTGCGGAGCTTCGTCCCGTTTTCAATTCCTTCCTCGAACAGGTCTTTGCGGGCCAGGCCAAACAAGAAAGAGATTTTGATTTTTTGCGATCGGGCAAATCGCCCCGGATCGTGAACCTCAAAGCTCAACGCTCGGCCAGCGGGAAGGACTGTCGTGTCGTGATGGTGGACATCACCGAGCAGACTCAGGCCGAAGCGGCCACCGCGAAATTGGCGGCGATCGTGAAAACTTCGAATGACGCCATTATCAGCATAGACCTAAACGGCATCGTCACCAGTTGGAATGCCGGCGCGGAAAAGATTTTTGGATATTCCGCGAGCGAGATGGTGGGGCGCCCCATTACGCGACTTATTCCTACCGACCGGCTGCGCGAGGAAGTGCAAATCATGCGCCGGTTGAGGAACGGAGAAGACATCGATCATTTTGAGACCTTGCGTGTGGCCAAAGATGGACGGCTGCTGGAAATGTCCATCACGGTTTCGCCCATCAGGTATGCCTCCGGAAAGATCGTCGGAGCTTCGAAAGTCGCCCGCGATATCACGGACCGCAAACGAGCCGAAGAGGCGTTACGTGAAAGTGAGGAGCGGCTACGGTTGTCCCAGGACGTGGCCCACGTTGGCACGTTCGATTGGGACCTTACCACTGGCATCAATATCTGGACACCCAGACTGGAGGCGTTGTATGGACTGCCGCCTGGCGGATTCCCGATAACCCAGCCGGCGTGGGAGAAGTTGGTGCATTCGGACGACCGTGCCGCAGCGGTGGCCTTGGTGAACCAAACCTTGCGCTCGGGCAAGACCGTGGAGGGCGAGTGGCGGGTCATCTGGCCAGACGGCAGCATCCACTGGATAGCGGGCCGCTTTCGGGCGTTCAAGGACAAGTTCGGCAAGCCCATCCGGCTGACTGGTGTAAACATTGACATCACCGAACGCAAGACGATGGAGATAACGCAACGTCGCGCCTTCGTGCTCGCCGCCTCGAACAAGATGCTGCAAAAGGAAATTGTCCGGCGGCAAGTCGTGGAGAAACTCCTCAAACAAAGCGAGCAACGATTACGGCAATTGTCCCAAAATATTCTGCTCGTGCAGGAAGGGGAACGAAAGCGCATCAGCCGCGATCTGCATGATACGGTCATGCAAACTTTGGTGGGCATTGGTATCCATCTGGCGTCGTTGACTTCGAAGTCGTCGGACAATCCCATGAGCCTCCGCCGGAAAATTGCGAAGACGCAATTGCTCGTGGAAAAATCACTGGTCATAGTGCACCGGTTCGCCGAGGAACTGCGTCCGTCGGTTTTGGATGATTTGGGGCTGATTTCAGCACTCCACACCTTTATGAAGGATTTCATAAAGCGGACGGGCGTGCGGGCGAGTTTGACCGCCTACAAGGCAGTGAACCAACTGCCCATCAGCCAAAGCACCGTCCTCTATCGCGTCGCTCTGGAAGCCCTCAATAACGTGGCCGTCCACGCGCAGGCCACCGCGGTGAAAGTTGAAATTCAAAAACTGCCGGACTGGATTTGCTTGACGATAACCGACGACGGCAAATCCTTTGACCCGAAGCGCGTCTTGAATGCCAAAACGAGAGGCCGTCTCGGACTGCTCGGTATGAGAGAACGATTGGAAATGGTCGGCGGTCGTTTCGAGATTTTATCCGCAAATGGCAAAGGCACTACCGTCATTGCCCGGATTCCGTTCGGCAAAGCGCGGAGAGGCTAAAAGCGGTCGTCGAAACCAGGCTCTGAGTTATTTTGCGATTAGTCAATGTTCTGCTCAAGGAGGACAGCGGGATTGCTACTTGGCATTGTCCGGGTGCTATCCGGTAGCAGAATATGGGGGGGGCTCACCTGATAGACAGCGTGAGGCACCGGACATTATTATCGCGATAATTAAATAATAATTTTGTGCGTAACATATCCATGAAACGAATCACCGTCCTACTGGCGGACGATAACAAGGTCGTGCGCAAAGAATTTGGAAAGATTTTGGAACTCGAAGACGATCTGGAAGTAATCGGCGAAGCGAAAAACGGCCATGAGGCGGTCGCCATGGCAAAAAAATCCGTCCCCACCACCAAGGTGCTCATGCTTTCGGCGCACAGTGATGAGGCGACGGGGTTTGGATTGGCTTCGGCCGGAGCCTTACGCAGCCGCTGCCGCTTCTGACTTTGACTCAACCGGAAGCTTTCCCCGTTCATAGCGTTGGCTGAAGATCTCGAAAAGCAGTTCAGCCCCGGTCTTGGACAGGGGCACGAACCCCAGCTCATCAATGACGAGCAGCTTGTAGGTGGCAAGTTGCTTCTGGAAGCGCAAGAGTCGTTTTTTATCGCGAGCCTCCATCAGTTCCTCCGGCGACATTCGAATTATTTTGTGGAGTAGGCTTGCTTTGCCTGGCCCATATCGCAATTGGAGTCGGTATGGCAATACGCGCTTCTATAAATTGGCAGCGATGAATATTTAGGTTTTTCGTCTCAATCAGGTTAAGTGGTAGGTCCTCAATGTCCCAAGCGAAAAAACTTAACGAATTAGGCTCCAAATATCGAGGCGAAGGGCAGGATGAAAAAGCTCGGAAGGCTTGGAAATCATGCGGTATTTCCATGGAAGAATCGGACGAGGAATATAGGGCCTCATACGGAACTGTTCCTGTGCGTCTGAATCCGGAAAGTGACGGCGAAGTGGTTTGGGGCCAGAGAATCGATCCGGCCAGGGTGATAATTGAAAACATACCCTATCCACAAACATCGTTTGGTTGGAAAGATATTGTTCTTCATGATGGCGCACCAGTAGGTCATCGAATTTTAAATGGCCAGGAAGTACCTGTTTTCAATTCTCTTGGTTTGTACCAGAAATCAGAAATGAAAACATTTACTTGGAATCCGAAAGACGAATCTCTTGTTAAGCAGGTTGAAGATAGGCTCCAAGGACAGGGTGGTTACCTGGAAGTATGGTCTAAAAATGTCAGAATACTCTGCAAAAAATGCAGTGAGGGTGTTGTCCATGCCAAGCATGATGAAAAAGGATTGAGCGATACCGAAATTAGAATAGGCGTGGCTTCCGCTTCCGATAAAATCATTGAGTCGATCAACGATTCCATTTTGAAAAACACGAAAGAAAAAATTCAATTCTGGAATCCGAAGGCCTTTTCCAACCCCTGATCGGCAGAGTGAATCGCATCCATGCGCGCCTCGCCCACCCATGCCCGCCTCCAAATTCGCGGTTTCCGCCGCATCCCCGCAAACCACACCGAAAATCCAAAAAAAGCGGGGCAGCGATTTTCAGAATCGGCAGTATATTCCCAAAAACGGAAACCGCGTCCCGCAAGGGCCGCTTCCAATCATCCGAATTCATAATGGGCAAAGGGGATATCATGAATCGAGCATTCATTTTTAGGGCCGCCTGCGTAGGGCTTCTTACGACTTCAGGTTTCGCTCAGACCATCAAGACCACGCTCAGCCTTCAGGTCGGTGGAAAGCAGAGAAGTTGCGCCATTTACGTGCCCACCGGAATCAGCAAGCCGGCGGTGGTATTTTTCATCCACGGCGCCAATGGGAGCGGCGGGAATTTCGAGAACGATACCAAAGGCGACGTGACGGCGGATAAGAATAAATTCATCGCCCTCTACCCCAGCGCCGACGCCAAGGGCGGGACCGGGACCTGGGACGATATGACCGGCACCGGGAACTTCCCTTTCTTCCAGGCGCTGCTGGACACCATGGACGCGCGGTATAAAATCGACCGCACGCGGATTTACATGACGGGGTTTTCCCAAGGCGGCTTCATCAGTTTCGCGGCCGCTTGTTTTTACTCGGATATTTTCGCGGCAGTCGCTCCCGTTTCCGGTCACCTCATTGCCACTTGCACAATTAAACGCCCCGTCCCCATGTTCATGACCTTCGGCGCACAAGAAGTCGCAGCCTCGTTCCTGCAGGACAGGGACGTTTGGTTGAAGTTGAACAAATGCCCGGCCACCGAAACCCTCACCAAGCCCTATCCCGCCTCCAGCGCCAATTCCAAGGCGGTGCGCGCGGCTTATGGACCTTGCGACCAGAATTCTTCGGTGCTGGTGGATTCCATCATCGGACAGGGCCATCAATGGCCCGATCCCACCAACCTAGTTCAGGCCGACGAAGTGTGGAGTTTTTTCAAGCAATACTCGCTGGGTTCCGCTACCGGGGTATCGCCCACGGGGCCCAGGCAGGACGCTCCCTTCCACGCCAAGATTTCGGTCGCCTACACCGCCGGTCGGGTCCGTTTACAGGGCGTCGACGAGGGCGTGCGCGTCCGGGTAACGGACACCCAGGGCAAGCTCGTGGCGGATGCGACCGTATCGCACGGCGCGATTTCCTTCCGCGACCAGCCGCGCGGCGTGTACATCCTCTCGACCGGCGAAAGCCGAAACTCTGTGGACCAAAAATTCCTCGTGCCTTGATCCAGGAACTTTGATCCTGGTACTTGGCCGCCCTGCGCTTGGTCATCCTGCGCATCGCCGCCCTGCGCTTCGCAGTCCGGCCTTTGCTCCTTCTCGTCCGACTCGAATACTTCTAAATTGCCCGGCATGGGGCGTTACCGTTTTTTGGTCGAGTATCGCGGCGAGGCTTTCTCCGGTTGGCAGGAACAGCCGGGCCAGGCCACGGTCCAGTCTACCTTGGAAGACGCCTTGCGCATTTGCCTGCGCCGGGAAACCCGGGTGGTGGGGGCGGGCCGCACCGACTCCGGCGTCCATGCTTCCGGACAGGTGGTCCATTTCGACGCCGAGGATGGTTTGGACGCCCGGCGCGTCGAACACTCCCTCAATGCCTTGACGCCCGAAACCGTCTGCGTGAGAAAGTTGCAGGCCTGCCCCGACGACTTTCATGCTCGCTTCGCGGCCTTGTCCCGGCTCTATCGCTACCGCATCGCATTGCGTCCCACCGCGCTTCATGCCCACCTCAGTTGGCATCCTGGTTTTCCTTTGTCCGTCGCGCGCCTGGCGGATGAATTGCGGAGCGTGGTCGGCCGGCATGATTTTGTAAATTTTTGCGTGCCCCGTGAGGACGGGAAAAGCACCGACTGCCATTTGCTTCGCGCCGATGCCGCGATTGTGCCGATGGCCGGTGGGACTCCCGCCGCCGGGCGTTCCGGCGCTGGGTCGCCCGGCGTAGAAGACGGCGACGGCTTCCTGGTCATCACGGTCGAGGGCGATCGGTTCCTGCATAAAATGGTTCGATCCATAGTGGGTGCCGCATTCGACGTGGCGCGCGGGGCGCATGCGCCGGGATTGTCAGCGGCGATACTGGCGGGGACATTTAAAGGAGAGCGGACTTGGGCCCCGGCCAAGGGGCTGTGTTTGGAACAGGTGAAATATGCAGACGGATATGGGTAAGTACAATCTTCAAAGCAATCAGAAAAAAATTTCTCCGGTGACGACCGTAACTACGGGCACAATTACGGCCGCGACGGCGACGTCAACGGAGTCTGCTCTGCGGATCGGCCGAACTGCGGGCGCGCGGGGCCTGCGCATAGGCATGGCATTGGGGCTGGCGGGCTTAACAGCGATCCTGAATGTGTCCTTGGCGGCCGCGCCGGTTCCCCAAGGTAACACCACGGTTACCCAAGGTTCGAATCCCTCCAACCCATCGGACATGCGGCGCACGGCCATCGTCGTGGCCACGGAGAAGGCCGCCCCTTCCGTGGTAAGCATCACGGTGCATCATTCGGCGGTGGTGGCCTATGGCAACCCGTTTTTCCAGGATCCGTTCTTCGATTTTTTCGGCCCCCAGTACCGCAAAAAGGAAATGAGCAGCCTGGGATCGGGCGTGATCGTCGCGAAGGACGGTTTTATCCTGACCAACGCCCATGTGGTGGGATCGGGCGAGAGCGGGGAACTGGAAGGCATCACGGTGACGCTTTCGGACGGGCGGCAATTCGCCGCCAAGCTGGTGGGCGTGGAATATGCCAATGACCTGGCGGTCCTCAAAATCAAGGCCGATACCCTGCCTGTCGCGCAAATGCAGGAGCGGCCGGACAACATGATCGGCGAGTGGGTCGTGGCCATCGGCAACCCTTATGGCTATCTCATCAGCGATACCAAACCGACCGTTACGGTCGGCGTCATCAGCGCCGTGAACCGATCCTTCAGCAGCAACAGCGGCATCCATTACCACAACATGATCCAGACCGACGCGTCCATCAATCCGGGCAACAGCGGCGGCGCGTTGGTAAACGTGGATGGCAAGGTCATCGGCATCAACACCTTCATCTTCACGGGCGGCGGCCAATCGCAGGGCAGCATCGGACTGGGCTTCGCGATCCCCATTCAGAAGGCCAAGTCCGTCATGGACGAATTGATCCGATTCGGGTATATTCGGGAATTCACCACCGGCATTTACACCGATCCGAATGGCGAGGATGGCCGACCCGGCGTGACCATCGTGGGCCTGGACCGCGCCTCTCCGGGCGAAAAAGCCGGGCTCAAGGTGGGCGACGTGATTTACGAAGTGGCGGGAAAACGCATCGACTCCTTTCAGGACATCCAGGACATCTTCAAGTTGCTCCAGGTGGGCGAGTCGGTGGACATCCTATACTTGCGGGGCAACGCGAAGTTGCGGACGCAAATGGTGCTGGAAGAGAAAAACAAAAAGCACCGGATCTATTAAGCCGGTGCCGGCAGCCGAGGCGGAAAATTTTGAACGGCCTTCGGGGCCGAATTTTTTTGATGGCGGAGAATCTTTATTGGTTTTGTCCGTCACGATTGAAGGATAATTGGAGCGCGGGAACGCGGTTAGGGGTAGGCAAAATGGGAAAGAGTCATAGCTTGGGTCGCCTGGTCATCTTCATCTTCTTGGGATTGATCCTGGGCGGAATACTGGGCGAGGTACTGGGCTTGGTGTTGGGGCAAATCGGCGTGCTCTCCGGCGGCGATTTGAACAATCCGATCCGCAATTTTTTCGTGGCTTCCTTCGAGCCCAGTCTGGGCATCAAGGACAACGGCATTTTGTTGGACTTGTACATGATCAAAATCCGCATGGGCCTGGGTTTCAAGTTCAACGTGTGCAGCGGCCTGGGCATGGGGATTTCGCTGTACATCATGAAGTGGTCGAAGTAAGAGTCTGCTACGAGTCGGCGTTCTGGAAGGGGTTCGCTGGTTCCGCGATGTGTTGAGGGGTTAGGAATTAGGGGTTAGGAATACGGGTGTTTGCTCGCATTTTTCTTTTTGTGATTTCGGCGTAGCGGCAGGCGACCGGCCCCGCGAAGGCCAGCGCCGCCCATCTTCTAATTCAACCGTAAACGCAATCCGGCCTTTTCTTTAACTTTGCCCTTTGACGTTTCCCCTCTGGCTTTTGAATTTCCATTCCCTCTCCGCCCCTCCCTGTCCTCCCGCCCCCGATTTGGCTATATTCTGCGCCTTCCACAGCTTAACAAGGCCTTAAAATCGCATGCCGACAATCGCCGATACCGCTCGCAAAGTCCAGTCCGGGGAAATCACGTCCGAGTCCTTGGTGCAAGCCTCCCTGGGCCGCATCGAAGCGACCAAAGGATTGAACGCGTACATCAGCGTGTTGGCCGAGTCCGCGTTGGAGCAGGCGCGCGCGACGGATAAGCGCGTGGCGGCGGGCGAAAAGTTGGGGCCGTTGGCCGGAATTCCCGTGGCCGTGAAGGACAACATCGTGTACTCCAAGGGGCGGACGACTTGCGGTTCGCGCATTCTGGAAAAATTCGAGTCGCCGTATGACGCCACCGCCTTGGCGCGGTTGGTGGCTGCGGGCGCGATTCCCGTGGGCAAAACCAATATGGACGAGTTCGCCATGGGCGCGACATCCGAGACCTCCGCTTTTGGCGCGCCGAAAAATCCTTTGGACCCAGGCGTGATCGCCGGCGGCAGCTCGGGTGGATCGGCCGTGGCCGTGGCGTCCGGAACCGTGCGCGTGTCCTTGGGTTCGGATACGGGCGGATCGATTCGCCAGCCAGCCGCATGCTGCGGCATCGTGGGCGTGAAGCCGACTTATGGGCGAGTGTCGCGCTACGGCTTGGTGGCGTATGCGTCGTCGTTGGATCAAATCGGAGCCTTTTCGGAAAACGTGGCGGACTCGGCGCTGCTGCTCAATGCCATCAGCGGCTGGGACGCGCAGGACAGCACCTCGTCGCAGGCGGTGGTGCCAGATTTCACCGCGTCGTTGAACAAAGGCGTGCAGGGCAAAGTGATTGGGATGCCGAAGGAATGCTTCGGCGCGGGCTTGCAGCCGGAAGTGCGCGCACATGTGTTGGCGGCCTTGGATAAGCTGGAGAAAGCCGGAGCGGTGATTCGCGAGGTCTCGCTGCCGAGTTTCGAATTCGCCGTGCCGGCTTATTATGTCATCGCCACCGCCGAGGCTTCCGCGAATCTCTCGCGCTACGACGGCGTCCGCTATACGACGCGCGCGCAAGACGTGACGGATTTGTTCAGCTTGTATGCGAAGACGCGTTCGCAGGGATTCGGCTGGGAAGTGAAGAAACGCATTTTGCTGGGAACCTATGTGTTGAGCTCGGGATTTTACGATGCGTATTATTTACAGGCCCAAAAAGTACGCCGCTTGCTGACGGACGATTTCAATCAGGCCTTCACAGGTTGCGACGTGGTGGTGACGCCGACCATGCCGACCTTGCCGCCGAAAGTGGGCGAAGTGTTCACCGATCCGATGGCCATGTATCTGGGCGACATTTACACCGTGGCGCTGAACCTGGCCGGTCTGCCGGGAATTTCCCAGCCGGTGGGCCAAGTGGGCAAATTGTCCGTGGGTCTGCAATTCATCGGTAAGGCCTTCGCGGAAGAGGAACTGTTTCAGGTGGCTGCGGCGTTGGAGCACTCCTTGAACCCCTCAGACGCATCCGGGGTTAGGCCCCAGTCCAGAAGAATCGGCGACGAAAAAGCGCCATAGCTCTCCGGCATTGGGGGGGGATTTAGGCAATGAAAAATGCCACGTCCCTCCGGCGTTGCGCGTGGCGCCGCCTGAGGTAACGCAGAGGTTACCCTGGGTGCCGCACGAGGTAACGCAGAAGCTACCCTGGGTGCGAAGTCCCGGGTGCGTTGCCGGATAACGTTGGGGTTACCCTAATTCCCTTGTCAATCCCGCATTTCCAATTCATACCCTTTTTGAATGGTGTTATGGTGAATTGTGTTATGAAATCCGCGATCAGAGAAAATGTTCGGCGGAGAGATGAAACAAACCGGAAAACTTTTTGGCGGCCGACTTGCTGATGGGTCGTTGGTTGTTCTCCCAATCGGAGATCCGGGAGGCCTTCACGCCGCCTAGCTTTTCGCCAAGCAAGGCTTGAGACCAGCCGTGCGCTTCACGCGAGTGCTTGAGCCAAAGACCCGGCGTCATGGTGGCGGCAATCTTCTTGGCCAAATCAGTCTGGAAATAGTCCACGGTTCCGGTGTCCTCCTCCAAGAGGTAGCGGGAATACCGGCGGCGGACATCCGTGAGAACGCGGCTGGGCGTTCCCGGGCGGAAGGTCAGCTTAATAGGGCGCGTCTTTGTGGCTACCGACATAGTATACCTCCATCGTGATCGTTTTCTTCTGATTCTCCCAACAGGCGACGTAGCCGTGATTGTGGGACAAATGACAGTGATAGGTGTTGGTCTGGTATCCCATCAGTGGTAGCATACCCCGAAACGGGGTATGCGTCAAGTGAATATCTCCGTCTAAAAAGGGTGGCGGCGGGTGCTTTTGATGACGTGGTTCTGAAGGAAGATGATTCCTGAGGTGGACCGTTTACACCGAACTTTTTAAACCATCGAGAAGCCTTGCACAACGGATACGCGCCAATTGTTTATTATTTAGTCACCGATGCTGAAAGCCAAAAAACGACTCCGGCATACTTCCTGGCTTCGAGGGTTGGTCCGATGCCTTTGGGTTGGTTCCGCAATCATGGCCCTCTCCGCCTGCGGTCCGCTGGTCCGGCCTTATTACAATCGCGATGTCGGCGGTTGGGTGATGCCCAATTCCTCCCTGACCCCCACGGCCATTGCTCCGAAGCTCGGTCCACTAAGCGGAGACGCCGAGCGGCTGCGCAAGGTGGTGGAGTCATACTTGGGCGTGCCTTACGATTTCGGTGGGCAGAGTAAGTCCGGCATGGACTGTTCCGGATTCATCCGTCAGGTATTTTCGGAGGTGTACGGAATCCGGTTGCCGCATAGTTCTGCAGCCATTTACGATCGGGGACAATTCGTTTCCCGCGCGGAGTTGCGTCCGGGTGATTTGGTGTTCTTCAAGAATTTCGGATTCATCGATCATGGCGGGATTTATATGGGGAAGAATTACTTCATCCATTCGGCGACGAGCGTGGGGGTTTCGTACTCGACTTTGGACGCGCCGTACTTTGGCGATCATTATGCCGGGGCCAGGCGGTTGACGGGAGGGGAATGAGTGACCGATTTTACAAATCTTTCTAATTAATTCTTTGCTTTTTGATTTTCGGATTTTTTCGCGACGCCCATTTCAGCTCACCACTTCGTTTCCATCCCCAACAGGATAGATCGGAATTGTCATGCGTAGATTTCACGTATCCCGTCTTTTCGCCATCGCCGCAGGCGCGACGCTTTTCATGGCTTGCGCCGGCCCGCGTAAATACCTGGCCGTTGAGGGAAAAGGCAAAATCGCCTTGGCCACCTTTTATTTGAACAAATCCATCATGGAAACGGGAGCGGAAAAAGATACCGGACCCGGGCTGTTTCAAAAAAAGGAAACCTACTACCAACACCATCAAGAAGCCGTTGACGCCATGTGGGCGCAGTTGACCGATAGTCTCGGAGCGGCTTTCGGCAGCGCGGAATTTTTACCCTTCGGAGAGGTTTTCGCCAACAAAGGCTATAACGATTTGACGACCTACGCCCCCATCAAAATGTTCGGCCTGCAAATGACTCCGGGCGCGGACAATGTTTATCCAAAAGGGTGCAAGTATGTTTCCCCTAACGACAAGAAGGTTTTGGCAGCCTTATTCGATTCCCTAAAGGTCGATTACCTGTTGATTTTTGATAATGACGCGCATGCTCGATTTTCCGGTACGGATGGAAAAATTGTCGATGTGGGTCTGCGGAATGGCCGCATCGTGTTAACGACCAATCTTTTGCTTTATCACAAAACCAATGGGTTGATTTGGTCGCAGCGTCGGGATTTGGAATCGAACACGGAAGGTCGTCTTGTCGACCATGAGCTGGACCCGGAGCTATTACCAAAAATGCTGGTCGAGGCCCAGGCTAAGCTTTGGAAAGAGGTCCGCGAGGAAGTGGAGCTTGGCCGAAAAAATAATGCTGCAAGCACCAAGCAATAAGGGATTCAAACCAATGTTTAGTTCGGAAAAAAATCCAGACTTCAATCCAATAATTCGTAAAGGAATCGCAGTGAAACATCTTTTTCTCATCTCAGCTTTTCTCTCCCTGATGGGTTGCGCTTCTTTGAGCTCATACCAGGAAGCCAAGGTTGTACCGGTCGGCGAGGGCAAGGCCTTCTTGGGAGTGACCGGTTACCAAGATGATTTGCGGCGGGATTTCGACGCGGATACGACAAAGGGCCAAGAGTTCAATTTGATCGAATTGGGTGCTCGATTCGGCGTGTACAAAAACCTGGACATTGGGTTGAAATACACCTTGATTGGCGCTGTAAATGTCGATGCCAAATACCAAATCCTGGGTTGCGATTCGGGTTCTCAATTTCAATTGAGTTCCGGTCTCAAGGGAGGCTATGCGAGCTTGGAGGGCAAGGTCAATGGAGGAAATGTCGACATCCCCGTGACGGATTTGATTTTACCGGTTTACGCAACCTTCGCGCCGTTCTCCTGGTTCGGCGTGACAGCGGCGCCTGAGTTCTGTTACCGTATCAGCGACAACAAGTTGGAATATCCCAGCGGACCGATAGTCGGGAGCAATTTCGATGTTCATGTCGGCAGGAAATATGGCGTCATTGGCGAATTCGGTTATCATCGGCATTTAACCAGCAGTTATGGCCTGATGAACTACGGCGTGATGATATTCGCGCCCATCGAATTTTCCGGTCTGTTGGGCGGACTCCATTTGTAGGTCACAGGCTACACTGGAAACGGGCAGTCCCAAAGCCGGGAGGTATTGTGTCGGTTACCGGGCCTTGACCTCCGACAGCAGGTGCATTTTGGGGAAATTGTAAGCGTAAGTTGATCGGCATCGTGCGATTCGAAGGATTGCTAATATTCCTTCACTATGAAAGTGGCATTCCAGGGCGTGCACGGCGCCTACAGCGAGTTGGCCAGCAAGCAATTGTTCGGACCGCGCTGCCAGACCGTGCCTTGCGAGACTTTCGAGGACGTATTCACCGCCGTGGAGAAGGGCCATGCCGATCGAGGCATGATTCCCATCGAAAATTCCCTGGCCGGAAGCATCCATCAGAACTACGACTTATTGCTGACGCGGAACGCGCATATCGTCGGCGAAGCGCATTTGAAGGTTGAGCATGTCTTGATGTGCCATCCTTCCGCGGCCTGGAAAGATTTGACCCAAGTCCGTTCGCATCCGCAAGCCCTGGCCCAGTGCAGCGGATTTTTCGCCAAGGAGCGCCAGGTCAAGCCCGTGGTTTATTTCGACACCGCCGGAGCCGCCAAATCCCTGGTGTCGGAGGCTCCCGCCGATATCGGCGCCATCGCCAGCGAATACGCCGCCGAACTTTACGGCCTGAAAATCCTGCGCCGCAATTTGCAGAACCAGCCCAACAATTTCACGCGCTTCCTGGCTATCGCCACGGGCTCGGCTTCCGCATCCGCCGACTCGGCTTCCGCTGCCGTCGGAGCCGCCGCCGGAAAGACCAAAAAAACTTCCAGTAACCGCAACGCTACCCCGGGCGCATCGGCCCAGGGAATCGGATCGGCGGCCCAGGGCATCAGATCAGTAACCCGTGGAAACGGCCCAGCGACACAGAGCATCAGTCTAGCGACCCAGCGCACCGGCCGCGCGACTCAGGGCAAAGGTCCATCGACCCGGAGCAACAACGACGGCATCGGTCCCAATGGTGGCAAAACCAGCATCGCCTTCATGCCCGCGAAAAACCAGGTGGGTATTCTGTTCCGCATCCTCGGCGTATTCGCCTTACGGGACATCGATTTACTGAAGATCGAATCTCGGCCCAATCCCAGGTCGCCGTTCGAATATTGGTTCTATGCGGATTTGGACGGCGTGCAAGGCCAGCCCCAAGTGGATAAAGCGCTCGATCATCTCCGTGAGATGACGGCGGAAGTGAAGATACTCGGAAGTTACCCCCGGGCGGATTAACCGCGCCCGGTCAAAAGGAAAGGCGGAAGCATGTCCCGAACGGACGGCAGAAAACTCGATCAATTACGACCCATCAAGATCACGGAGGATTTCGTCTCCAGCGCGGAGGCGTCCTACCTCATCGAAGTGGGCCGCACGCGCATCCTCTGTTGCGCCACCTTGGAAGAGGAAATCCCCCGCTGGCTCAAAGGCAAGGGCAAAGGCTGGGTCACGGCGGAATATAATTTGCTCCCGCGCAGCACGTCCCAGCGCGTCAAGCGCGAGCGGGCCGGCGCTTCCGGACGCACGCAGGAAATCCAACGTTTGATCGGGCGCGCTTTGCGCGGCGTTTGCGATTTGTCCGCCCTGGGCGAGCGCAACTATATCATCGACTGCGACGTCATTGAGGCCGACGGCGGCACGCGCACGGCGTCCATCGTGGGCGGGTTCATGGCTTTGGCCCGCGCGTTGCAAAAATTGAAGGTCGCGCAGCCGACCATGACCAAACCCGTCCTCAAACACTTCGTATCGGCCGTCAGCGTAGGCATCGTGGACGGTGTCCCCATGCTGGACTTGTGCTATACTGAGGATTCGGAGGCCGAGGTGGATATGAACGTGGTGCGCACCGATTCGGGGCATTTCGTGGAGATCCAGGGCACGGGCGAAGAGTCCGTTTACTCCCGCGTCCAGTTGAACCAAATGCTGGACTTGGCCGAAAAGGGCTGCGGGGAATTGTTGCAATTGCAAAAGCAATACCTGGGGACGGCGCTACCTTAGGCTGAGGAATGCCGGTGACGGATACCGGCTGCCTGAGCCCGATTCCGAACCCGATCTCGAGCGGAAAGTCGTTGCTGGAAAGCGAGTGAAAATGTCGGCAATCGGCGTCAGCGGGTGGTTCTTGATCGCGCTTCTCGGCGGGGCGCTCGGGCGTGCCAACGCCATGCCTCCCGTACTGCCGGTCATTCCTCCACGTAACTTTGACGTTACCGTATATGGCGCCGTGGCCGATGGCGTCACCGACAATGCGGTCTCGATCCAGACCGCTATCAAAGCTGCCGTCGATGCCGGAGGCGGAACGGTTCGGCTTCCCGCGGCTTCCAAATCCTATCTATGTGGCCCCATCACCCTATCCAGTTTCATTCGCCTACAAGTGGATCAAGGCGCCACCTTGGCCATTCTCGGCTATGCTCAATATCCCCTGGTCGGAACGGGATATGCGACCTGGCTTACCAGCAAAGGGGCCACGAACCTTGAGATTTCCGGGCGCGGAACTATCGATGGCCAGGGGCAAGCGTGGTGGGACGCCTTTAACGCCGATAATAACATGCCGCATCGCCCTTATATGATCAATCTGCAAGACGGACAGCGCGTCCGGGTTCATCAGATCACTTTGAAAAACTCGCCCAGCTTTCATCTGGCCCTGACCAACGACAATGACGTGATGATCGACAGCATCACCATCTTGGCCCCCGGAAATTCTCCCAACACCGACGGCATGGATCCTTCCGGCCAGAATTACTTGATCCGCGACGACAGTGTATCGGTCGGTGATGATAACATCGCCATCAAACCCGGGGCGGCCTATTGCAAGAATTTTTTCATTTCCAATTGCCGCTTCGGGACAGGCCACGGGGTTTCCGTGGGTGGACAGAGCCGCGACGGACTCGACAGTTTGTCCGTAACCGATTGCCGGTTCACGGGCGGGGATAACGGCATTCGCCTCAAGGCCAACCGCACCAACGGCGGCGCTTGCCGTCACATGCAGTTCACGAACTTAACCATGAACAACGTACGCTATCCGATTTACTTCACCAGTTATTACGGCAACTCCAGCCCCGATATCGCCGATCCCGACTCCGTCATCACGCCGCTGACGCCGATCTGGAGGGACGTGGTGGTCGCCAATGTGGTTTCCAAGTCGACCGCGAGCAATGCCACAGCGGGGTTTTTCTGGGGTTTGCCGGAAATGCCGTTGGACTCCATCACCCTGGCGAACGTCGACATCACGGCTCCCAAACCGATGGTCGTTAATCACGCCGCGCATTTCCGAATCTTGAATTCGAGCCTGTCCCCGACGTCCATTTCCGCAAGCGATGCGACGCCGCAAGTGAGTTCTCCGGCTTTCGAAATCATCGCCGCCCCCTGGCCGGTAGTCGATTCCACCGGTCACGATGCCCGGTTCGAAGTCGTCGCCACGGGAACTTCCACGATCGGCTATCAGTGGTATGCCGATAGTAAAGCGCTTAACGATGGCGGGAATGTTTCCGGTGCCAAGTCGTCGGTTCTCGTCCTGAAAAATTTGACGCGGGGCGATGCCGGAGCCTATACCGTAAAAATGAGCAACACCTCCGGGTCCGCAACGGCCGGGCCTGCAAGCCTTACGGTTTTGGAACCATCAACGACCTTAGTCGGTTCTTTACGGAAGATCAGAAAATCTCCTTCAGCCCGGAGTACCAATTTATTGGGCCGTCGAACTCACCGCCACCTCAAAATCCCCCAATAAACTCGCGAGATTTCCGAAAGCGAGCTGTCCGTCGCTCGCTGCAATTTGTCACTTTTCCACAGCCGACCCTTATAATATTCCCATGGCCGAAAAATCGCACGCGCGCTTCAAACGACGCCCGATCCGCAACTTCATCATCATGCCGGAAGTCCAATGGCCGTATATCATCCGCCTGTTGGCGATAGTGAACCTGGCCGGTGTGCTCATGGCCACGACCATTTGCGCCGTCTTTTATTTTCGATACAATTCCGGAGCCTTGACGGCGGGCGCGGGCAGCGGCGACATGGTGAACCAGAGCCTCATGGGCGTGTTGGTCGAGGAAAACCTGCTGGACGTGATCATCCCGGCCTTCATCATCGCCGATATCGTCTCCCTGGCCATTGGCCTTTGGCTCAGCCTGTATTTTTCGCGCAAGATATCCGTTCCCATCTATCGGGTCAGCAAATGGGCCGAAGTGATTAATCGTGGAGACCTGACTTTTAGATTGAAATTCCGACCCGGGGACGATTTGCAAAGCCTGGAGGAGGCCTGCAACCTGGTCAGCGACACTTACAGCAAAATCATCGACGATTTGCGCCGGCAAATCACGGAATCCAATCTCTCATTGCCCAAATCCTCGGAATCGGTGCGTACGAAACCCCGCTAAAGCGGCACCTGAACCAAACCTCCAGGCCGGTTTTTTCCACTAAGGTCGCGCGGGAACCGCTTCGCCCTGAAGCGGAATTTTGCGCAGTGGAATCAAACGGAACCAAGGAATTTTCATGCGTTGTGGGTACTTCGACGACGAGCGCCGGGAATATGTCATCACCACCCCCAAAACCCCAGTCAAATGGATCAACTATTTGGGAACTCTCCAGTTCGGAGGATTCGTCGACCACACCGGCGGCCTGCTCCTGTGCAAGGGCGACCCCGCCCTGAACCGCATTACCAAATACCTGCCGCAATCCCCCGCCAGCCATTTCAAGGGCCAGACGCTTTATCTCCGTTGGCTCGACGCCGACGGCGCAGAGCGTTATCATGTGTTCTCGCCGTTCTTCACGCCTACGCTTAAAGCCTTGGAAAGTTTCGAATGCCGTGTGGGCATGGGCTATACGCGCATCGTGTCGCGATATCGGGGATTAAAAGTCGAAGCCGTGATGTTCGTGCCTCAGGACGATCCTGTGTATTTGATGGACGTGACCGTCACCTGCGAAAAGGGCGCGCGCAAGGGCCTGTCCGCCGTTCCCGTCATCGAGTACACGCATTTCGACGCGCTCAAGCAATTCACCAACGCCGACTGGGTGCCGCAAACCATGCAAAGCCGCATCCGCACTTCACCGAACGGGCTGAAAGCTTTGACCCAGTACGCCTTCATGCACCGCGAAACGCGCGTGAACTTCATGACCGCCAGCGCGCCCATCACGAGCTTCGAAAGCGATCGCAAAAACTTCCTGGGCGACAATGAATACGGGGATTTCTCCGCGCCGCTGTCCTTGCAAAAAGACGAGCTGTCCGATTACGAAGCCCATCGCGGCGACAATATCGGGGCCTTGATGTTGAAGCTGGGGGATTTGGCGGAAGGCCAAAGCGTGCGCTTCACGGTTTTCATCGGGCAGGAAAAGGACGACGCGGCGGCATTCGCGCGCGTGAAGCCGTATTTCCAAAGCGGTGCCGTCGATAAGAAGCTCGCGGACATGGCGGCTTACTGGGCCGACTACCTGGCGCAATTGCAGGTGAAGACGCCCGACGCCTCTTTCAACAGCATGGTCAACATCCATAACCCCCGCCAATGCTTCATGACCAAGAACTGGTCGCGCGATTTGTCGCTGTACCAATTGGGTTTCGGCGGACGCGGCATGGGTTTCCGCGACAGCTCGCAGGATACCATGGCCGTCATGGGCCATATGCCCGAGGGCGCCAAAGACCTGCTATGCAAATTGCTTTCGGTGCAATTGCCCGACGGCAAGGCCATGCACCAATTCTATGCCTCCACCATGGAAGCGAGCATGGGCGACGCGCGCGAAAGTGCCGAACGGCCCCAGTATTACGGCGACGATCATCTGTGGATCGTGTTGGCCGTGTCCGCCTATGTCAAGGAAACGGGCGACTACGCCTTCCTGGACGAAGTGATTCCTTTTTATGACGCAGTGAAATCGCATGGCCATGCGGCCCAAGGGGCCGGGGCTCCGGCGACGACCGGGGTCTTGGCGGATCAGGCGAAGCCGGCTTCGGTGTTGGAGCATTTGCGGAGGTCGGTGGCCTTCACGCGCGCGGACGTCGGCGCGCATGGGTTGCCGCATCTGGGATTCGCCGATTGGAACGACACGGTCAACCTGCCCACCGGGGCGGAATCGCTTTTCAACGCCAACCTGTATGGCAAAGGGTTGTTGGAATTGATCGAAATCCTGGAGCTCAAGGGCGACCGTAACGCAGGGGATACGTATCGCCAATGGTACTCCGAAATGGCCAAGAAGGTCAACGAGCATGCCTGGGACGGCGCTTGGTGGGTGCGTTGGTTCGACGCGCAAGGCGCGCCCATGGGGTCGGAGAAGAATCCCAAAGGAAAGATTTGGACCAACGGGCAGAGCTGGCCGGTGATTTCCGGTTTCGCCCCGGCCGACCGGGCCAAACAGGCCTTGGACAGCGTGTACCGCCTGTTGAACACGGCGCATGGCATCAAACTCAGCGCCCCGGGTTATGACGGCTTCGATCCCATGAAGGGCGGCGTGACCACCTATCCGCCAGGAGCCAAGGAGAACGGCGGCATTTTCCTGCATGCCAATCCCTGGGTCATCATCGCGGAGTGCATGCTGGGCAACGGCGAACGCGCCTGGCAGTATTACAACCAGATCAACCCCGCGGCCCGCAACGAGGAAATCGAAACCTTCGAATGCGAACCGTATGTGTATCCGCAGAACATCCTCGGGGACGAACACCCCCAATTCGGCTTGGCGCGCAACAGCTGGCTGTCCGGCACCGCGTCCTGGAGCTACCAGGCGGCGACGCAATATATCCTGGGCATCCGGCCCGGGCATCAGGGCCTGATTGTGGATCCCTGCATTCCCAAGGCGTGGAGCGGCTTCACGGCCACGCGGCGTTGGCGCGGCGACACTTACGCGATCACGGTGAAGAATCCCGCGGGCGTGAACAAGGGCGTGAAATCCACCTCGTTGGATGGAAAGACCTTGGATGGAAAGACCCTGGCTTCCGGCGCGGCGATTCCTTTCTGCGGCGACGGCAAGGTTCATGCGGTCGAGATCGTGCTCGGATGAGTTTTTCCCTCCGTCGGTCCAGCTATCGAGGTTCGGTTTCGGATATCATGCGTCCGGGAGCGGCCCAGCCCTTTCTGCAGCCGTGGTACGTTCCTATCTCCTGTAACGCGCGGGATACGGGCATGCCCATGGGCGGCATCGGGAACGCATTTACCCTGACGCCGGCGGGAACCACGCCGGTGCTCTCCTGGTTGGACGGCATCCATGTGACGGGTCCGGTCGACGCGCCTATTCGATTGCAGAATATTTTCTTCGCCGAGCGCCGGGTGGATGCGCCCCTCGAAGTGATCGATGCGGGAGCCATTCTGCGTTTCAACGATTACCAGCCCCTCTTGCGTCAGGATGGACGCCGTTGGCTGTCGGGAAGGGAAATGCCCGCAGAGGTAAAAAGCACCGTTACGCAGATGGCGGCGGAGCCCGGATTGTACCGCGATAACTCGGCGGCCCTGCGACGCTGGCAAGTTACCCTGTCGCCGCGCACCTTGGCACTGTCGAAAAAGAGACACACGGCGGAGCTTTCCCGCGCGTTGTTGCTGGATATTTTCGGCGGATCATTGTCCTTGCAAGCCAAGTTTTCCGGCGCCTTGACCGGTGATGTCGAGGAACAGAAAATCGACGGCCAAAAGGCCTACTCCGCGGATTCGATGGCGTATGTGGGCTTATACCCGTTGGCGGAAACCGTTTATCGGAATCCGGGGCACGATCTGATTCTCACCCGGAGGAATTTCTCGCCGGTGATTTGCGGCGATGAACGCGCTTGTTCCCTTCCTGTGTCGATTACGGAGATCGAATTCGAAAATCCCACGGCGCAACCGCTCGAAGCCACGGTCGTATGGACCTTGGAAAATCTGTGCGGCGATCTTGTGGTGAAGGAAAGGCCCGGCGTCCAGGACGCTTGGTTCCGCGTGGTGCGCACGGCGCGTTACCAGATCGGGGAGGCTATCCACGATCGCCTACCGCAGGACGGGCGGACGATTTTAGGCTTCGCGCATACTTTGGAAAATCCCGATGTGGACTCCGATTTTTCCGGCGGCATGGCCTTGGCGATGGAATGCGAAAGCCCCGACAGCGATTTCTATGCTACGGCGCATCCGACTTTTTACGTCGCTGATGCGGAACGGATTACGCGGGAGGCCTTGGACACGGGCCGCATCGCGCCTCCGCCGGCGGAGATGCTCGCGACGGGGCGTGAGCGCCGCATGGGAGCGTTATGCGCCACGGTGGTCGTGCCTGCGGGCGGCCGCCGGAAGGTGCGCTTCGCCTTGGCATTGGATTTCCCGAACATCAAGATGCGGGGCTTCTCGTCCCGGAAGAAATACACGGAATTTTTCCCTCAGGACCCGGGCCGCGCGGCTTTGTTGGCGCTGGAAACCCTGCGCCGAGGCGATGATTACCTAGCGCGGATTCTCAAGGACCATGCGGGTATGGACGAAACGGGTCCCCTGGCCGATTTCCTGAAAACTGCACCGTCCGCCGAAGCCGCAAATCGGTTCCAGACCCTGCTGGCCAACTCCCTGGGCTTCTTGGCCGACGCCACGGTGTGGGATAATCAGGAACATTTCTGGGTGCGCGAGTGCGCCGATTATCCCTTCTTCAATTCGCTCGACGTCTATTTCTACGGCTCTTTTTCCGTGCTGCGCCTTCTGCCCCGCATGGACGGCAGCGTGCTTAGGGAATTCGCCCGGGCCGTGCTGCAAGAAGATCCTACCGTCCGCCGCCATTGGATATACTCCCATCAACCCTTCGCGGACTTGCCCGATCCCCGGCATCAAGGCCCGCGCGGGGTAACCGGTGCGGTACCCCATGACATGGGCAGTCCTTTCGATCCCAAGCCGGACGCTTACATATGGCACAATGTGAAGCATTGGAAGGATTTGGCGCCGAAGTTCTTATTGCTGGTATGGCGTCATTACAAGTTGACGGGCGACAAGGCTTTCCTTTCCGATTGCCGGGAAGCGGCTTTCGCGGCCTTAAAATACCTATCCGATATGCGCGAGCCGGGGGAGACCATCCCGCTGACGCACGGCACGGATGACACATTCGACAACTTGGCCTCGCACGGCATCTCCATCTATTGCGGATCGCTGTGGGTCGCGGCTTTGTCGGCCGGGGCCGCCATCGCCGAAGCGCTGGGTGAAAAGGATAAAGCCGAGGACTGGCAAGCCCTGGGCGCATTGGCTCAGCGCGATCTGACCCAAACCTTGTGGGACGAAAAAACCGGCGGTTACCTGTTCTATAAGATTCCCGGTTCCGGCGCGGTCAGCGACGACGTGTTCGCGGATCAATTGCTATCGGACCTGTGGCTGGAGCTGCTTGGTCTGCCGGAGATCACTCCCAAGAATAAAAGGCTCCGTGTCGCGCGCCGCATCTTGGATAACAATTTCCACATCAACAGTCCCGGCGTGGGTGCGGCGAACCTATGCGCTGCGGATGGTAAAGCGCTGGACTCGTTCCAGGCCCAGGACGTTTGGGTCGGCGTGCAATTCAGCCTCGCGGCTGCAGCCGCGCGCGCAGGCGAAATCGCAGGCGCATGGGAACTCATCGAAGCCCAATACGAAAACCTATACAACCAAGCCAAGATTCCCTTCGGTGCTCCGGAGGGCTTCAATGCCAGCGTGCCCGGCAGCGAAGTCTTGCAGTACACTGCGGGGCGTTATTTGCGTCCCGGCATGGCCTGGGTGTTCGCGTGGGGAGTATCCGCTTAAATAAACCCATTTGAAATTCGTACAATCATCCTATACTTTATCGGCCGGGTGCGTTTTCCAATCGTCGGATCCCAACCCCTATTCCGGCTTATCCTGCGCTGACAAGATTTCCAAAATGGGGAACGAGTTGGTTGCCTTTGAAGCCTCCAAACCCTCCAAACCCAAAACGTTGTCGAAGGCTTCCGCTGCGGATTCGACCCCATCGGTGATCGGTACCCCTGCGGACAGTTCGCGGAGCGTGGATAGTCGATTCAACCAAGCCCGTGATTCTTCCGACAACCCTAACCGCCATCCAAATCGTGACTTCATTGGCATTTGTCACCCATATCGGAATTTTCGATTATCGCAACTGGTTGATCCGGGAAATGGATCAGGATTTCGGATATCACGGTGAGTTGACCAACGCTTCCCGCGTGGTTTCCGGCGGGAAGGCGGCTTATTTGTATTGGGACAATCATGATGCCAAAGGGAATCAGGCGGAAGACGGAATTTACGTTTGGAAAATCCATATTGTCCTGGCATCGAACAAGGTCGTCGACCTCACCCAGAAGACGGGATTGCTTGGGCCTGCCTGCACGGCCGCACCGTAGAGGAATGGTTTACGTTCAAATACGATAGTTACGCTCTTTCCTTCGAAGGTTCCAAAGTGGACCGGAAAGATTACACCTTCGACCTCCTTTTGGGATATGACGTGAACAAGATTAATCCCGCTCAGGCGCTGGGATGCTTATACCGCCTTTATATCTATGCCCACGGGGGCGGCGAGCGAGGGTTATTTAAGATTGGATTTTTCCGTAGCCTACGGCCGGTGAAAGGCTTAAGTCAAAACGCGTAACCGCCGATTTCTTCCCGCAGGGCCTCGGCCAAAAGGGTATTGCGCGCCACGGCGGGATTGTTCTCCACGGCTTTTTGGATCGCGTCGGGTTGACCGGCCAGGAAAAGGCGTTCGCGCGCGCGCGTGATGCCCGTGTAAAGCAGGTTTCGCTGCAACATCACCCAATGGGCCCGTCCCATAATCATCACCACGGCTTTGAACTCGCTGCCTTGGCTTTTGTGGATGGTCACGGCGTAGGCCAAGGATAACTGTTCGAGATCCTCGTATGCGTAGGTCACCACTTCGCCGTCGAAGTCCACCGTCAGGCTGCGCGCGGTTTTGGAGACGGAGGAGACGAATCCGATGTCGCCATTGAAAACATTCTTGTCGTAATTGTTGCGGAGTTGCATGACCTTGTCCCTAGTCCGGATGACTCTTTCGCGGACGTCAAGGCCTTCGGAATTCGGATTGAGCTTGGCCTGCAAGGCGGCGTTCAAGGCCAAGGTGCCGAGCGGTCCCTGGTTCATGGGGGTCAGCACCTGGATGTCCAGGAGCGGGCTGTAGCCGAAGCGCGCGGGCAAGGTTTCCGCCACCAAGGTCGCGATGCGCGCGGGAGCGTCAAGGCCGTCGCCGAGGTTCAGGAAATGGAAGTTGCCGTTGCTGTTTTCCCGCGCATCGACTTCACTGTGACCCGGGGATTCGCCATCCGCCCTGGGTCGCACGGCCGGTACCGTAACCGGGGCGATACCCTGGTGGATGCGATGGGCATTGGCCACGATCAGGGATTCCTCCGCCTGGCGGAAGATGCGATCCAGATGGAGATGCGGGATGGCGCCGGAGCGGATGAATTCGGCCAGCACCTTGCCCGGCCCCACGGAAGGCAATTGATCCGGGTCGCCGATGAGGATCAGCCGCGTGCCGGGCTTCACGCCTTTCAACAGCGAGTACATCAACACGGTGTCGATCATGGACAATTCATCCACCACCAGCACGTCCGTCGGAAGGGGAGCCAAATCGTCATAGGTGAACTTATGCTGCACGGCGTCGAATTTCAAAAGCCGATGGATGGTGGCGGCTCCGTGGCCGGTGACTTCCGACAAGCGCTTCGCGGCCCGACCGGTGGGCGCGGCCAACTTCACCTTCAGTCCCGCGCGCTTGAAAACCTCCAGAATCCCCAGCACCGTGGTGGTCTTGCCCGTGCCCGGACCGCCCGTCAAAAGGAAAATACCTCGGCCCACGGCGTCGCGAATGCCGGCTTTCTGCTGATCGCTGTAGGTAAAGGCGCGGCCGTCCTTGCCTTTTCCGAAAGCCGCTTCCGCCGCCTGGATGGATTCGTTGACCAAGCCCTTGGGAATGGCCTTGGGCGAGAAACACAATTGCGCCGCCCGCCGCGCGATGCCGCGCTCGCTGTGGAACAGGTAGGGCGGAAAATATCGGCCTTGCCCGTCATGGCGAACCTGATCCGTCACGGCAAGCCCGTCCAAGGTGAACACGATTTTTTCCGGCGCGCATTGCAACAAGGCCAGCGCTTTTTCGAGCAGGTCTTCACGGGGAAGAAAGACATGCCCCGCTTCTGTTGCCTTGGTTAATGCATGCGCCAGGCCCGCCTTGATGCGTTCGTAGGAGTCGTCGCCGAAGCCCAGCTTGCGCGCTATCGCGTCGGCCCGGAGGAAACCGATGCCCCAGATATCCTCGGCCAGTTGGTATGGATTGGCTTTTAATACGTTCGCTGCGTCCGCGCCGTAATGCTTGGAAATCCGGGCGCTCAGTCCGGCGCTCAGATTATGCGCCTGCAGGAAATAAAGGATTTCGCGCGTGCTCTGGTTGTCGTGCCAGGCCAACATCAACTTCGCGCGGGCCTTACCCGTCAGTCGCGGAATTTCCGAAAGTCTTTCCGGATGCTTGTCCAGGACTTCGAAGGTTTCCAATCCGAAGTGCTTGACCAGCTTGGACGCCATCGCCGGCCCGACGCCTTTCAAGGTGCCGCCGCCCAGGTACCGCTCCATGGCCTCGAGGTTGTCAGGGGCTAAAAGCTTGTAGCCTTTAGCTTTGAATTGTTCGCCGAAGGTTTCGTGCTTCGTCCATTCACCCTCGACCTCCAACATTTCCCCGGGGCTGAGTTTGGGGAAAACGCCGATGGCTGTGAAGGCGCGATCGGTTAAGGCCTCGGTCAATTTGAGGACCGAATATCCGTTGTCCGGATTGTGGAAGGTGATGGTTTTGACGATGGCTTTATGAATCATAAACGAGAAAAGGGCTTGGGAGCCCTTTTCCTTCCATCCGAAAAATAACAACCGAGGAAGCTAAATCCGTTACGGGCGTCACACCCGATAGCTTAGGCGCGTGGATGCTCCTAAGCCCTGGAATTACGCCAGCTTCTTCTTGTGGCGGTTCAGACGACGGCGCTTCTTCCGCTTGTGGGTCGCCATCTTCTTCCGCTTACGCTTTTTACCGCAAGGCATTTGCTTCCTTTTCTCCAGGCTTTGGGTCGGACCGCAATGGAAGGATTTCCAATGATTTAGCCCATGCCGGGTGCTCTAAAACAGGGCCTACAATTTTGTAAAAATACCGGGGTTTGTCAATCCAGGAGGACCGTCCAGGGGCGAAATCATTTCATGATAAATTGTCGATCGGCCGAATCCGGGCGAAATTAATGGGGCTTATTCGAAACGTTGCAGCAAGGCCTGGAAAAGCCCCTGCGCAAAATCCCCCAGCCCCGGGTCGCGCGCCCCCATGGTAACGACCCAATCGCCCGGCTTGGCTATTCGCGAAATGGCTTCAATCACGGCGTCCTTGGTGGGGAAAAAGTGTCCCTGCGGCCCGCCCAACGCATTCAGATCATCGATCAAATCCGCCGAGGAAATCGATTTATCCGCCGTGCCTCCCGCATAATAAATCTCGGGCATGAAAAGATGATCTTCCGGACCCAGGGCGGCGGCGATGGCGGCCGTTAGTTCACGGCGCATCAGTTTCATGGGCGCGAATCCATGGGGATGGAAAACCGCCAACACGCGCCGGGGTTTCCCGTCGGAGGCGTGTTTAACCGTTTCCAGGCAGGCTTGGACCTTGGCGGGATTATGCGCAAAATCATCCACGACGGTGACGCCCACCGTATCTTGTAGGTTACCCTGCGCGTCGGCAACGTTAGCAAGTCCCTGGCCGTCCGCAGCGCCCGTCCGGGTCGACACGGAACCGCCCGCGACGCCGACGAGAACATGCCGCCGCTCGACGCCGCGATAGGCAGCGATGCCCTCGGCGCAACGCTCCAGGGGGATTTCCAGGGCCCGACCCACGGCGATGGCGGCTATGGCATTGGCCAAATTGTGCCGGCCGGGAACGGGAACGCAAAAAGCCACGCCCGCGAGGACGAAGTTTGTTTCCCAATCGCCCAGGCGGATGTTTTCGGCCCGGACTTCGGCGACGGCCCTGGCGCCGGACTTGGACCCTCCCTCGGCGCCACCCTTGGAGATTCCATCGGGCCTTAACCCGACCTCGTCGGGCTTGAACCCGATTCCATCGGGCCAGAACCAGGAATCCTGGTCACGATGCAATTCCCGGCAATGGGAATCGGCGTGGTTCAGGATGACGCTGCCTTGGGTTTGATCGCGGAACTGCCGGAACAGAGGAATCAACTCAGCGATTTCCTTATGATCTTTTTCGATGTTCAGGATCAAGGCGATTTGCGGGGCGTACTTGATTAGGCTGCCGTCGCTTTCATCCGCCTCGATGGCGAGCCACTCCCCGGTACCGCCTACGGCATTGCCCAACAGGCCTTGGGACTGCAAGGAGTTTAGGTTTGCGCCGGTGATGAGGGACGGTTGCAAGCCTCCGGCGGCCAGGACATGATAAATCATGCCCGTCACCGTGGATTTTCCTGAGGTGCCCGAAACGGCGATGGTCCGCTTGCGCCGAGCCAGCTCAGCCAACACGTCGGAGCGGTGCAGGATGGGAAGTCCCAGTCTCCGCGCGGTCTGGATTTCCGGGTTTTGGGCTTCGATGGCCGTGGAGACGACCAGGCAAGAGCATCCCTCCGGTCCCGTGCCGTCCTGGGGTTTCAGCGCCACGCCAATGCTTTGGAAATATTCGCGCTTTTTAGCTTCCGCGCCGCGGTCGAGGCTACGGTCGGATCCGGAAACGGGAATGCCTTGGAAAGCCAGGTATTGGGCCAGGGCGCTCATGCCCGTGCCTGCGATGCCGGAGAAGAAAGGCCGGGTAAGGTCCATTCCTGGGGTAACGCTCAGGTTACTCCGCGCTGTTTTCGTCGGAAGAGGAGCCGCCTTCCGATCCAGAGTTGTCGAGGATATCCTCGATTTCACTCAGGATCAGGCCGTCGTCCCAGATGTTTTCGCCTTTATTCAACATGAGTCGCTGCTTGAGGCAGCTCTTCGCGACCACGATGGCCTCGCGGACTTCCTCGCTGGGCTCGTCCTTCTCCAGGATGCGGATGATTTCCGGTAGTTTGGCCAACGGCGCGATGCCGCCTAGGGCGACGATGCATTCGTAGCGCACGTCCTGGCTCGTGGACTTGGCCAATTGCAACAGGCGTTCCACGGATTCATGCAGTTCCAGGCTGGCGGCCGAATGGATGGCTTCCAGCAGAACCGGCTCACTGACGGAGTAGAGTTCTTCGAGAATGAGGCGTTCGAATACGGCGTCCTTGATGAGGCCCATGGCGTACAGGGCGCTGACCTTGACGTAGGGATTGGGCGCTTGATGGTAGAAGCGCATGACGATTTGCCGTATCGAAGGCAGGAACCCCAAATATCCCAGGCCCTCCAGGGCGCGGCGGCGGACTTCCATGCTTTCCATGGGAGCGTCGACTTTGGCCAAGAGGTACTCGCGGACATTTTGATAGAATTCACGTGAGACTTGCGCGCAACCGCCTTTGAATCCCGGCGGCAACTCCTCTTCGAATTCCAGCCCGTCCTGGATAACGGCTCCCAGGCAGCTATTCGCCATGGCGCGGATTTCCTCTTCCGGGTAATCATGCGCCATTTTAAGGATTTCTTGGAAAAGGCTTTCATCGGAGACATAATTGCTCGCGGCCTGCATGGCGGAAAGAATAATCTCCTGATCCTCCGACAATAAATAGCCCTTCAACAATTTCGTGACGTCCACGCCGTCGAAATCGCGATTCCCGATATCTTCGATGCGCTTCAGAATCTGGAGCTTCTCGTCCAAAGGGGATGCATTTTCCATGTCTAAAAATTAGGAAATTATTCCCTGGGCCGTTGCATGCGCCGATTCATGAATAGTTTTCAACATCTCAATTCGAGGCATACTTTGGAAATTTTACCCAATTTTGTTTATTAATCCGCGAATGATAAAATTAATGAAGGATAAAAAAGTTGCTTTCCGTACCAGTATGCCCTTCCCGAAAAGGCTGCTGCGCTTGCTGGCGGCGGTGGCGTTGGGCTCGCCGTTGCTGGTGATGGGAAACCCGCCCGCAGCCGGAAATCCCACCGTAGTCGGAAATCCGGCCCGAGTCGAACACGCGGCGGCGTCGCCGCTTACGGTGAAGCAGGCGGTGCCTAAGGAACGTTCTTCCGTAGTGAGTGAAGAGGCGCGCGCGGCCTTGCGCAAAGCCATAGCGTATCATCGTCAAGCCCAGGATCTTTCGCTTAGGTTCAAAGCGAAGGTGTATAATTCGGCGTTGGATAAAAATGATGAGTACCAGGGAAAACTTCTTCTGAAGGACTCGCTCAAGTTCCGGCTGGAAATTCCCGGCGGCGTTTACGTCTCCGACGGCGTGACCTATTGGGAATACCATCAACAAAACCACCAAGTGTTGATCCGCAAGGCCAAGGACTTGGAGGATAAGCCGTTACCTGGCGAAGTCTTGTTGCGCTTCCTCGACTCCGATCCACTCGCGTTGACCCACGCCCGCATGGATGGAAAGGAGTACCTCGACTTGCGCCTGGATCCGTCCCGCGCCATGAAAAATCTCGACAGCCTGGCAGTGCTCCTCGACAAAGGGGATTTTTCCCTTCACCGCATTTCCAGCCGCGATGTCTCCGGCAATGAGACGCAATATACGGTTTCGTCCATCAAGCGCAATGGCGGATTGAAAGACGGGGAGTTTTCCTTTACCGCGCCCAAGGGCTCCGATGTCGTGGACATGCGGGAATAAGGACAGGAAATTCAAATTGAAAAATGCAAATTGAAAACTGCCCTACCTCAAGTTCGCGTCGACAAGTTGCCAGATGGGCAATGATTGGCCCGGGTTTTCTCCAAAAATTTTGCATTTTTCAATTTTCAATTTGCACTTTTCAATCTCTTCTTTGAGGTCCTATGCCGTCCGACAACTCCTTCGACATCGTTTGTAAAACTGATCCGGAAGAACTCCGCAACGCCGTGCAACATACCCAAAAGGAATTGGGAATACGGTTCGATTTCAAGGGAAGCAAAGCGTCCATCTCGCTGGAAAGCAAAGGCACGGACGTGACTTTGGTGGCGGATGACGAATTCAAGTTGGGACAATTACGTGAGATGTTCGAAGGCAAGCTGATTAAGCGCGGTCTATCGCCTAAGACAGTAAAATATTCCGAACCCCAACCCGGCTCGAAAATGACCGTGAGCCAAACGGCGAAATTCCAAGCCGGTATCGCGCAGGAAGACGCCAAAAAAATCGTCAAGCTGATCAAGGATCAAAAACTCAAGGTGCAGGTCAGCATTCAAGGCGAGCAGTTGCGCGTATCGGGGAAAAGCAAGGATGACTTGCAAACCGCCATGGCCGCGGTGCGCGGAGCCGACCTGGACTTCGACTGCCAATTCGTGAATTTCAGGTAACGGACTTGCGCGTGGAATCTTCCTCCCCTCTCATCCGTTTAGGTGTATGCCTCGCCGTCGGCATGTCCATGGCGTTGGGCCAAAGCGACCCCTTAGCCTCAAAATCCATCGGGTTGATGTTCGCGGACGCGGATCATTTTTGGGCCGTCGCCGCCGATGGCGCCCACTATAGCCGCATCGATCCGTTCCCGGATCCCGCCGATATCCGCAACGGCAGCTTGCCCTTCAGAGGTGTCGTGCGCGGAGGCTCTAGCCGATCCTCCTCTTTGGTTTTGTTCTTTAACTATGCGGTTTCGGATAGCGTGACGGTGGCGGGTCTGGCCGCAGTGGGCGGCGACAACAAATCACCCATGGACTCCTTGGTTTTCGTGCGGAGCAAGGCCCACAATAACTCCAACACCCTGGGCATCGAATTTTCGGCTCTGCAATTGCGCAAAGATTCCGTGCTGTTGGGCGCCGGCCGCGCCGGATTGGGGTGGGCCAAATTAAGGCCTGAAAACGGAGGTGTTTTCGCGCAAGACTCCATCGCCTTCTCGGCCTTAATTACCGGAGTGGATACCTTGGTCCCGGCCTTGCGTTGCGCCGTGGACGCTAACTGTCCCGTAGACGGTTTGGACGCGGCGGCGAAACTCGGCGCGCCGGATTCCGTTTCGGCCTTGGCCATCGACTCTTCGGCAGCGGACAGCATTTGGATCCTGGTTGGGACGCAAACGGGATTGCGGCGGGGCCTGTGGGGCGGGAAAGCCTTCCCCAAGGTTGCGCTGCCTGCGGATAAACCAGACGCGCCCATCCGCATCGAATCCATTCACGCGGACGCGTCACATAGAGTTCTTTGGGTGTTCTCCGGGTCGGAATATTTTTTCAGCGACGATCACGGTAAATCCTTCCATAAGCCTCCAGTCGTCGCTGCGCTCGCCACCAAGCCCACGGCCTTGTCCGGGTTCCTAGCCCCTCCAGAGGTGGCCGTCATCGGGGACACATCCTTTCTGAATTTCAATCTGGATCGTCCGGGGCTCGTGGCGTTCAATCGGGACACCATGACCGCGAATTCTGGCACGGGCGATTTCGGAGACGTGGTTCTGGATCATGAAAACGGATTGGACATTGCCCGCGGCGAAGGCCGGCTGACGACCCTGGCGGTGCTCAGCAAGGGTAGTGTCACGGCTTTGGCGGCCGGTTCCTTGGGAAAAGGAATGTTCCTGCGCAAGACGGGCACGGGCGAAACGGGGGGCTGGAAAAACATCAACAGCCTGAAAGCCTTGCAGGGCGGGCTTTCGGAGGTGATCACCTTTCCGACTTTGTTCACGGGCATCAACTCTTCGGGACCGACGCAATACACCAATATCGGCTACCGCTTGAAACGGGACGGAAAAATCACCATCACGGTTTACAACTACGGAATGGAAAAAGTCCGCACCTTGGTCAAAGACGCACCGCGCAAGGGCGGCGGCAGCCGGAGCGAAAACCCCAGCGAGGATCGATGGGACGGGACGGATACGGGTGGCAGGCCCGTATCGTTCGGAACGTATTATATCCTGGTGCAATCGGACCAGGGTGAAAAAGGCTGGGGCAAGGCGATCGCCGTGCATGGGAGGAATCCATGACACGGATGACGTTCCGCCAACGGACGGCACGGAGTTTTCAAGGTCTTTCGATTCTAGTGTCGATGTCCATCATTATGAACCTGGTTGCCTCGCCCGCGCGGGCGACTGCCCCGGAAGTTTTGGGCGGCCACGAAGGCTGGCTCGATCGCATGGGCGGCGGCATCCGTGAGCTGGCTATGGGCAATACGGGCACGGCGAATGAGGAAGCCAACCCGGCGGCCTACTGGAATCCGGCTTTGCTGCCCTTCAACCGGGAAACGGCCGTGGGCGTAGGTGCCGATATGCGCAGCCTGGATCGGAACGGCGGCTTCGCGGGCATCCAGGGGCGCGTGGCGGCCAATCTGGGCGCGGGTCTGGCGCTTTTGAATCGCGGCGACTACAATGTGAAGGCCTACGACGAGGACGAGAAGCCCATCGGCACGGCGCGGCCCCAGGCGCTGGGAACCTACTTGGGCTTGGGGTTGAAAACCTCGCGCAGCAACAGTTTCGGCGCGGCGGTGCAATGGTATTCCGCCAATATGGATTTGGGCGGCGGCACCGGGGACATCAACGTCATCGGCATTTTCACACTGGGATGGTACAAGCGTTGGACGCCGGATTTGAAAACGGCGCTGGTCATCCGCAATCTCGGCATCGGGCCGGACCTCAACGCATCGTTCGATCAAACCACCTTGACCGGCCAGGACGCGTTGGGCTTCGATCACACCGCCACGGATTTCTTTCCGAAAACCTTGGTGGCGGCGGTGTTTTACAGCCATATGCTTTGGACCCGCAATTTTGATTTGGCCGGCGAGTTGATGGATTTCCAATTGAAGCCCGACTTATATTCCCTGGACGCGAATTTCCACGAGCAGGATTTTCGCCTGGGGGTTGATTGCCATTATACCGAGGCCCTGAGTTTACGAGCGGGTTATGATCGCGGCAATTTGTCCGCCGGATTGGGCTATACCTTGCCCTGGGGCAAACGCCGCATCCAATTCGACTATGCCGTGCTGATCGAAAAAGGCTGGCTGACCGTGAATCCCCTGGCCGTAGGTCTGCGGTTCACGCTGTGAAGCGCGCCGGGAGGCGAAACCTGGGCCTGATCTTTATAGTTTATCCCTGCATGTTTCTTCGCCGATTATCCATATTCCGCTTTTCCAGCGCGCTCGGATCCTCACGGTCATCGATGGGTGCGTCGGCGGTTAAATGCTGCTTGGCGGCCGTTTGCGTATTATCCCTGGCTCGAAATTCCGCCCATGCTTTGGAAGTCAACCGACAGTACGGCGAGGCAAGTTTTCAATATTTGAAGTTGCCGCTTTCTCCGCGCATCGTCGGATTGGCCGGAGCCGGCGCCGCTTTGGCCGACGCCGCCGGCGATATGGAATTGAATCCCGCCGCTCCAGCTGCGGATTCGGGGCATCTCGTGGTAGGACGCGGATACCCATTCTCGGAATTCCAAAGCAACAGCAGCCACATCGCCTGGTCAATCCCGGCCCAAGGATATCGCGTGGTTTTGAACGCTCGCTATCTGGGCTTCGACAACATTCCCGGGTATGACGGCTTGGGAAATTCGACCACCGCATACAGTGCGCATACCTTGAAGGCGGAAGCGGGCCTCGCCGGAAATTACGCCGGATTCGGTTGGGGCGCGACGCTCAATTTTGCCGGCAACAGCATCGCCAACGCCAATTACGCCACCGCCATGATTAATGCCGGTCTCCGATACCAATTGTTTACAGGATTATACGCGGGCCTCAGCGTCGTCAATGCGGATTTCTGGGATTCACAGGCTCAGGATCCGAACAATGCCAATCCTTTCCCGCCCACGTCTTTGCAGGCCGGTCTGTCGTATGCGCATGCGTTGGGCGCGGACTTCACGGGCGCGGTGGCCGTGGATGCGCGCACGCGCAATGACGAACGGATGGTGTTTCCGGCAGGATTGGAGTTGAGTTGGAAAAAAGCCGTGTTTGCGCGAGTGGGTTTTCCTTTCGGCGAGCAGGAGCCGGGCTTGGCGGCCGGTTTGGGACTACGCTGGTCCCGGTTCGAATTCCAGTATGCCTACCAGATGCACGCCACATTGAGCCCCGGGCACTTCTGGTCATTGGACATCGCCTATTAATTTTTCGCGCTGCCGTCGATGTAAATCCATGGTAACCTAGCTGTAACCTTGGTTTCGCCTAGGTAACCTATATGTTACCTCACTCCCACCGTCACCCCGACGAAAATCGCCGCCATCCCCGAAACCATCACCCATTTCAATCGCCTTTGGACGCGCCCCCAATCCGTGGCCGGAGGGGTCAGCCCACGCAGCACGGCGATCAAGGCCGGCAAAGGTCCGAGCAAGATGAGCAGGAAGTATCCGGGATGATAATCGAGTAGCAAATAGGGTAGCGGCAACAATACCAGCACGCAGGCCGAGAGAATCCCCACTGCGGCTTTGGCGGCGCGGTCTCCGAAACGGATCGGAAATGTGCTCCAGCCGACAGCCCGGTCTCCCGGCACATCCTCGGCATCCTTGGAAACCTCGCGCGCGGCCGTAGTCAGGAAGGCGAACAAGGCTGGCAAGCCCGTATGCAGTGGCGCATGGGGGAACTCCGGAAAATAGACGGCCAAGGCGCAGAGCAGGGCAACGGCCAGGTTACCCCAGAGCGGGAGCGCTTTGAGTTTGAGATTGTACAGTACCAGTAACAATGCCATACCGGCCGTCAAGGCCATGGGGGCGAAGTCGCCGGTAGTTAATCGTGGACCAGTCAACTCTCCGGTGGCCGACAAGGCTGGATGCAGGCCGGGGAAGGCACCGCCCGCCAGCGAAATGCCGAGCCAACCCGACAATAGAATCGAAACAACATACAGGAACGCCGACATCCTCAGGGCTTGGCCCCGCGTGATCCGTCCAGCGGGAATCGGGCGAGCGGGCTGATTGATGCGATCGGCTTCCGCGTCCAAGGCGTCGTTTTGCATGTTGCCGGCCGAAGCCAAAAGACCCAAAGCCAATGCGCCCAGGGCCGCGGCCCCGTAGTCCATGGGCCCGGGCAAGCAGGCATGGCCCAAAATGACTCCCACGCCGGCCACGGCCGAGTTGGAAAACCGGGCCAGTTTCAACCAATCGCGCAGCATGGCCTAATGTTAGCTAATCGACAAATGCTCTCCCACCACGCGACCCGCGGCGGTTTTAATTAACTTGGAACTCCAATTCAATTATGATAGACGTACGCAACCTCGTTCTCAGCTTCGGCGACCGTTACCTTTTCAACGACTTGTCCTTCCAATTGGGGGATAAGGATAAAATTTGCCTGGCCGGACCCAACGGTTCCGGTAAGACCACCTTGCTCCGCCTTTTGTGCGGGGAAATGCAAGCCGACGGCGGCGCCATCATCCGGTCCAACTCCGTGTCCATCGGATACCTCCGCCAGCATCTGGGCGAGGATCATGGGGCCACGGTGTACGAAGCCGCGCACCAGGCTTTCAGCGACGCGTTGGAAAAGTCCAAGGAATTGGACGCCTTGCATATCATGCTGGGCGTACGGGAGGCGACCGAAGCGGAATTGAACCGCATGGACTTCCTGCAGGACGAATTGATCCGCAGCGATTTTTACAGCGCGGAAAGCAAGACGCGCACGGTTTTAGCCGGCTTGGGCTTCAGCCCCGAGGAGCAGGACAAACCTCTGGGCGCCATGTCCGGCGGCTGGCGCATGCGCGTGGCCCTGGCCCGCGTGCTGTTGGCGAATCCCACCTGTCTGTTCCTGGACGAACCCACCAACCATCTCGATCTGGAATCGATTGTGTGGCTGGAAAGTTATATCCGCGAATATTCGGGCAGCCTGGTCCTCATCTCGCATGATCGCGCCTTTGTTGATCGCACTTGCGATCGTATTCTGGAAATCACCGGCGGTATCCTGGCCTATTATCCGGTCCCGTATGAAAAGTACGAGGAGGAAAAGGCCATGCGCATGGACCAGCTCCTCCGCGCGCATAAAAAACAACAGGACGAAATCGCCGGTCTGGAACGTTTCGTGGAACGCTTCAAGGCCAAGGCCAGTAAGGCCACCCAGGCGCAAAGCAAGCAAAAGCAGTTGGACAAAATCGAACGCATCGAAATTCCCTCGGGCGCCCAGACTATCCGCCTGAAATTCCCCGAAGCCCCGCCTTCCGGCCAATGGGTATTCGAAGCGGAGGATCTCGGCAAGAGTTACGGTGATCACGAAATATTCCGGGACGGCAAGTTCGGCATCCAACGCGCGGACCATGCCGTTTTGGTAGGCCCCAACGGCGCGGGCAAGACCACCTTGCTCAAGCTCCTGCAGGGCATCGAAAAGCCCACCGCAGGCAAGGTGACCCTCGGCGCCAACGTCCAGGTCGGTTACTTCGCCCAGTACGAGGAGCCCACGCCGGAAGAGGCCACCATGGATTTGCTGGCCTACTTGTCCGCATCCCTGCCGCGCATCCCGACCCAGCAATTGCGCAGCGTGCTCGGCGCCATGCTCTTCTCCGACGACGACGCCTTCAAGAAATTCGGCGTCCTTTCCGGCGGCGAACGCGCGCGCGTGCGCCTGTGCCGGCTGCTGCTCCAGAATTGCAACGTCATCATCCTGGACGAGCCCACCAACCATTTGGACATGGACTCGAAACAATTGCTGATGCGGGCACTCAACGAATTCACGGGCACGGTGCTGTTCGTTTCGCATGATCGCTATTTCGTGGAACATATCGCCTCGCGTGTCATCCTGGTAAAGAACGGCAAGGTGACGGATTATCCCGGCGATTACCATTATTATCTCGACAAGTTGAAGAGCGACAACCGTTACGCCGCTGCCGACGCTGCGGCGAACAAAGCCCAAGGCAACAAATCCTCGGGTAAACCAGCCCTTTCCAAATCACCGGTATCGAAGCCGACAGAGAAGCCGGTGGCGAAACCGGAATCCGCGAAGTCCGTCGCAGCGAACCCCGTCGCGACCGCATCGGCAGCGAAATCCACGGTTGATCCCGCCAAGCCCTCCATGCCCGTAACGCCGGTCCGGCCGGACACGGGCGCTTCCGGTTCCTCAGCCTCAGCGTCCACGGAAACTCCTGCGGTCAAGGGTAATGGCAATGTGCCTCCAGGCGGCGAACCGCCCTTGGACTACGAAGCCAAGAAGGAAGTCGAACGCCGCAAACGTAAAGCCGAAAAGCGCTGGGCGGAAATCGAAATCCTCATCATGGATTTGGATTTGAAAATCGCCGACATCGATCAGGCTTTGTGCAAGCCGGAAATCTATGCGGACTCCGAACAGGCCGCGCGCCTGGCCCGGGACAAAGCGCAGGCGCAATTCGAGCTGGAAGCCCTCTACGAGGAATTGGAAGAATTGGAATCCCAAGGGTATGGCAAATAACGCCCTGATTGGAACCCTGGTGGAAGTCCAGCGCCGCACGGCGTTGGTGTCCGGGGATGACGGCGCGGAATATCATTGCCAGTACAGCCCGACCATCGACCTGAAATCCTTTTCCAATTTCGCCGTGGGCGACCGCGTGGAATTCATCTCCGCCGGCTCGCAACAAGAGGCGATGATCACGGCCATCCAACCGCGCACCAGCCAAATCTCGCGCCCCGGTCCCAAGGATCGCCTCGCCTCCGAACTCATACTGGCGGCCAACGTCGATGCCCTCCTGGTCGTCACGGCCGTGAGCAGGCCGGAGTTCAACCCGCGCCTGGTCGATCGCTATTTGGCGCTGGCGGAAATCTTTTCCATCAAAGCCTTGATCTGCTTGAATAAAATCGATCTCGATTCGTCTATACCCAAGGAGCTGGATTATCTGATGGGCCTGGGATATCCCGTGGTGCGCGTTTCGGCCAAGGCCGGCTTGGGCATGGATGATTTCATGCAGGCGCTGGCGGGCATGTCCGTGGTTTTGAGCGGTCCGTCCGGGGTGGGGAAGTCCTCCTTGATCCGTTCCTTGGTGCCTGGAGCGTTACCGCGCGTGAACGACGTGCGCAAGGGCGACGGCAAAGGCCGGCATACGACCACGTCCTCGCATTTGTACCGCATCGGATCGGGCATTTCCATCATCGATACGCCGGGCATCCGAGAGCTGGGTATCCGCGGTGTTACCCGGGGTGGCCTAGCCGAATTATGGCGGGATTTCCGGCCCTATCTGAACTCGTGCCGTTTTCGCGATTGCAGCCATACGGGCGAGCCGGGCTGCGCCATTCAACAGGCCGTCGCGGACGGGAAAATTCCGGATTTCCGTTACCAGAGTTTCCTGCGCATCCAGGATGATTTGGAAGAAGCAGGTTAGCCGGGCGCGTCCTCCAAGCCCAAGGCTAGGTTACGAATTCATCCGAGAAGGTCGGCGAGGATCCCATGTCGGCCCCGCGCGTGCGATAACTGCGCGCGCTTTCCATGAACTTGCGCGCGAATTGGAAACGGTCGTATTTGGCCAGCATGGTCATGCCCACATCGAAGATGCGTTCGAAGTAACGGTTGCCCAATTTCAATTCCCGCAGCGAAGTCATGACGATGTCCATGGCATCGGCGGCGGCCACGATTTGGCCTTCCTTGCCTTCTTTCGCTCCGATGGCGGCTTTCACGTATTGATGCTTGAGCCGGTCCGGCAATTCCTTGAAGATTTCATTTTCGATCAACTCCGGGACGATTTCCTCCAGCAACTTACCCAGCTTGCCGCCTTTGAAACGATGCTTGATGGGATGGGGAATATCGGATAGGATGGTCTCTTCGAAGTCGTGGAACAGGGCTTTGCGCAGCAAGGTCTCGCGATTGATGTCCAGGCCGTCCTCGTAATCCGCGATCATCAGGGACATGATGGCGACATTGTAAGAATGGGACGCGACGCTCTCGGTTTCGATCATGGGCAAGGTGCCGAAACGCTTGATCGAACTCATGGTCTTGAGCCGTTCGAAAAACGCGAAGAGGCGATCGTTGTCGGAAGGTTTATCCCGCGAATCCATGGGGGCTCCTGGGGGAATCATGGCACGAAGATAGCAACTAACCGGGTAAGGCTTGATTGAGCCGGGCGCATGGGACCGGCTTAGTGACGGACCGCACGAAGGCCCGCGTAGCTAGCTAGGGCGCTTCAAGGATGGATTGGAGGTCCGGAGCCTTTTGGCCTACCACGTAGAGGATTTCCCGGATGCGAAAATTGCGCCACATGGAGGCGTATTTCATGGCCCATTCTTCCTGGATCTTGGCGCGGTCGTAGTCGCCGTGTTCGCCGCGGTACCAGATTTCGTTGTTGATTTCCTTGATCTGATCGGCCATCTCGGAAGGCAGATGGATGGAACCGCGATGTTGGATCAACTGACAAGTGGCTTCGACGTAGGCATGCTTCGAGCGGTCGCGCCCCGTCATGGCAAGAATTTCCTTGCGATGACGTGAGACGAATTCGAGCAAGTGGGCGCAGATGTTGTTCAACTGGCCGGACTGGTAAAGGTCCGCGATAATTTTCTCTTGGGCTTCCATACCTCTATCCAACATTCGCATAGGGCGGATACATCTCCTGGGCCGAGGACATTACCGGATCTTTCCATCTACCGGATGGGTAATTCCCATTGCGTCCCGTAGACTTTCCGCGAAATCAAGTAGCGAAACAAACTCCTTTATATTTTCCGCCTTGTCAAGCAAAGCGTTGGGCCGTTGGACGCCCGTCGGGCGGATCCAAACTCCCCTGCAACCGGCATTGATTCCAGTCTGCGCATCGTGCTCCATATCGCCCACCATAAGGGATTCCGACAGATCGATACCGTGCTTACCTACAAGATAACGCAGCATGCCGGGTTTGGGTTTACGACATTCACAAACTTGGGTGAACTCGGGAACTTTTCCTTGCGGATGATGCGGGCAGAAGGCAAACTCCTCGAAATGAATTCCTAAGGCGTCCATGTGGGCGGCGATCTTTAGGTGGAGACGTTCGACGTCGGCATAAGTAAACAACCCGCGCGCCACGCCGCTCTGATTGCTGACGATGAAAAACTTGAACCCCAGATTTTTCAGAATATGCAGAGCCGGAACCACGCCCGCGATAAGCTCAAACTGCTCAAAATCGATGAGATATTGGGTATTGCGATTCAGGGTTCCATCGCGGTCCAGGAAAATGGCTTTTACCGACGGTTCCATGGGATAACGATACTTACTGCCCGGCGATGTGGGCAACGGATCTTTCGGCCCGTTTTATTCGCCGGCCCCTGCCCAAGACGAGACTTGAACTCGTACGGCCTTACGACCAAAGGATTTTAAGTCCTCAGCGTCTACCAGTTTCGCCACTCGGGCTAGGGTACCGGCGGAAAAGGTAAATTAATCAGGTGAATCG
>JADGQO010000200.1 GCA_017881725.1 Fibrobacteria bacterium
GGCCATTCCGCTTCCGGCTTCGCGACGGAATTCCCCATGCGCCGCAGCCACCGTTCCAATCCGAATACATAGTGCCAATCCTGGCAGCCGACGTCGAGGGCCTTCAATGGACCTGCCGCATTGGAGCGGGCCGCATCAGCGCGGATTTCCAAACCCTCCCAAGCCCGATCCAAAACGTCCAAGAGATAATGATTCTTGCGGTATACGGCTGCGGATGAGTGGGCCGCGAGGGGCTCCAAGTCGTACCGGAAGTGCAACTCCAGGGCCCGGGCTTCTGCGGCGCGGCGGAGCGGCGAAGGGCCGGTCAGACGCCGGGCCGAAGTCGCGACGAATCCCGCTTGGGTTGACGCCATGGTCCGGGGGATTTCCGGCTCCGGCAATAAAGCCGTCCCGACCTCGGGGACATCATCGGCAGGAACCCCGTCGAGGTAGGCGAACAATTCCTCCTTGGATTCCTGCTCTAATTCCGGCCGGCCGCGCGACCAGCGCAGGGTCTCACGAATCCAAAAGGAGAACGCGTTGCCGGGCGCGCGCGTATAGGCGAGCAAGGTGCGAATCCATAAGGTCACGGACAAGTTACGTTCCCCTCCCGTCGGCCCCGGGTAACGGCCGCTGGACGGGTTCCCAAGTAAACCGCCCGGACTCCATTGTACCATAGCCGCGCCCCGGAAATTCAACCGGGTTTTGGAAAACGACCGCGGGTAGGCACGCCTACCGAGGCCACAGGGCCCGCGTCGATCCGCGCCCCTGTAACGACCGCGAGTAGGCAGGCCGGCGGGGGTCAAGTATCTTTGCGCCATGGCATCCGCAACTTTCCAGGATATTCTTCAGGGTCTGCCACCCGACATTGCGCGCGACAGCGGATTCCTGCTCTCCGCCTTTCTCGATTGGGTGGCGCTTAAGGGGCTCTCCTTGTACCCGGCCCAAGAAGCGGCCGCGCTGGAATTGTTGGAAGGCAAGAACGTCATCCTGAACACGCCCACGGGATCGGGAAAATCCCTCGTGGCCTCGGTCCTGCATTTCCAGGCCCTGGCGCGGGGACGCCGCTCGGTGTACACATGTCCCATCAAGGCTTTGGTGAACGAAAAGTGGCTGGCGCTGTGCCGGGAATTCGGGCCCGCCAACGTGGGCCTTTCCACGGGTGACGCCACCGTGAACAGGGACGCGCCCATCCTTTGCTGCACGGCCGAGATCCTGTCCAACATCGCCCTGGCGGAAGGCGCCGACTGCGACATCGTGGACGTGGTCATGGACGAATTCCATTATTATTCCGACCGGGAACGCGGGGTAGCCTGGCAGTTACCCCTCCTGACCCTGCCCAAGGCCCGCTTCCTGCTCATGTCCGCGACCTTGGGCGAGACGGAATTCTTCGAGCGCTGCCTGACCGGGCTGAACGGATTGCCGTCGGTCACCATCCGCTCCCAGGACCGGCCCGTGCCGCTCCACTTCAGCTACGCCGATAGCGCCCTGCCGGAAACCGTGCATCGCCTAGCCATGGAAGGCAAATCCCCCGTCTACGTTGTGCATTTCACCCAGGCGGACGCGGCCAAGAACGCGCAGGCCTTCACGAGCCTCGACCTGTGCACTAAGGAAGAGAAGTCCGCCGTGGCGGCCGCCTTGGAAGGTTTCCGCTTTTCCAGCCCCTATGGCCCGGACCTCAAACGCTGGTTGCGGCAGGGAATCGGCCTGCATCATGCGGGGCTCCTGCCCAAATACCGCATCCTGGTCGAGAAACTCGCCCAGCGGGGTTTGCTCAAAGTCATTTGCGGCACCGATACCTTGGGCGTGGGCGTGAACGTGCCCATCCGCACGGTACTGTTCACCCAACTCTGCAAATACAGCGGGGACAAGACAGCCATCCTCACCGCGCGGGATTTTCATCAGATCAGCGGGAGAGCCGGGCGGAAGGGTTTCGATAACCAGGGATATGTCGTCGCGCAAGCGCCCGAGCATGTGGTGGAAAATCTCAAGCTCGCGGCCAAGAGCGCGCAGTCGGGCCGCAAGTTCGTCAAGCGCCAGCCGCCGGAAAAAGGCTATGTGCCCTGGGACGAAGGCACGTTCAAACGCCTCCAGGCGGCGCTGCCGGAGCGCTTGGTGTCGCGCTTCCATGTGTCCCACGGAATGCTGCTCCATGTGTTGGGACGGAAATCACGCAAGCCGACCGGACTTTCCGATCGGGAACAGTGGGCGGCTGAATACACCCCCGCAGCCGACAGCTGCCGCGCCCTGCGCCGCATCATCTCCGATTGCCATGATGGTTCCAAGGAAAAGAACATCCATCGGGAAAGGGCCTTCCAACTTTTCCGTTCCTTGGTGGAACGACGTATCATCGAAGTTACCCCGGGCGGGCCGGAAAAACTGCGCGTCAACGTCGATCTCCAAAAAAACTTTTCCTTGGACCAAAGCCTGTCGCTGTACCTACTGGACACACTGCCCTTCCTGGACTTGGCGAGCCCGGATCATCACTTGGACGTGTTGACTTTAGTGGAAGCCATCCTGGAAAATCCCGAACTGGTTTTGCGTAAGCAATTGGACATGCTCAAGACGGAACGCATGGCGGAGCTCAAGGCCCAGGGGGTGGAATTCGACCAGCGCATCCTGGAATTGGACGCCATGGAATATCCCAAGCCGCTGCGCGATTTCGTCTACGACTCCTTCAACCGGTTTTCAGAACTGCATCCCTGGGTGGGCAACAACAATATCCAGCCCAAGTCCATCGCGCGGGAAATGCTGGAAGGGTATTACACTTTCTCCGGCTACGTGAAACGCTATGGCCTGGAACGATCCGAAGGCTTGCTGCTGCGCCATCTGAACTCCGTCTACAAGGTGCTGGCCAATACCCTGCCGGATTCCGCCAAGACCGACGCCGTGCGGGAAATGGAAGCGTTCTTCGGCGACCTGGTGCGGCGCGTGGATTCCAGCTTGCTGGAGGAATGGGAACGCATGCGCAATCCGGATTACCGTCCGGAGGAAAAAACCGAATTGGCCCCCCCGGGCGCCGAAGAGGCCGCGCGCCTGCGGGCCTTGGACATCACCGCGGACGCGCCCGCCTTCTTGGCCGCCGTGCGCGGACGGGTTTTCACCTTCCTGTCTTCCCTGGCGCGATCGGATTATGCCGGAGCCCTGGAAGCCTTATCCGAAGGCGCTCCGGAAGCCACCGAAGCCCGAGGTTACACGCAAGTTACCCCATCCGGATCGACCGCACCCCCCCGGCCGGCGGATTCCCTTCGCGCCGCTCCGGCCGCGCCGCCTCCCGGCGGGGCCTGGACCGAAGATCGCCTCCGGGCCACGCTGGAAGCTTATCGGCCCGATCACGGGATGTTCCGCCTGGACCCGGAAGGCCGCGCCGCGCGCCACACCTTGGTGGACAAGGCCGCTTCCGAGGGCTCGGAACCGGCCGCTTCCAAGGGCTCGGATGCGACCGCCTGGACGGTCACGCAGATGTTGCAGGACCATGAAGGTCATAACGACTGGGCCGCGGTTTTCCGCGTCGACCTGGCCGCCTCCAGACAAAGCGGTATACCCATCGTGGAATTGGCGGGTTTTGGAAACGCCGGCCTGGGATGACAGGCGGAGATTTCGACAGGTCGGCGGCACGCCGATAATTTATTTTGATTCGCGTTTACGTTTGCGTATGCGTTTTCGCACGGCCCGCTCGCGAAGGGCCGAGAAAGGTTCACACATGGATTCGAAGATTTTGCTTTCCATTTTCACCACGGTTTTCATCGCCGAACTGGGAGACAAAACCCAACTCTCCACCATGCTGTTCGCCGCCGATAAGGAAGTCTCGAAGTGGACCGTTTTCCTCGGCTCAGCCGGAGCCTTGGTCGTAGCCTCGGCCCTGGGCGTCGCCTTCGGAGGCGTGATTTCCAATTTCCTCAGCGAGCGGACTTTGAAGGTGATGGCCGGGATCGGATTCATCGTCATCGGCGCGTGGACGCTCATCAAGCGCGGGTAGATTTGGGATCCTCCCCGTCGGACCCCATGCGCCTACCGAGACCGCGAGAGCCCGGACGGCCAAGGGCCGGGTCGATCCGCGCTCCATGAACTCATGGCTTGGGGATGGCTACGAAGGTCATGACGCTGGGCTTTTCCAAATAGCGGAGAATGCGTCTCCCCGCTCCGGCTCAGCTTTCGTCGGCCGGCGCCGAGGGGCGGAACTTGAGCTGCAACCCCTTCAGGAAATTCCGCAACATTTGATCCTGGCATTGGCGGTAGTTCTTATGGCCCGGTTTGCGGAAGAGCGCACTCAATTCTTGTTTGCCGATGGGAAACCCGGCCAGCTTCATCACTTCAATGACATCCACGTCGTTGAACTCCAGGGCAATTCTGATTTTCCGGAAGATGATATTGTTGTTGAGGACGGATTCCGGATCCGGGATGGGGCCTTCTTTTTTACCCCGGTTTTTGACGATCAAGCCGCTGAGGAATTGGGCCATTTGGCTGTCGTTCATTTCCTGGAATTCCGGCTTGTCATCCTGCTTCAGCCAATTGCTGATTTGTTCGCGCGTGACCTCGGCGCCTCCCAATCCGAAAATCGCGATCATGGCCGAATCGTTGAAGTCGAAGACGAAGCGGATGCGGCGTAATATATCGTTATTGGTCATAGTCGATGGAGTCCGTAAATATCGTATTCATGGTCCTTAAGTTACTTAAACGCGCGATGCCACCCATTCGCTTTTATAACCAATCCCCTTGCCATCGGGAATTGACGAACTTAGCTTCGAAATTTCCATACTAAGAGAAAACCATGCGCATCCTCATCCCGACTTCCCGAAATATGTTTTTACGAATTTCCCTCCGGGCCATTTCCCTTTTCACCATTTCCGGTCTGGCCCTGTCCGCTTTATTTTTCACTGCGGGTTGCATCTTCGAAACCAGGGAAATCCCGCTCGTGTCAACGCCGGTTAAAATCGTCACGCCCTCGGCCCTGGCCGTGAACGCCCAACTCGGCCGCGGCATCAATGTCGGCAATGCCCTGGACGCTCCCAGCGAAGGCGCTTGGGGCGTGGTCCTTAAGGCCGAATGGTTCCGGCAAATCAAGGATTCCGGGTTCACGACCGTGCGCATTCCCATCCGTTGGGACACGCATGCCTCGGCCACTCCACCCTACGTCATCGATTCCGTGTTCATGGCCCGGGCCCAATGGGCGGTCGATCAAGCATTGGCCAACCAACTCCATGTCATCATCGACATGCATCATTACGACTCGCTCTCGGCCCACCCCGACGCGGAGCGCCCGCGCTTCCTGGCGATGTGGAAACAGATTGCCCATCGCTTCGCGAAGTATCCGCCGGAACTGCTTTTCGAATTGAATAACGAGCCCACGGACAAACTCGACGTGGCCGCCTGGAACCTGCTCATGCGCGAAACCATCGATACCCTGCGCAAGATCCAACCCGTGCGTACCTTGGTTGTCGGCACGGCCGAATTCGGCGGCCTGTCCGGATTGTCCGGATTGCAATTGCCGGACGATTCCAACCTGATTGTTACCGTCCATTATTACGAGCCCTTCACCTTCACGCATCAAGGCGCCGCGTTCCAACCGGGCGCAAGCGCGTGGCTGGGCACCACCTGGCGCGCCACGCCGCCGCAACGGGCTTCGGTGGATCAGGACATCAAGACCATCCAGGATTGGGCCGCGCAAAATCATCGTCCCATTTTCCTGGGGGAATTCGGGGCCTACCAAGCCGCCGATTCCGTGTCCCGCGCCATGTACCTGGAATACCTGTCCACCCAATTCACCGCCGCCGGATTCAGTTGGGCCGCGTGGAATTTCAGCTCCGACTTCGGCCTGGTCGATACCACGGGCGTATGGAGAGGTTATTTAACCAAAGCTCTGTTGCATCCCGGCCACAACGCCCAATTGGATTCCATCGTCAAAGCCACCAAACCTTTGGACCTGAGCACCTATTTTGTTTTCGACGACTTCGAAGACTCCCTCGCGGACTTACCGAGTTCGGCTTATGCCTGGGATTCCAAACACCACATCCCGGTGGATTCGTCCCAATCCCATTACTACACCTTCTATTCCGACACGTCCCTTTTAACCGACCCAGCGGGCCATCGGTTATTGCAATACTTTGAAGCGGGACCGGGTAAAGCGCCGCGCAATTTTTCCGGCGCCATCGGCAATTGGGGCTATACGGGCAAAGGCTTGCACGTCAAGGGCCGCCTCAAGGGATCGAACTATCCTTGGGTGGGCTTCGGGGCCGGACTGCTCGGCGGATGGGACTCGACCTTCGTCGACCTGACCAAAATGACCGCCATCCGTTTCCGTGCGAAAGGCCGCGGTGATTGGGTGCTGCAAATCGTTTCCGACACCGTCTACAACAAATACCCGAAGGCGGATAATTGGGGTAACTTTTGCGTTACCTTCAAACTGAAGGATCAATGGGAGGATTTCGTCTTCCCGGCCGAATACTTTGCCCCGAAAAAATATTCGGTGCAAGCCGCCAAAGGCCTCACCTGGGCGCAAGCGCGGAACAAAATCATGGCTTTCGAATTCGAGAACGGCCAATCCTACGGACAAAAACCCGACGACAGCCTGGAAATGTATCTCGACGACATCCAAATCATCGGCATGCAAGCGAAGGACTTCGGCCTCTAAAGCAAAGATTCGGATCGGTTTCCGATAAGTATCCAGGAAGTTACGGGAAGCTTGAACCTTCCGTTGGCATCAGCAACGGGCAGGCTCACTTCCGGGTCCCACAAAACCGCAATGGTATATTAAGGCCCATGCCCAACGCCTCGTCCCCGCCGACCGCAGCCTTCAAACCCGTGGAATAAGTCCTTCCACCGCCTCCACCGCCCACCACCTGAAAACGCATACAAGGAAAACATGGAAGTTGAAATCTGGTCCGACGTGATGTGTCCGTTCTGTTATATCGGAAAACGGAAATTCGAATCGGCTTTGGAACGCTTCGCGCGGCGGGACGAAGTGAAAATCACCTGGAGGAGCTACCAATTGTCTCCGGAGATGAAAACCGACCCCAGCAAAAGCATCAACCAGCATCTGGCCGATCTCAAAGGAATTTCCCTTGAACAAGCGCGGCAAATGCATGAGCGCGTGACGCGCATGGCGGCGGACGCCGGGTTGAAATACGATTTCGAAAAAGTGGTGGTGGCCAATTCCTTCGACGCGCACCGCCTGGTGCAATACGCGAAATCGCTGGACGCGGCGTCCGCAGCGGACGCGGACACGGACGCTGACGCTTCTGGAAAAATTACGCCTCACCGGGCCGATCAGGCCGGTCGAACCGACCGGGCCGGTCGAACCGACCGGGTGGAAGAAGCCCTGTTCAAAGCCTATTTCACGGAGGGACGTAACACGGCGGATACGGTGGTTTTGGAAGATTTGGCTGCGCAGGCCGGATTGGATCGGGACGCAGCCCGGGCCATCCTGTCGGGAACGGAATTTTCCGATGCCGTGCAGACGGATGTCCGTGAAGCCATGCGCCTGGGGGTGACCGGGGTCCCGTTCTTCGCCTTCGATCGCAAGTTCGCGGTTAGCGGCGCGCAGGACGTCTCCGTGTTCCTGAAAGCCCTGGAAAAATCCTTCGCCCAGGACTGAAGCCCTTCCCGATTGTTAATCCGTCCTGAATTCCCGCGTTACCGTAACTTGGCAGTTACCTGATCTTACCCTCATTCCAAACGGAATTTTCCAAGCGCAACGCGGCAGTCCGTCTCGATGGCACGGAGTTTATCCAGTAATTCGTTCCGGCGCGGGTATTGCGTTTGGCTTTCGTTGGCGTCGAAGAAATCGATCGTCTCGGCCAGACGCGCCTCCGCGCGGGCGAATCCCCGCAAACGGCCCCGGAACTCCCGCAAGGCCTGGCTTTCAATACCGGCCCAAAGCGACGAACGCGCCGGAGGAAGTTGTTCGGCATGAGTCCCGGCGAATTCGCGCACCCGGTCGGCGATGAGGCGGATGGCGGAACTCGCCCGCCTGCCGATGATGAGCACCGCGCCCAGTCCCAACAGACAGGACAAGGCGAAGAGCTTGGCATTGGCTTGAATCATGGGGGTTTCCAAAACCTTGCCGACATTCCCGGACGCGAGATGCGTTCGATACAGGCTCTCCGCCAATACCCCTTGCGCGGTATGGTAAATCACGGCTCCGGAAAATATCCCCATCAAGATGACCGGCGCGCACAGCATGGCGATGAATCCGATTTGATACGGCTTATTCACCAAATACTTCCGCTTCAGGGGCGGGCGGCTGGGATTTCCATTCGTCATTCGGCCTCGGACTTTCCCCTTCCCCATCACAGGGTCGGCTTCCTTTTATTCATGGCATGGCATTGCAGGCAAAGCTGGTCCTCGGAATTCGCCATCACCAGTCCGGACTTCTGCATGGTGAAGGGTTCATGGCAAGTCCCGCAGCCTATTTTTCCGTTGTAGAGATGGATGCGCTTGTCCAAGAGTTTCGTATCGGTGTAACGCATGGCGTCCACGCCCACCGGCGGATAATCCACGGCGATGGGGTGGGTGCTTTGGATTTGCCCGTGCTGGAAAACCGTGATGCGCCTTTCCGTCAGCGGCGAATAGGTTTGCTGGATGCGGCCCACGTGGCAACCGAGGCACTCGCGCGACAAGAAATCCAAGCTGGCGCGATCCTGGGCGGCGGTATCAGGAGTTTCCATATGGGACTTATCGAGGAATTGACGGTGTTTCCCGCCTTCGGCGTCCTTCATATCGGAGTGGCATTTTTCGCAAAACTCCCTGCCGACCGTTTCCGTGCGGATCATGAATCCGGTTTTATCCGACTTCCCCTCCGCATGCATGTAATGACAGGTGACGCAAGTCAGGCGGCCGGCCCAATCCAGCGGCATGGTTTCCGGCGGAGTCCAGGACATGGCCACGCCCGAAGGATGGGAAAGGCCCTCCTTCACTTCATGGCAGGATTTGCAAATCTGATCCGCGTCCCTTACCAAAGTCGTCCGCGACCGCTCCCCGCCGGATCCCGGCATAGTGGGATTATCCAGATGGCAGGTCCGACACTGTCCAGCGTTATGGTGCGGCGAGGGTTCCGGTTTCTTTTCGGAGGCCCGCATGGCGGAAATCGCCAGGCCGATGCCGGCGCATGCGAAGACGATATTAATCCAGCGCATCCGCTTCCGTCTCATCCAATGGGCCGTTCGAAGCCTGCCCGTTGTCCGTTAAAACCGCTTGGGTCGCTAAGCCCGCTAAACCCGATAATGCCCCGAGCCGTTCCCGTTCCCGCTCCATGACCACGCGGACCTCGCGTCTTTCCTCGTCGGATAGTCCGGCAGAACCTTCCTGTTCCAGTTTCCGGATACATGCGGCGATGGCCTCCGCGGTTTCGCGACCCGGCTGGATGGTGCCGCGCAATCGTTCCGAGGCCGATTGCAAGGCGCTGGGCAACGACTGATCTTGATCTCCGGCACGAAACTGGATGGTTTGCGCGAGATTGCCTCCGCCGAGTTCCCGCACGCAGCGTTCAAACCGGACCAGCGGCCCGGCGATTTTATTGGAAGCATAAATGCCGATGGCCCACAATAAGCCAATCGCAAGGATTACCTGCGCGGCCGTGCACAGTATGGTCACGCCCGCCAAGCTCGCCTGCATCGCGTCGATTTGACCCAGCGCTCCGCCATAGGTCGGCGCTTTGCGGGTTCCCCAGGCCCACCACGCGATCACAGACGACAAAAGCGTCCCGGCGATCAACGCCCCGCCGCATTTCAGGAACAAGCCCGACAAATACTCGAATTGAATATGATGCTTCGCTTGCATGCGTTTTTTAATTTCCACGGCCTGCACGGATTCCTCACGGAAATCCATTTCATCTGCTAGTATACGGATTGCGGGAAATTTGAAGCAATGGAAAGGTTTTGAGAATCGGTTTAATCCGGGTCCGAAACCCGATAAAGCCGGATTACGGCATCATTCCGCCCAAGTCGCCGGGACGAATTGGCAGGGAATTCATCTTGACGGCCTCGATCCTCCGGACATTGTTATCATTTGATTTCCCTCCTTTGCAATCGATCATCGCTGGAGCCGCACATGGATCTCGGAAACAACACCATCCTTATCACCGGCGGCGCGACGGGCATCGGTTTCGCCCTTGCGCGTCGTTTCTACGCGGCCGGCAGCCACGTCATCCTCTGCGGTCGTCGCGAATCCGCCCTACATGCGGCCCGGCAACAATTGGCCGATACTCGTCCGGAAGGGATCCGGGCGGACGGTAAACTCCCGACGATCCAAGTCCATGTTTGCGATCTCAGCCGCGCGGATGAACGCATCCGCCTCCGCGATTGGGCCTTGCGGCAAAACCCGTCGCTCAATATCGTCGTCAACAACGCGGGCATCCAACATCGATTGATACCGGAGCAGCCGGACTTTTGGAGCCGCGCCGAGGAAGAAATCGCCATCAACTTCCACGCCCCCGTCCACCTGGCCTCGCTGTTCCAATCCCATTTGCAATCGGCGGCGCAACCCGCCCTGATTAACATCACTTCCGGGCTTTCCTTTTCGCCGCTGGCGGCCGTACCGGTTTACTCCGCCACCAAAGCGGCGTTGCATTCCTTCACTCTTTCTTTGCGGCATCAATGGTCCGGAACTCCCATTCGCGTACTGGAAATCCTTCCTCCCGCCGTCGACACGGACTTGGGCGGTCCCGGCCTGCACACCTTCGGCGTCAAGCTGGATGAATTCGCCGACGCGGTGATGCCCCGCCTGGCCTCAGACGAAACGGAAATCGCTTACGGTTTCGCCGAGTCCGCCCGCAAGGCATCGAGAGCGGAACTGGATCAAACGTTCCAAAGGATGAATGCTTCACGACCTTAACCGTTAATTTCCCCTTCCGTTAACCCGAAATCCTCAAATTTTCTTGTTAAAAGATCCAGCCAGGACGAGTCGCCTCCGGTAGATTGCTGTTGAACGCAATCGATGCGTTGCGGAATTGAATTCATTAACACGAAAAGGTTGCCGGGAGTATGTCGCACCATTATCGAAAAATGAGCGGCCAGATCAAGCTGACCTTGGCCTCCGCGCTGATTGCGATCCAAGGCATTTGGGCGCAGAGCTGCCCGACCGGACCCGCTTTAACCGGCGGAACGGAGTATTGCTCATCCAATCAAACGGGCACGGTCGGCAGCTTCGGATGGTCGGTTTGGTCCAGCGGCAGCGGCGGTTGCATAACCCCTTACCCCAATTCCGCGGCCTTCAAGGCGACTTGGAACAATCCGGGGGGCTTTCTCGCCCGGGCCGGATTCCAATGGAACGAAACCAAGACCTATGATCAATACGGAACCGTTGGCGCCGACTTTGCCTACACGAAAACCGGCACTGCCGGCAGCTATTCCTATATCGGAATTTACGGTTGGTCGAGCAGCCCCCTCATCGAATATTACATCGTGGAGGATTGGTTCGGTACCGGAGGTCCGCCGACCGGCGGCGGCACGCTGAAGGGAACCTTTACGGCAGACAGCGGCACGTATAAAATCTATACCCTCACCCAGAACAATCAACCTTCAATCCATGGCAACACGACCTTCGAGCAATTTTTCAGCATCCGGCAAACCCGGCGTCAATGCGGACATATTACGCTTACCGATCATTTCAACGAATGGAAAACGTTAAACATGACGCTGGGGAAAATGTACGAGGCGAAGCTACTGGTGGAAGCGGGCGGCGGCACCGGCAGCATTGATTTTTCCGTCGGCAACATGACCACCGGGACGTCCACGGCAATTTCCTTCCCGAAAGCAACCTCTCCCCGGTTATCCCAAAGCGGCGAAGTCTCCTTCGGTTCCGAACAGGGCGGAACTTTGGCCTTGCTTACTTTGAATGGAAGGATACTGAAGACCGCGCGCCAAAGCGCAACCGCGCCTGCCATGATCCCGACCCAGGATTTGCCCAAGGGATTGTACCTACTCCGGTTTCAAACCGATGCCGGCGCCACCGAAACACGCAAGTTACTACTGCCGTAAAAAAATTCTCCGCGCCTGCTATAACCGAATTCGCAAGGCTGCCAGCTTGGCGACGCGTTTTCCTCGGCTATCCACCACCTCCAGGCGGATGAATTGATCCGTGGGAATCGCATAGTGCAAGAGCCGGTTTTCGATGGTCAGCTTGGCTTGGGAGGAGTTTAAATGCGAGGCAGGATGCGCCAAAGCGACCGTGGCTCCGGTATCGTTGAGCACCATGAAATCGAATAGCCCGTATCCTTGGTTGGTGAGGCCGCGTTCCGTCCCCAGCATTCTCACGTAACGCGCGCTGGTTTTGGTGAAGGTCTCGTCCGTCACCGAGCGTTTTCCACCCGCCTTGGTCGAGAACACATCCGTCCAAGTCGTAGCGTCCGCCGAGACTTGGATCTGGAAAGATTTCGCATAACAGCTGTCCCACTTCAAGATCACGCGGTTCACGCTCATGACATATTGCTTGGTGGAGTCGTTGTAGACCACGTCCATGCGATTGGACGAACCGGTGGTTTTGAACAGGCTGCCTTTGGCGGTCCAATGCATCAGGTCCTTCCGCCCGTCCCCACTTGCTTCCAGTATTTAAAACTAATCGCCTTTTTTCGCCGCTTAAATCTCTGCCCAAGTTTCCCAAGCCGTTCATTCAGTCCAGAGATTACCAGGAATTCGGCTCGCCGTTCCAAGCGCGAAAAAAGCCGACATGTTCGGGCGGATGCTGGGATTTCCTGGGGATTTTCCATCGGGAAATGCAATACTAGTCGGTAGCCGACCTTGTTTAAGGATTTTTAAACGGGGCAACTGGAGAATTTCTTGGATGGAAAAATCAGCGAAAATTTACATCGCGGGTATATACGGAATGGTGGGCTCCGCCATCGCCCGAAAACTGAAAGAGCAAGGATATACTGAAGTCATTGGACATTCTTCGCAAGAACTGGATCTCACCAACCAGCAAGCGGTATTCGATTTCTTTAAAAAGGAACGGCCACATTATGTTTTCCTCGCCGCGGCCAAAGTCGGGGGCATCTACGCAAACCTCACCTACCCAGCGGATTTCATCTATAGCAACCTGTGGATCCAAACCAATATCATTCACGCGGCCTATGTTTTTCGAGTCACCAAGTTACTGTTTCTGGGAAGCTCTTGCATTTATCCGAAACTTGCCGAGCAACCCATGAAAGAAGAGTACCTGTTGTCGGGACCGCTGGAACCGACAAACGAGTCCTACGCGCTGGCCAAAATCGCCGGCATAAAAATGTGCGAGGCTTACAACCGCCAGTATCACACCAGTTACATCTCATGCATGCCGACCAACCTTTATGGGCCGAACGACAATTACAATCTCATGAACGCGCATGTCTTGCCCGCGCTGATACGCAAAGTGCACGAAGCGAAAATAAATAAGCAGCTCAACTTCACGGTATGGGGCACCGGTTCCCCGCAACGGGAGTTCCTCTATGTCGATGACTTGGCCGACGCCTGCGTTTTTCTCATGCAAGAATATCTGCAAAATGAAACCATTAACGTAGGGAGCGGTCAGGAAGTGTCGATTCGTGAGCTGGCCGAGTTGGTAAAAAAAACGATTGGGTATTCCGGTGATTTGGTATTCGATGCCTCGAAGCCGGATGGCACTCCCAGAAAACTTTTGGATGTGTCGAAGTTACGCGCTCTGGATTGGAAGCCGAAGGTTTCCTTGGAGGAAGGCATTCGCTTGGCCTATACCGACTTTTTAGCCGGAAAAGTCCGCATGTAGCAGGTCCTAATTTCCCCCGGTAATATTGGGTTGAACCGCCGTGAGGTGAACTGCGTATTCACCACATGGCTACCATGCGCATTCAATTTGTTTTGTTCCCGACAAAAGTGAGATGTGGCAAGGCCATCCTCAAGCCATCAAATTGTCAGGAAGCTGACAAGCGTGGGCCGGAAAACACGGGCGCCCCATTTCGCTTGTCGCTGGCGCCGCTAAAAATCGCGCGGCGTCGCGTTCGTAAGCCGATGGTAAGCCGTGCGGAAGCCGACTATAAGCGATCGGCCGTTTCTCCTTCCGGAAAATCGATGTGGTGCGAAACTTGCTTCAAGTATCGAGAGATTCTAGCAGCGAATGAACCCGCGCCCAAAGAAGCGGTCCCACCATGGATACTCCGGCGCAGCCGTATTTGAATCGGGCCCTGGGCGCCTATTACGGTTTGGCCCTGGGCGATGCCTTGGGCGCTACCGTTGAATTCATGACGGCGCGTGAAATCGTGGCCCGCTACAAGGTTCACAAGGATATCGTGGGCGGCGGTTGGCTGGGGCTAAAGCGCGGCAAGGTGACCGACGATACCGAAATGGCCATGTCCCTCGGTTCGGCCATGATTGCCAGCCATGGTTGGAACCTTCGCGCTATTGCCGATGCCTTTGTGACTTGGATGCGCGGATGTCCTATCGACATCGGCGACACCTGCCGCCGCGGTATTCGTCGCTATATGCACCATGGCATCCTCTGCGCCGAGCCTTCGGAAGAGAGCGGCGGCAATGGCGCGGCCATGCGCAATCTCCCCACCGTGCTCGCCACCTTGGACAACGAGGCCTTGCTTATCGAACGCTCCCTGGAGCAGGCGCATATCACCCATCACCATCCGTTCTCTGACGCCGCCACCACCCTGCTCGCCCGCATGACGCGGCTTTTGGTTGCGAATGGGGACAAGGCGGCCTGCGCGCGTTTGGCCGATGAATGGATAGCCCGCCACCCGGTCTTTGCTTTCAAGCCCTGGCCGGGCAGAACCAGCGGATATATCGTGGACACCATGCAAACGGTGTTTGATGGATTTTTTCACACGACCAACTTTGAGGATTGTCTGGTTCGCGTGGTCAACCGAGGCGGCGATGCCGACACCAACGGCGCCTTGGCGGGGCAACTCGCCGGAGCGCTTTACGGCCTCGAAGGCCTGCCCCGGCGGTGGATGAAGAGGCTCAATCCCAAGGTGAAAGAGATCATTTACGATCAAACCCACAAGCTGCTTGACTTTTCCAGCCGCGAAAAAAGCCGTGATGTGTTTTCCACGCCGGCCTCAACGCTGCATCGCTGCAATTTGCCGACGCGAGTAATCAGTTCAGAAGCGTTTCAAGAACATCCCAGGCCGATTGAAATCGAAGGCGTGCGTCAATCCCATACAGGACTCTTTCATCCCTTTATGGGCATGGTCCACGCTGAAGACCGCAGTCGTTTTTTTCAGAATTATGTCGGCGAAAAATTCGGTTTGGATCCGAAGACCGGCCGGCCGAAAGCTTCGAAAACCGGCTATAGCTATCTCAACCTGCTGCGCGCTTGGGGTACCGACAGCAATGGACAGGCCGGCGCCGTTCTCAAAGCATGGGCGGAAAATCGCTTCGGCATACCCGCCATCTACCACCAAGGCCTTTTGGCCGAACAGGCCAAAGCCCGTGAACGTTATTTGCAGGATCGCCTGCGGGGAACGGCCAAATCGGTCGGAGTCATGACCCAACTCGATTTGCTTTTCACTTTTTGCCAAGACGAATTGCACTTGCGATTCCCAAACGCAACCTGCTTGACCCTGTATCGCGGCACCCATGACCCCGAGGAATACGCGCTGCGCGATATCCATGGACCAGATTCTCTCTTGGAACACAAATTGGTGCGGCTCAATAATCTCAGCTCTTTCACTTCCGATCCCGAAGTGGCGTGGGAATTCGGATCCAGCGCTTGGGAGGTGCAAGTCCCCTTATCCAAAATCACCTTCTTCAGCGGCTTGCTTTCCAAATCGCTGCTGGCCGGAGAATCGGAGCATTTGGTTTTGGGCGGTTATTACCGCGTGCGCTGTTTGAGTTGCTAGGGATCGATACCGACTTTATATATGCATGATGCGACCGGGCAACTTGCCTATCGTCGCCTTATTCCGGACCAAAACAGGAGACGTAATCGCTGCATTCGCCGCAGCTAGGCGCCCTGCAAAGACGGCTTTCCACGCGATCGCAAAGCTGTTTGTAGAAGAATTTCTTCCAGCGCATATTCGCCTTGTTCTTGTGATACAAGGCAGGGAAATAATGCCGGATAAGGCGCGACAAAGTTTCCCGATCCGGTAGGCCCATGTCCTCCCACAGGTGATTCTCACCGGCGCAAGCTGCGACCACGAAGCGCGTGGTTATTTCCGTAACGTCCTTGTCGTCACGCCGGTATTGCCACAATAAGTCGAAAAGGTCGGCGAATGCTTCGTTATCGCGCGCGGGTTGCATGACTTGCTGGATGGCCATCATGGTGAAAGCACCTCGGCCATGGCCTCATGGGTGTAGCATTTCTTGGGGCAGATTTTCATGCAGGCTTCGCAACCGACGCAATTCGTTTGCCCGATGATGGTCATTACCTTTTTTTCGTATTCGTCATCGCCGTCGGAATCCGCGTCCAAGGGAATGAGCGCACCCTCCTCGTCCAAGCCGGCAAGCTGTAAAACATCGCGCCCGCAGACCTTGAAGCAGCGTCCGCAACCGATGCATTTCTCCTGGTCGATGGATTGCACGAACTTGGGAATCCAACTGCGCCCATCGGGCATTTTGATGCGTACTTTTAGCGTTTCGGTCTCTTCCATGTTACGTACCTTCTTCCAGTGGACGCCGCGTTCGCCCGGACTCAGGCGAAATTCACGACATCGGGGAATTTGCGAATCATTTCGACTCCGGACGTGACGAGCTTGCCGCCGTCTTCAGCGAGTTTCGCGAGCGTGGGAAATCCGAAGCGATGCACATCGCGCAATTGCTTGTTCACCACGATCAGACGCCCGGCCGAGAGTATCATACGGCCAAAGCCTTCGTGATGCATTTTCATCATCGGCGTGACCATCACGCCGGTGGCGCGCTCAATGGACAGCCCCACGGCATTGTAAAAGAGTTCCAGGCGCCAGAGCGTTTCGGGATCGGGGTCTCCGATGATGGGCATTTCCCGGCGCTTCTCCTTGTCGAGAATGTAGGGTTCGAGCAAATCCCGATCGCTCTTGCCGTCCCAGGCGCCATGCGCGTCTTGCGCGCGCCATTGCTTGATCAATTCCTTCACGAAGGTCGAGTCGATCGCCTCCGAGTCCGTCATTGCCGTCGATTCTGTTACTGCTGCCGCCGCTTTCACTGCCGTTGTTTCCTGCATATTCGCCTTTCAGTCCTCGAAACTCATTTGTCGTTCACGACCCTTCAACATGGCCTTGCGTAGCCAAGGTGGGGGCGTGCCTTGGAGCACAACCCTTAATTTGGCGAGAATGTCTTCAATGGCCTCGGGCTGGCCCACCTTCACGGGATGGATGTTTTTGGCCACGACGCGCGCCGCGCCGGAGCCGCCGATGGCTGCGACATACAGGATGGCGCAATCGGATATCGCCTCAAGTTTGGGGGACAGCTTGTCTTCGTTGCCGTCTTCTTGCAAATCCCCGTCGAAGGCGATGGCCTCCAGTAAATGGTACCCTTCCGGACCGATTTCATAAATGGCAATTTGCTTTGCCCAGCCGAAATGAGCATCGACGCGTTTCATGTCCTGGGTGGCGAATGCGATTTTCATGGTATTGCCTTTGTGAATGATTTCAGTCGTGGCCGTTTCCGGCATGAATGGCAGCAGTGGCAGCAGTGGCGAGAGCAGTAAGTGTGGATGCCGGCAGCGCCCAGGTTTGCGGCGTGTTCTCATGCGGATGGGCGAGAAATAGATTGCCGACTTCGAATAGGAAATCGCGCGTGCCGCGATAGCCGATGGTGACGCGGTTTCCCGCGCCCAATCGATCAAAGAGAGGCATGCCCACCCGATGCAGCGGAACGCCGAGTCGCTCGGAGGCCGGCCTTCCATGCGAATGGGTCATGATTAAATCACAGCCCTCGGCCAGCTTCTCCAAATCCTCGAGGTCTCCGATGAGGACTTCTTCGGCTGGAACGGATGCGAGCAACGGCGACTGGGTGGTCGTGACCGCACCGGTGATCTTGGCCCCCAGTTCCGTCATGGTCATGGCGAGGGAGAACAACAGGTCGGGTTCGGCTCCGATCACGATGCGTTTTCCTCCGATGAAAAAATGCGCGTCGAGCATGGCGTCCAGGAGCTGGCTGCGTTGCCGCCGATACTTCTCCGGTACGGTAACACCGGAGATACGCATGAGTTCGGTCATCAAAGCATCATTGGGCGCGAGACCGGTCAAGCGGGGCAATACCGTGAAGGGGACGCTGGATTTTTTCTCCAGGGCTTCGGCGCAGGGCCGCATTTGCTCCCCAATCGCAAGGGTATGCGCCGACGCGCTCATGGCGTGCGCTTGCGCCAAAGTCGTTCCTCCCAATGTGGTGGGGCTGAAGGCGTCGGACATGTGGCCGTCGAGCGATCCGGACACGTCGGGAAGGATGATGGGAGTCAAACCGAAAGCCATTATGATTTCACGCAACTCTTCCAAGTCGCCTGGAGTGAGATGACATCCGGGCAGCACATTGATTTGAGTCTGAATCCGGTCGTGGCCCGGGGGCGTCTCGATCAGCGCGTCGACAAAGGCCGTCACCGCCTTGGCCCAGCCGTCTTGAAAGGCGCCGACGAAGTCGGGAGTTGAAACACAGACCAAGGCCGTATCCCTTACTTCGGGATGTTTTTGGCGTATCAATTCCAGATGGCCCTTCACGTCATCGCCTTTGGTCTCGGTGAGCCCCGTGGAGCAGATGGCGATCAAATCTGGTTTGGCGCGCTCGCGAATATTCAGGATGGCTTTTTCCAGATTTTCATAGCCGCCGAGAATGGTGGTGGTCTCATTCATGGCCGTAGTTTGCAGGGGAATCGCCTCGCGGAAATGCCGCACCAGAAGCACCAAGCCGAAAGACGTGCACCCCTGCGAGCCATGCATGACGGGCATGCAATGATTCATGCCGAGAAAGGCATAACTCGCTCCCAGGGGCTGGCTCATTTTCAGGGGATTGACCGCAGCGGCCTTACTGGAGGTTTTCACGATGGCCATGCTTACTCCCAAGGCGCTTTACTGCGCACCTGTTCCCAGACCGGATTGGAAATCGTCTTGTCGATTTCTTCGATGAGTTTCACCATGCCCGCATAACCGGCATACGCATGATGCCTTTCCTGATTGATGTCGAGCCAAGGCATTTTGGCTTTGAGGGCTACGAATTGCGAGCGGCCACCCGAGAGCATGATGTCGGCCCGCGCGTCTTTCAACATCTGGTACATTTCGCGCGGCCTCATGTCGTCCAGCATATGGGCTTCATCGCCCATGATTTCCTTGATGCGGGCCTTGTCTTCTTTGGTCGATTTCTTGACGCTGGTGCCTACGATTTCCATGCCTGCCTCCTGCAAGGCCGCGACCACGGACCACGATTTCACGCCGCCGGTGATCAGCAAAACCTTCTTCCCCTTGAGCCGGGCCTTGTAGGGCTCAATGCTCGCCCAGGCGCGGGCTTCTTCCGCTGCGATCAGCTTTTCGGTGCGGGCGAGGATGTCGTCCGGCGCACCGCGCATCACCAAGAGGCGTGCGATTTCCCGCAGCGAATCGGACATGTCACCAATGCCGTAGAAGGATCCTTCGAAATAGGGGATTTGATAACGCTCCTCCATCTTGCGCGCGATATTGATCATGGCTTTGGAACAGACCATCATGGCGGCGCGCGCGCGGTGCGAGTATGCCACCTCGCGGTACTTCGCGTCGCCGCTTAGGCAGGCGAGAACGCGTACGCCCATGGCGTCGAGCAGGGGTTTTACTTGCCAGAGTTCGCCCGACAAATTGTATTCCCCGATGATATTGATGTCATAGGGCGTGGTGTACTCGGGCTCCTGCGTGCCGATGACATAGTCGAGCAGGGCCTCGCCGCCGAGTTTGTTGCCGAGATTTTTCACGCCCGCGAAGCCTGGCGAATTGACGGGTATGACGGGCTTGCCGAATTTTTTAGCGGCGGCCTTACACACGGCTTCGATATCGTCGCCTATCAAAGCGGTGACGCAGGTTTGATACACGAAGACGGCGGGCGGATTGTATTTCTCGATGATTTCCTTCACTGCTTTGTACAAGCGTTTTTCCCCGCCATAAACCACGTCCAGCTCATTGATATCGGTGGTGAATCCGGTGCGATACGTGGCGGAGCCCGAGGAAAGCGCATGGCGATTATCCCAGGAATTGCCTTCGCAGGCAATGGGACCATGCACCAAGTGCGCGACATCCGTGATGGGCTGCAACGCGATTTTCGCCCCGTCGAAAGCGCATCCGCCGGCGGCCGCACCAGGTGCAAGTTGCTTGGTGCAGCCTTTCTTCCGTTCCTTTTCCGACTTGCTTAGATTCTTTCCGCAAGCGGGTTCTTCGAAGACCACTTGAATCTTGCTCGTAAGCGTACTCATGTTTGTCTCCTTTCCTCCGAGCCCGCGTCAGCTCCCTATCGGATGATGTCGAAGCTGTAATCGGTCTTGGCCGTTTCCTGGGTGTTCTGGTCAATATCATCGAAGATCTTGTCCAGGATTTTCACCAGCACATTCATCCCACCTTGATATCCCCATAGCGGATAGCGGTGATGATGATGGCGATCAAAAATCGGAAAGCCGATGCGTATCAGGGGCACGCCCGTGTCGCGTTCCAAGAACTTGCCATAGGTATTGCCGATCAGGAAATCGACTTTATCCGTGAATAGCAAGGAACGCATGTGCCATAAATCCTTGCCGGCATACACATGGCAGTTTTTTCCGAAGGGCGAGCTGTCAAACAAGGCTTGCACCTTTACAGCCCAGTCCTTGCCGCCATTAGTGGCCAGCACGGTAGTCGGCTCCGCGCCGAGTTCCAGCAGGAAAGCCGCCAGGCCGAGGCACAGATCCGGGTCTCCGTAAATGGCGAATTTTTTACCGTGGATGTGCGCGTTCGAATCGGCAATGGCGTCTACGAGACGTCCACGCTCCTTGGTCAAGGCATCGGGTATTTCCTTGCCGCTCAGTCGAGCAACTTCCATCAGGAATTTGTCGGTGCCGGCAATGCCAATCGGGTGATTGAGAGCGACGGTTTCCTGACCATGCAATGCGATGAAGGGCAGGGTTTTTTCGGTGCAGTATTCCTGCATGGAAATGGTCGCCTTGGCATGCAGCGAATTCGCCGCATCTTCCAAGGTGGTACCGCCGTCATACATGCGGAATTCACCGTCGGTGGGTGTGTCCCATACGTCGCTATTGTCGCCGACAATGGTGTATTCCACTCCCATCAGGTCGAATATGCGTTTGATTTCCCGGAGATTGCCCACGGTATAACCGTCGAAACCGCCGATGAAATTGATCTTTCCGTTAGGCTGCCTTTCGAGCTTGGGAACCGTTCCCGCCTTGCCGTCCCAGAAATGCGCCAATATGCCTTTCATCACGTTATCATAACCCGTGACGTGGCTACCCACGAAGGCCGGGGTATGCGCGAAGGGGACGTCGAAATCCATGGGAACAGATTGCTTCTCCTTGGCATTCTTGATGAAAGCGTTCAAGTCGTCGCCGATGACTTCGGCCATGCATGTCGACGAGACCGCTATCATCTTCGGCTTGTAGAGGCTATAAGCATTCGCCAAGCCGTCGATCATGTTGTTCAATCCACCGAAAACGGCGGCGTCTTCGGTCATGGAGGAGGAGACACACGAAGTGGGTTCCTTGAAATGCCTGGAGAAATGGCTGCGGTAATAGGCCACGCAGCCCTGGGATCCATGCACGAAAGGCAAGGTGCTCTCGAAACCCACCGCCGCGAATACCGCACCCAAAGGCTGGCAGGCCTTGGCGGGATTGATGGTTAAAGCCTCGCGGGCGAAATTCTTTTCGCGATACTCGGGAGTCTTCAACCACTCCCGCACTTTCGCGACTTCGATTTCGGCGACCGGTTGCTCGAAATTCTTCTTTTTGTTCTCAAGCATTTCCTTGTATTCCGGCTCGCGGAACAGGGTGAAATGATCGAGGATTTTATCGGCGTTCTGGCTCATGGCTATTCCCTCACTTCGCTTTCTTCCAAGGTGTTTTGGTCAACGCCCAAACGGGCGAATTGATGGCCATGTCCATGTCGCGCGCGAAAATCGCGAAACCGTCATAGCCGTGATAGGGGCCGGAATAATCCCAGGAGTGCATTTGCCGGAAGGGTACGCCCATTTTCTGAAAGACGTATTTCTCCTTGATGCCTGAACCCACGAGATCCGGCTGCACCTTTTCGACGAACTTCTCGAATTCGAATCCGGTGACGTCGTCATAGATCAGGGTGCCGTCCTTGATATAATGCGTGGTGCGCTGGTAGTCGTCGTTGTGGCCGAATTCATAGCCGGTGCCGACCACTTCCATGCCGAGATCCTCGTAAGCGCCGATGACGTGACGCGGACGCAGGCCGCCCACGAACAACATCACCTTTTTGCCGGCGAGCCGGGGTTTGTACTTGTCGATGACGGCCTGGGTGAGGGCCTTGTATTTCGCGATGACGCGCTCGGCGCCTTCCTTGATTTTGTCGTCGAAATGTCCCGCGATGGCGCGCAGGGACTCTTCGATCTTGGACGGCCCGAAGAAGTTGTATTCCACCCAGGGAATGCCGTACTTCTCTTCCATGTGCCGCGAGATGTAATTCATCGACCGGTAGCAATGCAGCACGTTGAGCTTGGCCTTGGGCGTCGCCTCCAATTCAGCGATGGTTCCGTCACCGGACCATTGCGAGATGACGCGCAGACCCATTTCTTCGAGCAGGATGCGCGAAGACCAGGCGTCGCCGCCGATATTGTAGTCGCCGATAATGGCCACGTCATAGGGCGTGCCTACGAAACCATTGTCCTTGCCGTCCAGCTTATTGAACACAAAATCGCGGATGGTGTCGTTGGCGAGATGATGCCCCAACGATTGCGACACGCCGCGGAATCCTTCGCACCGTACAGGCACTATGGTCTTGCCGCCGTATTCCTTCGACTTGGCTTTGGAGACGGCTTCGATGTCGTCGCCGATAAGCCCGATAGGGCATTCCGATTGCACCGTGATGCCCTTATTGAGCGGGAACAGTTCTTGGATTTCGTCCATGATTTTGGCGAGCTTCTTGTCGCCGCCGAACACGATGTCCTTTTCCTGGAAGTCGGACGTGAATTGCATGGTCACGAAGGAATCGACGCCCGTGGTGCCGATATAATAGTTGCGGCGGGCAGCCCAGGAATATTGGCCGCAGCCGACCGGTCCGTGGCTGATGTGAATCATGTCCTTGATGGGACCCCAGACCACGCCCTTGGAACCGGCATAGGCGCAGCCGCGAATGGTCATCACCCCGGGGATCGATTTGATATTCGACTTCACCCCGCAATCGGGTTTGCCTTCTTCAAAAGTCCCGAGATGTTTCTCTCGGCGCTTGCCGAATTTCTCGGGATAGGCTTGCAACACATCCGTGATGATTTGTTGGTTGCGCGCCTTGATGTCGGTTTCATCAGCAACTGTGTTTAAGCTCATGGTATTCCCTTTTAATTTCTGTGATCCCCCTTCCCGTGCGGGAGGGGGGCAAGTCCTATGACTTGATTGCTTACGCGGCTGCCTTAGCGGCGAGTTCAGCCGCCGTTAGGCCGACTTGGGATTCGTCGACTGCGTTCATGACGCCGAATTCCATCAGCAACTCTTCCAACTCATCCATGGTAATGGGAGTCGGGATGATGCCCTTGCCGATATTGTTGTGGATTTTCGTCGCCAGCGTGCGGTATTCCTCGGCTTGCTTGGAATTGGGCGCATACTCCAACACGGTCATGCGACGCAATTCGGCATGCTGCACGATATTGTCACGGGGCACGAAGTGAATGAGGGTGGTGCCCAGACGCTTGGCGAGTGCGTCGGAGAGCTCGAGCTCCTTGTCGGTCTGGCGCTCATTGCAGATGAGGCCGCCCAGGCGCACGCCGCCCGAATTGGCATATTTCAAAATGCCCTTGGCGATATTGTTGGCCGCGTACATGGCCATCATTTCGCCGGACATGACGATGTAAATCTCCTGGGCCTTGTTCTCGCGAATGGGCATGGCGAATCCGCCGCAAACCACGTCGCCGAGCACGTCATAGGAGACATAGTCCACGCCTTCGTAGGCGCCGTTTTCCTCGAGGAAGTTGATGGACGTGATCACGCCGCGACCCGCGCAGCCCACGCCCGGCTCGGGGCCGCCGGATTCGACGCAGCGGATATTCTTATACCCGACTTTCATCACTTGCTCAAGTTCGAGGTCCTCGACACTGCCCATGCTGGCGGCCAAGCTGAGAATGGAGTCCTGCGCCTTGGCGTGCAGGATGAGGCGGGTGGAATCGGCCTTGGGGTCGCAGCCGACGATCAGGATTTTTTGTCCTAGATCGGCGAGAGCCGCGAGGGTGTTTTGGGAGGTGGTGGACTTGCCGATGCCACCTTTCCCGTAGAACGCTATCTGACGCAGAGCAGCCATGGATTGTCTCCTTGTTTCGGATTGATGAGATGCGGCCCCGGGTCCTTCATGGGCACCAAGGTAAGCCATTGTTCACAGCCTTACGCTGTTGTAGGAGTAATTTGCAAGCGCCGTGCCAGCTGTTTCGGCCTCGAAGAACCGGCCATATTCCGGTGTATTCAGCGCGATTCACATGGGGGATTATTTTTTGTTTCAAACCCGACAGGATTTTATGTACCCCAGGTCGCGTTTCTGTAGGAAAGAGGACAAAGCAAAACCTCTTGGTCGCTTTTATTTCAGGCGCTACTTCTAATATTTCAGCCGTTACGTCCAATATTCCAACCGTTACATCCAAATGAACAAGGAACGAAACTTGCTTTCCATAGTTCCAGATTAATTTTCCTTCGAGGTGTTTACGCAAATCGGTGTTGAGAGCTCCCGTGCCGTGGACAATAAGCGGATATTCGTGATCGAAAAAAACGAAATCATTCGGGCGGCCCTGCAATTCATGCTTCACGATGAAAACGAAACCCATGAGATTTCCACCCTCGCCGATGCTTATGAAAAAGCCGTGGCCTGGAAACCCGACGTCATATTATTGGGTCTGAGCCATGTTCAAGAACACGGCATTCCCTTGATCCGCGAGATACACGACCGCATTCCTCGCGTAAAAATCGCGCTGGTGGCGGAATCCCCTTTAGACCCATTGGCCAAGGAAGCCCTGAAACATGGCGCCTCGACCCTAATCGCCAAGCCTTTCACGATTGAATCCGTGCGCCGTAAAGTGGATATTCTCTTAGGGAGACGGACCTCGCTTGGCATTCAGGTCCAGGTCACTTAGCCTCATGCAAACCCATAGGCGCCCAGTGACTGGAATCATTCTGGAATCAAATTTTGAACGGGTAGGCGGCCAACCCGCCGTCGACCGGATCGTCGACGCCTTTTATCGCAGAATGGATTCCTTGCCCGAAGCGGCGGCCATCCGTTCCTTGCATCCCTCCGATTTAACCGAGACCAAGATTGTGCTCAAAAAATATCTGGGCGAATGGCTGGGCGGTCCCAAACAATATTCGAGCGAAAGGGGCCATCCCAAGCTACGCATGCGGCATCAGCCTTTTCGTATCGGCGATGCTGAACGCGATGCCTGGTTGCTATGCATGGGCGGAGCGCTCGAGGAAGTGGTGCCGTCACCAAGCCTGCGCAAACTTTTATTCGATCAACTTGGAAAAGTCGCTGATTGGATGCGCAATGATCCCGTAGCCCTCATGCCGCCATAGATATCAAGGCCGCCGACCATTCGGCCAAGTTAGTTTAGGGCGCTTTCTCCGGACTGCAAAGCGAAATACCAGAATGGCTTGATACGAATCTTTTTTTTAGCGATTTCCACAATGCCATCTTCGTCGTCAGTGATGATCAGTCCTTTTTTCAATCCGAATTGATCCATCGCTTCGATCAATCCGTCGATTTCCCTTTGCCTCGTCTTGGGGTTGCCCATTTCGAAACAAGCCTGGATGGCGTGGGACGGCTTGTGGCCGGACATGACCACGAAATCACATTCTCCTTTGCCCGCCGCATAATAGAGATCAAGTCCGCGCCGGTTGAGTTCGAGGAATACCATGTTTTCCAGGTATCGACCTCGATCCTCCGACGCCGAAAAACGGATGGCGCGCAGCAATCCTTGGTCGATCCCGTAGACTTTCCGCGGATACAGCAATTGGTTTTTGGCTTTAGGGCTGTATATGGGCGTCTCATAGAGAAGGAAAACGTCCTTCGCATAGCCCAGAAACGCATTCAAAGTATTCTTCGTGAAGCGATGCCCGAGGGATTTCAGTTCGCCTTCCAGGTTGGAAATGGACGAAAGGGACGCGAACCGGGACAGTTGAATTTTGAGGTAATCCTCCAGCAGCCGTTTGTTCTTTACGGTGAACCGTTCCAGGATGTCCCGATTGAACATCGCCCGGTAATTTTCCTGGAGCACCTCCCGGAATCCCACCTCCGGCAATCCCGGAAATCCGCCCCGCTCCGCGAAATGGAGATAGTTTCTCCTGGCTTCCCTACGCCGGGAACCATGGAGATCGGCGACCTTCGCCGGCGACCTGTCCGCGCCGTGGGCATCCATGAATTCCGCCAGGCCATACGGTTGTAGGCGCACGGTCCAGGTTCTTCCCCGCAATTCAGTCGCGATTTCCGAACTCAGTAGCTTCGAAGAAGATCCAGTCAGGATTATCCGCAAGCCGGCATTTTGATCGGACGCGCGCCGGACCCACTTTGACCAATTCGGCACGTTCTGGATTTCGTCCAGAAAGCACCAAGCGATTTCCGGTTTTTGAATTCCCCGGACTTCCCATTGGGCCTCCAGAAGGTGCGTCAACTCCGCGCCGGTGAGAGGGGTCAGCCGTTCATCCTCGAAATTCACGTAGATGATGTGATCGCGTGGCGTACCTTTTTCCAGAAGCTCCTTCATCACCTGGAAGCAAAACCAGGTTTTACCGGCCCTACGTGGGCCGATTATGGAAACTATCCGGCTGGAATGGAATGGCGCCGTATCGGCATCCCTGGGTATCAACCCGGGAATGGGGAAATCATGCCATTCCTGAAGGATGTCCCTCAACTTGGACTTGATATTATTCGTATCCTCCACAATACGATTATATATTTATATCGTATTCTTAGCAATACGAAATCGCAAAGGGCGCATAGGTAAATCGACTGCAAAATCCGGTGATGGTGACCGGGCAATCCGGTCCATGCCAATCCTCGCTTTCACCCTCGCCGCTCCACTCGAGCTCCATCGCTTCCGTCTCGGCCGGATCGGGTTTCGCCGCCTTGGATGGACTCGGCGAGTGGGCGGGATCAGATTCGCCGAAGCCTTCGCCAAGGACTGCATTCACTTCATCATCGCCCGATGCTTCATCGGCCGGAGGGGCGGCGAAGGTGATGACGCCGCGTTTTTCCAGATAGCGTAGAATGCGCTTACGCGCTCGCTCAACGACACGCTCGATATCATCCTGAGTGGGCTTGGGCGCGGGATGGAAGAGGGGCGTGGTGGGAGTGGCGTCCATTGCCTCTGACTTCGGCGGCGCCAGATACACGCCGTCCAGGAACAGGGTGTGGAAGTGCGGATTGAGGCGCAGGTCGGAGGACGCTCGCTGGATGACCGTGACCGAGCCGGTCTTGCTTTCGGGATGGTTACGGCCATACCAGGCGCTTACCGTGTCGGTGAATAGGCGCAGTACATGGCGGAGGTGATTGGGGTCGAAGGCCAGAGGGTAACGCAGGGGGTACGGCAAGGTCAAGACCCATTGCCGTATGGGGACGCGCTCGGGCAGGACATGGTCGACCAGGTTCGCCGCCCCCTCGTTCATGCGCCGCCCCATGCAGCTTGGGCAGAACCCACGGCCCTTGCAACTGAAGGCTACCAGATGGCGCTTGTGGCAAGCCTCGCAATGCATTTGCGCGAAGCCGTGCGAGAGGATGCCGCAGGTCAGGAATTGCTGTAACTCCTGGGTGACGTGCCTGGGCAGGCAGTTGCCGGTATCCGCGTCGGCCCACATTCGCTCGAAGCTGGGCAAGTGCCGGTGGAAGACCTGGTAGAGCACGGTCTTTTCGGGTTCGCGGCGGGCATAGGCGTGGCCGTGAAGGAAAGCTCGGTTTGCGTGTCCAGCAGCCAGGGTATGCGCCATGGGCCTTGGACGCAGCCATGGCCCTGGAGATGTTGCGCGGGGAGATGGAGGTCACATCTCGGATGTGACGGGAGTGCGGTCTGCTCACTCCGTGAAGGGGCTCTGGAATATTCAAAAAGTTTTTCTTCTATGGTATTTGCCACTCAACATTTCCTTTCAATAGACAACGGCTGATCTCAAGATCTGATCTCAAGAGAAGGATTTGGTGCATACTTTGTTCTGGATAAAAAAAGGCAGTAAAGAGTGAATCCAATGGCCATCACGCTTGCCCAAGTCAAATACTTTCCAACGCTTTGGGACCCAAGCGACAAAATAACGGTGTGCGCGATAGCGGGTGGATGGACTGCGCGAAAGATGCCCGTCAACATGGTGGACAGCCATGCCCCAACCAATACGCCAGGTAAAATGGGAAGTTGGAGCATGGAAATAGCCGCCCCAACCCCCAAACAAATGGCGTGCGCCAATAGGATCGACCGCGGCTGCGAGCTTGGCGCCTTAGGCGTCAACACAAGCAGCGCGCAAGTCGCGCTAAAGGGCCCAACCATCGCCTTGATTCCCGAAACCTGAGCGGCACAAATCAGTAAACCCAAAGTCGCGCCACTAAGGACGAAATGATCGATTGTGCCGCTTGGAAGCGGGCCGGGCCAACGCATTCCCTACCTCTCCACCGCTACAGCTGGAAAATCAAGCTCAGGTTTGGCAATGTGATTGAAGTAGTTCGAAAAAACATTCAAGGCTACGTGGGCGACCATTTCGCCAATTTCTTCATCAGACCAATTGTGCGACTTCAAATCAGCAAAGTCGCTGTCTGAAATGCGGCCTCGTTGCAATATCAGCGCATCGACAAAGCGCAAAGCTGAAGCGGTTTTCGGATCCTCAGAGTGACTTTTTTGGGTGGCAGCGAGTTCATCCGGTGAAATTCCGATTTTCCCGCCCCGAAAGGTATGGGCCGAAACGCAGTATTCACAGTCGTTCATCGATGCCGTTAATAGAGCGATCCGTTCCCGCATTTGCACATTCAGGACACCCTTGCCTAAGGCGCCCCTAAATGCAAGGTATCCGTCCAAAGCCGCGGGAGACTGAGCCATTGCTCCATATAAATTTGGAACTCGGCCCAACTGAGCCTTTGTAGAATCCAGAAGTTCTTTGCCTCGGCCAAGAGCAACCGACGGATCAAGCGATGCGATGCGAACCATAAAATCATTTCTCCTTTGAGTGTTGGTTTTGAAGTAATACTGATGCGATTTTCTTTGCCGCTTTGGCGGATCCTGGTTTCCCCTCACGGACCGCGGATATGATTGCCCCGTCAATGAGCATTAAAAATGCTTTTGACAACTCTTCGGACTTTTCAATCCCTGCATCCGACAACAGAGTCCGGATGGTTTTTTCAACTTTATGCTTATGATCGGCGGCGGCTTGATGCGCAACATGGTCGCCATTGGCCACTTCGATCATTGTATTGATGAAGGCGCAGCCTCGGAAATCCTTATTTGAAAACCGCTCTTCCATAGCATCAAAGATCGCCAGTGGTCGATCCTTAACCTTAGGCGCAAGCCTGTGTACGGTGGCCTCGAACCACGCCCGCCATTGTTCGTCCCTTTTATTCAAGAATTCCAAAACAAGCAAATCCTTGGATTTGAAATGTTTGTAGAACGTCATTTTGGCAACTTCGGACTTGGCAATGATGGTGTCGACTCCAACTGCACGTATGCCTTCTTGATAGAAGAGACGGCTTGCAACAGCCAAAATCCTTTCACGAGGGGACATCGATTCTGCTTGAGGTGCTTTCATGGAATCAAATATACAGACAGGTCTGTCTACTGTCAAGGGGCTTTTTGAACTCCGGTTATTTTTGCCCGAATGGATTAAATAGGGCGTCTGTATGCAATGGTATCGCAATCCGCTTTTTGGGGGCGGTTGTGTCATTCCGTAATTCGGCTTCTCTTGTGTGGGGGCAATTGCATGCAACGTTGCGAGGGTGACGTGGGTTTTGGAGCAGGCTCGATTGGCGAGGACGAGAGCGCAGTGGGGTTTACCGCCCCCGAAGCGAACGCCCAAAGCCAGCCCCAAAGGACGGGTTGAGACAAACTACGTAGACCACAGCAGAAGACCTCAGAGAAAGTCAGTGCCGGCGAAACCCAGTCCGACGGGCAGGGCCTCCTCCCAAACCCATGTGGGCGGAGCCCCGGAGCGTAGGAGGAAACCCGTGCGGAGCACCCTGTGCTGTTTTATGCGCCGCAGCCCGGCAAGCGCGCAGCGCGCAATCCGAGTTGTCCCACACACAGGGATTTGACCGCGTCTTCTCTTTCCGCCCCACTCTTCCAGTAATTGAATTCGCAATGAATCATTTCAGGCATTGCGAAGTTCCGCACGCCGCCATGCGAAGTTGTGCCAGTATTAATTTGAAATTAATGAGGGAAGGGTTAAGTCCGTCCTAATCACCTTCGTTGGTCGTGGTCTGATAATCCATTCGGCCACCGCCAAATTGATGATCCATGCAGCGATCATTAGCAAGTCTCGAGTCAGCCCGCCCGGTGTGCCAAATAACAGCGTCCAGGGAAGAACTGTCAAGACTTGTGTTCCCGCCCCTTGGCCGATGGCATAGCCGCGAATCATCCACGCGCGATGATGGGAAATGGCGCATAGGTAAATCGAACCCTGTTTTCCGTCGATAGCCCAGCGCCCAAGCCTCGACCTACCCCATCACAGTCCCTCAATTCCAGCCCAACCTCCCCATTTTCCAAGCCTTGCTCCCGTTTCCCACCCCCAAAATCGGCGCCCCATTCCCGCCAAGGCACACCTCACCCTTCCCCCGCAGGGTATCAGCCCAATCAGTCCGGATATTCCGGCCAATCCGCGCTTTCACCCTCGCCGCTCCACTCGAGCTCCATCGCTTCAGTCTCGGCCGGCTCAGATTTCGCCCTCTCCGGCGGGCGCGATATGAGCGCACCCGGGGCCAAGCCGATGCTGCGCGTTTTATGATATGCGAGGAGTGAGCGACGAGCCATTATCCCATCGGACCAAGCGAGTGAGGCACTCGGCGCTTGAACTCGACGGTTACGGTTCCGTCCGCGAGCAGGTGCAGGCGCTCGTTGGATAGGGGTGGTCGCAAGATATAGCGACACAACAGTTCCCGTCCCTGTTTATCATTGGATGCTACGCGACGGCCGAAGGCCGGAGTCATGGACGCCATGTTGTTCAGGAGGGTAACCTTGAAGCTACTGGGGCTCGTTATGAGCCCGGGAGTGAACACATGTGCAGCGTGATGGAGGCCGACCAGAGCGGGATCAGAAAATGGACGCAGGCCCCCGAAAAAAAAACAAAAACTGGCGGCGAGCTATTCAGCAAGCCCTAATTAAAAATCAAACGTCGCTTTATGCTAAGCATAGCGCCGAAACCCCGAAGAATCGCATTTGCTTTCGAGACGACGTGCTATGTGGCCTTCAGGGACGACTTCTGCTCCCTGTAAATGACTCTGTGAGCGAAATGTGAGTTTAATCGCTGCCCGCGCTGGGCTAGTTTTACCTCGTCACCGCTGACTTCTATTGCCAAAAGAAAACAGCGAATCGTAAGGAGTTCTCGTGAAATACGCATTCATACCCGCCCGATTTAAAAATGTTTTCGTTGGTCTTTGTTTCCTTGTATTGACGACAAGCGTCGAGACGAATTTTGTTCAACAAGGCGGCAAACTGGTGGGCTCGGGCGCTGATTGAGGAAGTCTACTTTATTGCGGCGGGGATTTTTAGACCGCAGGGTTCTTCATTTAAGATTTGAGGGCTCTCATTTCATTTTCGCATCTTGGAGGTATTGCTTGAAACAATGGCTCACCCCTTTGGCCGTGGTCGGATTTCTTGCACAATTGGTCTGGGCACAGAATATCGTCAGCCCCATTTTGGTACTCAAAGATGGGGATGCCTCGGCCGCGGCATTTTCCGGCACGGATAAGGAAATAGTGGTCGATGGAGGCGCCCGCCTAAGCGTAGGCTGGATGGTGTTTCAGACGGAGGGTGTCGACAGATCTAAAATCGCGTCGGCAAAATTGGTGCTTTATGTGAAAGCACTGGCCAACCCAGGAACCTTGCAGGTCCGCGCGCTGACCGCGTCGATTACCGCGCCGGAGAACAACGTGCCACTAGCGGCGATTCCAGCGGATTCCGCAGTGGCGGTGTCTCTGACTTTGGGCACTGGGAATATTGGAAGCGTTGTCCAGATCGATATCACCGCCCTGGCCAAAACAGGCTCTTTCCAGGGCGTGGCGCTGACATCCGAGGATGGACTGACAGCGTCATTCGACGCCAAGGAAGGGCAGTTGGCGCCCGTGATTTATTTGACCCATAATGTGAACGCCGTTGCGGCGAGTTGGCTTTCGGGAACGGCTGCGCCCACGGGAAGCATCGGCAAGGACGGGGATTATTACCTGAACACTGCGACGGGGGACGTAAGCTCACGATCTGCTGGCTCATGGACCGTCGCGACCAACCTCGTGGGCCCCGTCGGGTCCATGGGTCCTCCGGGTACCAAGGGAACGGATGGGGCCACTGGCGCAAAGGGCGCGGATGGAACGAACGGGACCAATGGCTTGAATGGAATTTCCATTTCCTGGCTTGGGAGTTTCCCGACCGCTCCACTGTCACCCACACTCAATCAGGCGTATCGAAACACAGTGGACAGCAATGCATACATTTGGAATGGCGCTTCCTGGTCGCCTTTGGTAACTAAAGCGGCGAGGGGAGATGCCGGTCCTCAGGGACCCGTCGGGCCTGAAGGCCCAGGCCGTATGCTCACTCTCCAGCAAATCGCGACGCTCCAATACCAGGAGTGGCCGACATATTCCACCGGCAGTCAACCCGTGAGCGTCGCCTTCGACGGGATGAACATTTGGGTGGCAAACTATGGTGAAAACTCGGTGACCAAACTCATCGCAAGTACGGGTGCTCTCGTCGGAACTTATGCGGTGGGGAAATATCCCGATGCCATCGCCTTCGACGGAGCGAATATTTGGGTAGCAAATTCTGGTGATAGCTCGGTGACCAAGCTGGTTGCAAGCACGGGCGCGCTCGTCGGAACCTATGCGGTGGGAAAAAATCCCAAAGCGATCGCTTTTGATGGGGTAAATATTTGGGTGGCAAATTGGATAGGGCAGTCGCTAACCAAGCTGCTCGCAAGTACCGGTACTGTCGTCGGCACATTTTTTATTATAGGAGACCTTCCCACAGGAATCGCATTTGATGGGACGAATATTTGGGTGTTGACCGCGAGCTCACTTAGAAAGGTGCTTCCAAGTACGGGCGCAATCGTCGGTAACTATTCTCTCGGCACCACCAATACAGGAGTCGCTTGTGACGGAACAAACGTCTGGGTAGTGTCTGGAGGTATAGGTCTGGGTACGGTACGTAAGGTGGATGCAAGTACTGGCACTGTGGTTGGCACATATTCCTTCGTCCGTAACGTCTTTGGTATTGCCTTCGATGGAACCAACATTTGGGTTTCAAACCCAGGCGACGGCACGGTAAGTAAATTGCTGGCGGAAACAGGTGCCCAAATCGGTACTTATTTGGTGGGCCTTAATCCCCAAGGGATGGCTTTTGATGGAACGAGTATTTGGGTGGCAAACAAAGGTTCAAATTCAGTGACTCGTCTGAAATAACCATTTCCCAGGCCTCTACCCCTCCCATTGAGAGAGGATGAACATGAATCGTATTCTGGTTGCCTTGTTCCGACGCGCAAGGACGGAATGTTGAGGAACAAAGGATAATCGGGGGCGTCAAAACGTTCTTCCACCGTTTTCTCCTGGATGCGGCGGGAAGGACCCTGGCAGATTCCCTGTACGAACTTGTTTCCGGCACCTATATCGCAACTCAGGCTATTCTCTCTACCTACAATACCGACACGACGGTTGCGAATCAGGCTCATTGGCAGCTGAGTGGATCGGCATGGTTTTGCACGCAAACGTCCTACATGCGATATTTCTCGGGAATGCTCGCCTCCGTGACCACGCTTGAACGCGACGGGGTAGGGACCGGCATGACCGACTCTCTTGCTTACGGTTATGATGGCAATGGTAATCGGATTACAGAAGAAGAGTATGACGCCTCCAGGACACTGCGGCTTAAGGTTGTTTACAGTTGGGGTGACCGGCAGCCAACCGTCCTTTACATGGGAGAAAAGGCCAAGTATAAGGGACGCTATGCCTTGAAAACAAGGTTCAACGAGTGGACTGCGAGCTCGAGCTCCCAAGACAACTCCGCGATTCGATTCTTTGATTTAACAGGAAAGGTTCGAGGTCAATTTCGTGCCAATCCGCATCATCCGACCCGAACCCCGTAGTTGTAACGTCCGGCGATAAGGCGTCTCTGAGTCTGTGAACGCCATCACCGCTGTGCATAGGTAAATCGAACCCCATTTTCCGTCCATAGCCAAGGGGGCCCCACCCTCGACCTACCCCATCCCAGCCCCTCCATTCCTGCCCCATTCCCCCCTTTTCCAAACCTTTTCCCCATTTCCCACCCCCAAAATCGACACATCATTCACGCCAGGGCACACTTCACCCTTCCCCCTCAGGGTATGGACCCCATCAGTCCGGATACTCCGGCCAATCCGCGCTTTCACCTTCGCCGCTCCACTCGAGCTCCAGCGGTTCAGTCGTGGCCGGCTCCGGTTTCGCCCTCTCCGGCGGACCCGTCGCCTGGGTCGGCAAATGCAGCGCCTTGAGAAGCGCCTGTATCGTCTCCTCCTTTTTCACCAGCGCAATCAGACGAAGCCGGCCGCCACAATCCGGGCACACCACCTCCTCGCCAAAGGTCCGCCTCAACAACTCATACCATGGGATGTAACGGCGACCGCCTGATTTCGGCTTGCCCGCAACGCCGGCTGGACCGGGAACCGGCTTTGCAGGCAAGCCACCCTCCTCGGCATTTTCCAGCAGCGGACTTTCCGTCGCCGCAGCCTCGGTTTTCGGAATGATCAACCTGCGCCACGGGCTATTCGAAGCCAGCACGCCCGAATAAACCGTCACATGCCGCTTAGGTGGAGGCACCAGGGCCGCCATGCGCGAGATGAGCGCAGATGGGGCCAAGCCGATACTGCGCGTCCCATCGGACCAGGGACGCTTGAACTCGACAGTGACGCTCCCGTCCGCCAGCAGGTGCAGCCGCTCATTGGCCAGCGAGGGGCGCAAGATGTACCGGCACAGCATGTCCTTCCCCTGCTTATCGTTCGGTGCGACACGGCGGGCGGCGTGCAGGTTGAACGCGCCGAGTTGGGCGCAGAGGGTGAGATAGGCCCCATCAGTCCGGATACTCCGGCCAGTCCGTGATTTCACCCTCGCCGCTGAACTCGATTTCCACCTTCTTTACCAGCGCAATCAGCCAGGTTTTAGAAACGCTCCAGTGGAGCGTTTCCGGACCGCCACAGTACGGACACCTAACCTCCTCGCCAAAGGTCCGCCGCAAGAGCGCGACCCTGTCGCCCATGCCAGGGGATGTACTTGCTGAGGCCCGCCTTGGATTTCTTTTCCGCTCTTCCCGCATCGCCGGGAGCCGGCTTGGACGGCATGGAAATTACATTACTTGGGCGGCACGGAAAATTGGTAAGTGACCGTTTGGCTTCCCGTGAAACCGTCGCCGATGCAACTGGGGCTGGTCCGCACGCCTTCCAGGCTCCCGCCCGTCCCGGGATAACCCGTGACATTGGGCAGCCAATCGATGGTTTCTGGAATGTTAGCGGCGGTTCCACCGCAATCGTCGCTGGACGCCACCGTGGTCTCCACCTGGCCCGAAGCGGAATAGGCGAAACCGAAAAGTTTCTGGGCCGCCGAGTCGTCGTAAATCATTAGCGCTCCCTGATCGGTGAGGCTTCCGGTGGTGGACTTCTTGAAGGTGCAGGTCTTGCCGTTGAGCGCCGAGGTCTTGACACTCGCGTAGGTGTAGGTTCCCACCGAGCGGTATTGCCGGAGCGTGGGATCCCAGACCCATCCGACGTCGGATACCGTATGCACGGTTTCATGATCGATTTGGCCGGATTTCCAGGTGTCCGTGCACTCCCAGAGCACGTCGACATTGCCCGTGAGGGGCTGCGGATCGCCGCAGGCCACCACGGCCAGCCGGGCTTCGCGCATGATGGTGTTCTCGCTGTAGTCGCCCAGGGTCCGCTCGCTCCAGACGAAACCTTGCTTCAAGGCGACGGAGGCTACCGCGGTAACGGGAGTGATACCCGCGCCGGTTTCCGTCATCTGGTTGAGGAAGCGGACGGCGGTGACGTCCTTCAGCTCGCTGCGCGCCGATCGCACCTTGGCGACGGTGTTTTGCGAATAGTTGGGATCGCTCTTGGCCACCTGGTTGGTGGGATTGGCGGCGCATTTCTCCAGGGCGTCGAGCTCGGAGAGCCATTTGCCGCTCTGCTTGGACAGGTCCATGGCGCCCGCCACGTTTGAGGCCGCCGAGGCCAGGGCGTAAATCGCACCGAGGTTGCCCACGCTGAGACCTTGGCCCTTGTAATAATCGAGGACGGATCCGATGGTGACGTCCGCGCCGGTTTTCGCAACTTCGCCCCAGGCGACCCCGGAACCGGAAACCGGACCGTCGGATGCGGATTGGCCCGCTGCGGCCTTTCCCGGGGCCGAGGTTTTTTTCAGGCCCGCAAGCAGGACGGCGGGTATGCCGGCGTTGGGGATGAAGTAGCCCATGTCCAGGCGGCCGGTCCATTCCGGCCCGAGGGTATTGGCATAGGTGAAGGCGTAGATGGAAGCGCCGCCGGCGGAGTCCTTGGCGGTTTCCTCCGGCGTGGGGGTGTGTTCCTGGTTGGGTGTAAACGTCAAGGTTACCTGGCGCGTGGCCCCGTTCGGGTAGAACAGGTTATACACGAAGGTGTTGGGATCGCCGTTCGCGACTTCCAACTTGGCGGCCGCGAAGAACCGGGCGACATCGGCGGGAACGCCTTTGGCCACGAGATCGGTGGCGATGGAATCGTTCACGGGGAAATCGTTCCCCTGCTTCGCCGGGCCGGCGGTGTCATTACAAGCAACCAGCGCGAAGGCCAACATGGCGGCGGGTACGGCTAAAGCTTTCGATTTATACATGCTGATAACGTACGTCCAACGGGGCGATTTTTGCGGATAATTCCTACTTGCCGGAATTCTCCCTGGGATTCTCCATGTTCAACATCACTCCGTTAGAATTCCCCAGCATATATTGGGGCAGGGCGCCGTTCCATTTCGCGATCCACTCCAGTTGGATGATCTTCGGGTTCGCCGAGATCGCCTGACCCTTGATTTTCAGGGCTTCGGACTGCCTTGCGCCTTTTGGATGGCGATGTTCTTGTCGATGGAGGACTGTTTCAGATGTTCTTCCTTTTGCTTTGTCACTTCCACGAGCCGCAGCGCCTCCTGTTCGGCCAATTTCTTGTTGTTGATGGCGGCCTCGTGTTCGGTATTGTAAAAAACGTCCCGGATGTCCACCTGTTCGAGGATAATATGGTAAAAACCGAGTTCCGCGCTTAATTTTTTCAGAACGACGTCCTGGATATCCTGGCGCTTGCTGGAATAGACTTCGATGGGGATGTAATTGCTGACGGTAAGCGCCAGGGAAGAGTGCCTAGGTAAGTCGAACCCTGTTTTCCGTCCTCGACCTACCCAATCCTAGCCCCTCAATTCCAGCCCCACATCCCCCTTTTCCCCTTCTTCAGAAGCGGAAACCCGGAAGGATCTCATCGACATGCTGCTTAATTTTGTTGACGCAAACAAACGCGAAAAATGTATGCCACTTTAGCAATACCGTTTTAGCAGCTGCCACAATCTGGTTCAAATTCCAAAAACCAACCATTGCAATCCTAACGTATCTGCATCGTCACTGGGATTGATTCACGCCCTTTCCTTTGAATCGACATAGATAGAGACCTGTGCGGAGCACATTGTTTTTGTCCAAGATATTCAGCCGATTGCCAGCATCAATGCAAATGCTTTTAGCCGGAATGGTCTTGAACAAACGGCCACTCAAATTCAAGATCTGTACACTTTCGAAATTTTGTGTTGACACTATGCCATAAACTGGTCGATTCATTTTTGGGGTCACTGCAGTTGTGATATACGCTGCTGGTATCGGAGCGTTGCCAAGTGTAGTATTGGCGAGTGTCGAAAATGTGGTGTAGTCGGTTGCAACTTTTGGGCTTGCCCATCCAAGCTGAGCGATTACACGAATGTGCATGAAGATTGCTGTTGCAACGGTCGTTTCCGTCGCCGCGTCTGGCGCATCAGCCCAAATAGGAAATTTCATTCCTATCAAGTACGGTTCGGTTACTGACAAGTTTCCATCGAACAATTTACCCATGTCATAATTGCTATAGAGCGTCTGTGCCGATACTACAGGGGCCACGCCGCCTGAACTTATGATGAAACCAAGGTCCCCTGAACAGTTTACGAGATAATACTTCGCGTCGACCACGTTTTGCGGGGTCTGGCCGCCATAGTCGAACCAGTGGTCAATAGTAATATCGGGATCAAGCGGACAGCTCCCGGTTTTTGTACCGGTGATTCCAACTAAAACATCATCCCAAGCCCACATAGTTTTTCCATAAGATTTGACTAATCTGTTTACCGTGTCAACAAAACCTCTATAGCAGTCAATTGGGAGCGCATTTGTTCCATATTTGGCCTTTGCCGCAGTCGCCAATTGAGGGAAATTGGCGTACTCATTGGAGAACATATACTCATCGGCGCCAATATGCCAAAATGGTCCGGGGAATTGAGGAATGATTTCATTCAATATCTCTTTGACAAATTTAAAGGTAGTGTCTTTGCTTAAGTCAAGCGCCCAATATTGCGAGCCAAGTACCTGTTGCCCAAGAAGCAAATTTTTGTGCGCAGCATAGAGCCAGTTGCAATGACCAGGGAAATCGAATTCTGGTAATATGGTGATATGATATTTTGTGGCAAGAGCGATGATGTCCTGCACGTCCGTCTGAGAATAATGATCAACAGAGGTAATTTCCGGATGAACCTTACAGGTAAGCCTAAATCCACCATTATTGGTTTTAGAAATACCATCGGACAAATGCCAATGAAAAAGATTCATTTTGTTATAGGCCATTTCACGCAAGTGAGTTTTTATCCATTCGACCGTGTAAAATTTTCTGCCACAATCAACCATCATACCGCGCCACTTGCCAATCGGCCAATCTCGAAAATAAAGAACCCCGCGGCAAGCCACGGGGTATTGAAACCAGGGGAAATGCAAAAGTCGAGAATTGCATGCAAATACCTAATCTAAAGCCGCAGCAAGCTGTGGGGAATTGACCCAAGTGATTAAA
>JADGQO010000028.1 GCA_017881725.1 Fibrobacteria bacterium
CGCATACACGTCCCACCTCCTCCCGTACCGCGAAGAGCCGCGATGACCGGGATGCCGAATTCGACTCCCAAAAACAAGCTGGAGCGCGTGGTCGAGGTAGAGGCCGGGGTGAAAATGTTAAGCGTAAAAGCGCTAGCCCATTTTCCAACACGGAAACCGCTCCCCAAGGCGGCGCAGCCCATGCGGGCGGCCGGAAATACCCCGGAAAAAAATTTCCTGGTAAGGGCAATGCAGCCAAAAAATTCGCGTCTAAAAAATTCGGTTCCAAACCCGGTGACGGATCGAGCGCGGAGTCGCTCATTGAAACCGCCCGGTTTTCCGAACTCGTATTGAAGTATGCCCGTGCGGCCAAGCCGGAAGCCATCGGACCTTCGCGCAGCCCGGAAGCTTTGGCGAAACTGGACTATGCCCTGGAGCTGGAAGTCAAGAATCGGGCCTTGCAGGAGTTTTGGACCGCGCATCGTCTTCCGGACAAGCCGAACCGCATTCTGCCTTCGCCGAAGCCGCGACATTACCGTACCACGACCAAACGGAGAGTGGTTTTCGACAAGGGCCATTATCATCTGGATTTTCTGCCCGGAAAGCCCGCGGAAGCCGAGCGCCTGGGCGCCCTCTCGCAATTGGAGCCGCTGGAACATTCCCAGCTCTATGCCTTTCTCATCGGAAAGCTGAACCAGCCCGCCTACAAGGAACTGGCTCAAGTCCTGAATTATTTGATCATTCGCGGCGACTATGCGCGGTTTACCGTTCTTTTTAACGTGAATCGCTTGAACGCCAACGTGGTGCGCAAGGCGAAGCTGTTGGGCGATCATCTCCAGGAAATGGACGCGCCCAAAGTGGTCTCGGCCTTTTTGTTTTTCGATCCCACCCAATCGACTTTTTACATGGATCAGCGCAGCCCCGACGGTCCGTGGAAGCTGAAAAAACTTTTCGGTCCCGACGATGTGCGCTTCAAGGTGCGCGAGCGTCTGTACGCTTTTCATCCGACCGCATTCTGTCAGGTGAACGGGTCCATTCTACCTTTGTTCCTGGAAAAAGCCGAGCAATTGCTCAAGGCTCGGCCGGAACAACGGTTGCTGGATTTGTACTGCGGCTTCGGATTTTTCGGACTCGAATTGGGCGCCAAGTATACGGAGACCATCGGTATCGAGGCTGCCGGCGTGGCGATTGAATCGGCCATACGCATGGCGACGCATCAAAGCAGTCCCGCCTTACCGCCCCATGCAACCAAGGCCAGCCAAGCGTCGCATGCCAAACCCTCTGCTGAAGCTTCCGTTGCAACAACCGTGACCGGCCTCGGAAAACACCCGGCGCAGCCTGGAACTTCTGCTCCGAAAAAATTGGGACGCATGCATTTTAAAGGCGGCCGCATCCGCGCGGCCTCGCTGGAAAAGTTGCTCCCGCCTCCGGACCAAACCCCCGAAGCGATTCTGCTCGACCCACCGCGCCAAGGCACCGAACCCGGTGTCATCCGGGGGCTGGCCTCGCGCCAACCGATGCGTATCTTGCACATCTTCTGCGACCTGGACACGTTGCCTCGCGAAGTGAGCCAATGGCGCAAGGCCGGATATATGGTTTCCAAAGTCGTGCCGCTGGACATGTTTCCCGGCACGGATAACTTGGAAGTCATGGTGTTGTTCATTCCGGATCGGTACGGCATTTTAAACCGCGTCGACAAAAAGCCGCCGGAAGGCTATACCGGTCCGCATCATGGCGGCGGAACCCACCGCAGCCCCGAAGACGAAGACTAGTTTTTCCCAATCCCCGCTTTCCTCGGCAGGCCCTGGAATATCAGGGCTTCCCGGGCTTTGCTATATTCCCTTTAGCAAATCAGCCAAGGATTGAACCATGTTGAAGCGACTGCCCTCATTCCAAGGATACCCCGGCCCCGTTGTCATTGTCGTCATGGACGGCTATGGAATTTCGGCCAATCAAGAAGGCAACGCCATCGCCCAGGCCAAAAAACCGGTGTTGGATGAACTGTTCGCGAAATATCCGAACACGCTCTTGAAAGCCCATGGCAAGGCCGTAGGCTTGCCCAGCGACGACGACATGGGGAATTCCGAAGTGGGTCACAACGCCTTGGGTTCCGGTCAGGTATTTGAGCAAGGCGCTTCGCTCGTAAACCAAAGTATCGCCTCCGGGAAGCTGTTCGAACGCCAGGCCTGGAAAGACATCGTCGGCAATACGCGTCAGGGCGGCACCTTGCACCTGATGGGATTGTTTTCGGACGGAAATGTCCACTCGCATATCAACCACCTTAAAGCGCTGCTGGTCAGGGCCAAACAGGAAGGCGTTAAAAAAGCCCGTGTGCATGTCCTTTTGGACGGTCGCGACGTGGGCGAAACTTCGGCCCTGGAATACGTATTGCCCTTCGAAAAATTCCTGAGTGAAATTTCCTCGTTCGATTTCGACGCGCGCATTGCCAGCGGTGGTGGGCGCATGAAAATCACCATGGACCGGTATGAAGCGGACTGGGACATGGTGGAACGCGGATGGCAGACGCACGTGTTGGCCCAGGGCCGCCAATTCAATTCGACGGAAGAGGCCGTCAATGCGTATCGGGACGAATTGGGACGCGTCATCGATCAGGATCTCCCGCCCTTCGTCATCGCCAAGGATGGAAAACCGGTCGGACCGATTGAAGATGGGGACAGCGTAATATTCTTCAACTTCCGCGGCGACCGTGCCATCGAAATTTCCCGCGCTTTCGAAGAGAAGGATTTCAAGCCGTTCAACCGTGTTCGCGCGCCTAAAGTTTGTTATGCCGGCATGCTCCAATACGACGGAGACTTGCACATTCCGAGCCGATATTTGGTGAGCCCGCCCGAAATCCGCAATACCATGGGCGAGGCCTTGGCCGCGACCGGCGTGTCACAGTTGGCCATCTCCGAGACCCAAAAATACGGGCACGTGACCTATTTCTGGAATGGGAATCGCAGCGGTAAATTCGACGACAAGCTGGAAACGTATGTCGAAGTTCCATCGGATCGAGTCTCCTTCGACGAGCGTCCCTGGATGAAGGCGGCGGAAATCACCGACGCGATGATCGCCCAACTGAATACGGGAAAATTCAAAAGCGCGCGCGTGAATTTCGCCAACGGAGACATGGTCGGCCATACCGGCAGCCTGCGCGCGGCGACCATGGCCATCGAGGCGGTAGATCTGTGCCTGGGACGGCTATTGCCCGCCATCGACAAATTGAAAGGCATGGCCATCATCACGGCCGACCACGGCAACGCCGACGAGATGTACGAGTTCGACAAGAAAACGGGCAGGCCCGCAGTGGCCAAAGACGGACGCATCAAGGCGAAAACCAGCCATACCCTAAACCCGGTGCCTTGCATTTTCTATGACAAGGTGAATGCGGGGAAATACCGAATCGAAGGACAGGGTTTCGGCTTGGCGAACGTGGCCGCCACGACGGTGAACTTGCTGGGTTACCAGGCTCCGGAAATGTGGAACCCGGGCATTCTCCGCTTCGGTTGAGGGCGGCCGGAACCGCGCTTATTCCCTACCGTAAGTCTCCCCTACCTTGAAGGTGTTCTCCCGATCCTGCTTCAGGATATTTTGCATGAAGCTGGTTTCGAACCGAATTTCCTTTTCGGGCGGTGGCTCCTTCAGCAGAGTGAATTGGACCTGGGGCTTCTCGACCTTTCCCTCGATCACCAAGGTTTTATTGAAGCTCAATTCCGCGAAGTTTCCATCGCCATTTTTCGCCGCAGCGGGAGGCGCTAAGACTGCGGGATCCTTTTGGGATTCCGGCAGCACGATAGGAGTGTTTTTTTTCTTCTTAACCGCCTTGCGCGGGGATTTCTGATCGGCGGCAACCATCGGGATTTCCTTTACGGCGTCTTTTCCGGCATCTTGCGCAAATCCAGCCGTGGGGATCAACATGATTCCCAGGCAAACCATCCCTGCGTAAACAAAGCGAAGCGCGCCGACGTAAGCCATTTCATTCTGGCTTATCGACATTCCGCCGGAATCCTTAAACCTTTGGCACGGGATATTCATCGGACGGATCCACGGTTCGGAAAATTCGGGATGTTGAAGTCTTGCTCCAATAATTTCTTCAAGTTTTCCGGCGATACGGGCGCTTGGTTCCAGGGGAATACGGCTCCGTTCCCGGCCAGCTTGTACTTCATCCGCAAGCGGATCCAAAAACCGAATCCCTCCGCCGGCTTTTGATTTTGAGAATACGCACGGAGGAAATGCCGTCCCGGCCCCATTTTTTTGGCCATCAAGGGGAGTACATCGCGGGTTACCCCTTTGAACCATGCGCCGGAAACCGCCCGATGCGTGAATACCGTATCCAAGTCTATCGAAATGGTCCACTCCTGCGGACCGACAACTTCCAGTTCCATGGCCAGAATCCGCGGTGGAACCGTTATCGGCAATTGCGCCCAAACCTGCTTCCACGGGATATACGCGGCCGTCACCGAATCGATTTTCGGGCCTTGGCCCTTTTCACCGCACCACAGGAAACGAAACGTTTGTTTCACCTCATCGGGAAATTCCAGTTTGGGTAAAACTCCTTTGCGGACCTTCTTCCATTCCGGGCTGTCCGGAGCGGGCCATCCGCCGGCGGGCAGGGTCTCCAGGGCGGACCATTCCTTTCCGGTAAAGACTTCGGATACGGTATCCGACTCGGAGCCGCGAGTCCATTTATCCGGCTCGATTTGATAGAGGCGGGCAAATGCCAACTCGCCGTATTCGGTGGGTATCGACCCGGCCATGACCTTGTCCGTTAATTTGTGATACGCGTCCAAGGCCTGATCCTGCAATTGATAACCCACGCTTTCCAACTTTTCCGAGTAAGCCTTGCGCTGCTCGGGACCGGCCTCCAGCGGAATGGGCGGCGTCACCAGCGCCTCTTGGGATAACAAGTCCAAACATTTGGCGTGAAGGAACATGGCGCGCCCCATGGCAAGCCGCAGGCTGTCCGTCATGGGATCCTGGAGAAGGTTGTACTTAGCCGCGAAGTCCAGCCCGCCCTGGAAAAATTCAATGCCTTTGGATTCCAACTTGGGAATTCCTTCCTGTAAAAGTTTCACCTGATAGAAAAACCGTTCCATGGGTTTGAACGCGGAAGGAAAGGGAGCAGATCTCGCCAAGTCCGCAGCCGACAGATAGTGGGCGCCGAGATCGCGCATGCTTCTTAAAATCCGCGCGCCGAGCGAGTCCACCGCCTTGGAATCCAATTCGTATTCCTGAGCGATATCCAGAAAGGCCATGAAATATTTCATTCCCTGCTCGTGGTAAGGCGTGATGCGTCCGATTTGCTGGAGCTTCCCGGCGATGGCCTTTTCCGGCGTGGAGGTTTCGACTTTCATCAAGCGGGGCACCATGGCCATGGCCTTGATTTGGTATCCCTCGAAACGCGCCGCCATTCCCACCAGGGCGTCGTTGGCATCGCCGATGTATTTATTATTCACCTCCTGCTTGCGGCCGATGGCGAGCACTTGGAGATATTGCTGCTGGGCTTTGGCGTAGGCGGCCGAGAGTGAAGCCATGGCGTCCTCTTCCCGATCCAACTCCTCGTTCGCGTTACGCGCCTGCTTGCGCGGCGCCATATAGACTTCGGTTCCAAAATCCTCGAACGCCTGCCCCAACGAGAAGGCCGCGCGAATGGTCCAGTCCACGATGCGAAAATCCAATACCTTCAAATACTCTTCCACCGCCGCTTTCAGGTTCGCGGTTTTCAAGCGGACATCGTTTTCGTAAGCCTGCGCGCGGACGGGGGATTCCCGCATCCTTTTGGAAGCCAGCTCACCGAGGGTATGTTGAGCTTGCGCCGCGTAAAAGCGCGAGGTCGCATCCGATGTTTTCAGAGCGTTGAACTCACCCAACGCCTGCTTCATGAGTTGCTGGGCTTCCTCGCGACGGCCGCGCTGAAAAGCCGCCGAGCCTCCCATGCACAGCGCCTGAATCAGGCGCGTTTTGTCATTCGCGTACCGCCTGGTGAACTGACTTTGCAACTCCGCGACCTTCTCCCAATTTTGCAGTTCGCCGTAGAGCTCCACCGCGCGGAACAATAGGTTCGGCGCTTCCGGATTTTGGGGATATTTCTTGGCGTAGGCTTCGAATGCCTTCGCGGCGGAATCCTGGAGTTTTCCGTTGGCAAAGGCGAAACCCGCGTTATATAAGGCCGGTTCGGCTTCGGCGGCATTGGGCTGCGCGCGCACCAGATTCAAATACTTTTCGCCCGCCGCTTGCCATTGGCCATCCATTTCCCGGCATTTCGCCTCCCGAAACAACACCTTGGGCAAGAGCTTGGATTCGAAATAGGCGTCAAAAAAATGCGAGTAGAGGACGATGGCCTCTTTCCATTTTTTTTGTTTCTCCTTCATCACGCCCGCGTTGAATAGGGCGACCGGAGCGATTTCAACATTCGAAAATTCCGTGGCGACGCGCTGGTATCCTTCCGCTGCCGCCTGAAGCTTACCTTCCTTTTCCGCCTTTTCCGCTTGCAGATAAACCGATTGCGCCAGACGTTCCTTCGCTTCGGATTGCGCGCCGGAATCCTTATCGGTCAACATCGAGCGATAGGTTTTTTCCGCCTCTTCAAGATTACCCAGTTGGGCGAAGCTTTGCGCCTCCATTTGCAAGGCCTCGCCGCGAATGGATCCGCTCGGGTAGGTTTTTCGGATTTTCTGATAAATTTCCAAAGCCTTGGACCACTCCCCGGTGTTGTATAGGTGATTTCCCTTCCAAAGCAATATTTCCGGAACCTTCTCGTCGTCCGGCGCTACCCGGACGTAATTGTCCAACGTGCGCAAATACAATTCGGACGCGTAAGCGGAAGGTGCTTTGGTGGAGTCCAGTTTATCCAGGCCTAAATCCACGGAGGAAACAGAATCGCCTTTAGCCACGGTCACGGCAATTTCGGGCGCAGCCGCGCCATCGGACTTGGGTTGTTCCGCGCGCATATGCCTCCAGCCCGCGCAACCGGAGAGGCTTACGCATGCCGTCGCAATCAGGGCAAACCATAGGCTACTTCTTCGCATCATCAGCTTTCTTCAAAAGTTCCTGGGCCGCGACAATTGCGTTATACGCCGCCGTCTTGCGCAGCTTGGCATCTCCCATTTGCGAAACCTGGATGTATTTCCTTGCAGCCGCGGCGAAATCTTCCAACGCATAGCATGCCTCCGCTTCCTGGTAAGTGTACTTTGCCCGGTTTGCGTTTTCAGGATAAATCGCCAGGAAGGCTTCATAAGCGCTGATCGCCTTGCGTAAATAGGTTTCCCGCACGCGCGCGCTTTCGCCTACGGCGCCGGCCAATTGTTTCGCTTCGTACTGATAATGACGCGCCACCATGTCGATGGCGATTTCGCTCACCGAGTCGGCGATGATTCGCGACTCCTGCGATCCGATCTTCTTGTACCATTCCCCGTTGCGGCAATACTCGCGGAAAACTTTCTCCCGGACTTCGGCCGCCCGTTTGTAATTCTGCTCTTTTTCATAGGCCCGGCCCAACTCCATCAGCGCTTCGGGCATGCGCTCATAATCCTTATAACCGCTCAACAAGGCTTCCAAGGCATGCTTGGCGCGATCCACGCGTCCTTGCTGGGTATATATCACCGCCATGCGGTGCAACAATTTGGCGCCCAAGCGGGCGTCGCCCAACTTATCGGCGAACGCCTTGCTCTGATTGAGGCCGCCGTCTCCGCTGGTATCGCTTTCGGCGATGGACAGGGCCGCGAATTGCAAAGCCTCGCTGGTCAGCACGCTCTTGCCTTTATCTTTGGGTTTGCGCCCGCTTTCCTCAAGGATGAAAGTGAAGGAACTGATGGCCGTCTTATACGAACTCGCGCGATACCGCGTCCAGGCCAATTTGTACAGCGCCTGTTCGAAGTATTTGGAATCCGCGAAGTCGAGCACCTTGTCGTAAGCCTCCGCGGCCTTCTCCAGTTTATTCTCGTTGAAATAGTATTCGCCGATGAAGATGTAGGACTGTTGCGCGTATGGTGATTGGGGGAAACGCGCCACCAGCGCCTCGAAGTCCTTCAGGCCATTCGCGACTTCGCCGCGCAAGGTTTGCGTGTATCCGAGGTAATACAGCGCTGCCGGCACATATGGGGAATTCGGGTACGCCGATATCAGTTCGCGCCAAGGAGCTTCGAAATTCTGCGCATCCAAGGTCGGCTCCGGCATGGCCAACACGCCCGCGCCCGCCTGCGCCTCCAGCCATTGGTAAGACGCGATGCGCTTCTTCAGGGCATCCTCCTCCAGGCCGTAATTCAGATACCCTTTCTGGAACAGGAGCCAATCCATGATCGACGTCGAATTAGGGTCCTCGCTCAATTCGCGGATGCGGCGCAGGATGTCATCCGATTTTCCCGCCAGGCGTTCCGAGATATCGTCGGCCAACTCGTGCGATTGGCGGGCGAGCGCTTGTCTTTGCACCGCCTTGCCGCTGTCACCGCGGATGGCGGCCGCTTGGTCGTTCAATTTTTTCTGGGAATACTTGAGCCAACCTTCCAGCCATGCCTTATGCATGACGTGGATATCCAGCGCCAACGATCGGCTCTCGAACAGTTTCCGCTTGATTTCACGGTGGAACCCGGTAGTATCCGCGGTAGCGGAATCAGTCGCGGCGCGCAAGTCGGTATTTTGATCAGCCAATTTCGCCAACACGGCTTCCCGATCCTTGTTGAAGGATTCTTCGGAGTATTCGCCGGTCTTGTACCGATCCTCGACGAAGTCGCACAAGCCCAAGCCTTGCTGGTACAGCAGCGCGATGGATTCGGGCGCCAGCGGTTTTTGGTGCCCGAGCGCGCCCGTCGCCTTGGCCAACTTGGCTTTGATGGCGCTCAATTCCTCTTCCGTCATGAGTTTGTCCTCTTCACGATCGGCCAGCTTCTTCGCGAAGTCCCGCAATTGATCCGATTCCCTGTCGACCATCAGGCGGAAGGCCCATTCGTTCTTGGCCTTCAGCATCACCTTGCGCACCAAGACCATGAAGCCTTCGATGGCCCAAGGGTTATCCGGATACTGCGAAATCAATTTCTTGAGGATGAATTCGGCGGCGTCCAAATCGCCGAGCTTGATATTCGACCACACCATGCCATACAAGGCCTCGGCCTGGAATCCGTTTTGATCCAGCAGGTTCTGATAACCTTTTACGGCCGTCTCGTAATAACCTTCCTCAAAATTCAGATGCGCCAGCGCCAGTTCCGCCTGGTTATGGAGCTTCCTTTCGAGTTGGGACTCGCTCACGAGGGTTACCAATACGCCGCGGGCTTCCGGGAAACGATGCGAGCGTACCAAGGACTTGGCATAGACAAACAGGGATTTGAAGTGATACACATTCTTGACGTTGGAGGAGGAAATTTCCAACTCGATCAAACTGTCCCGGCCCAACGCGTAGCAGCTTTGCAAAGCGAGGAAACGCGCGGGCGGCATCAACTTGGCGTCGAACACCCCTGCCTCCTCATAGGCGCGGAAACGCGCGATTAGGGAATCGTCCTGGCGCGATTCGAATAAGGCCTGCAAAACGCCCAGGCTGGCGGGCCCGAACATGCGGCTCTCCTTGCCCACCTTGGCGTACGCCTCCACGGCCGGTAAAGGCTTGCCGCCCTGCATGAGACTGGAACCCAGATAGAAGTTGACCACGCCGATGGAAATCCTGTTCTGGAAGCGGCTGGACAGACGCTCCAGATCCTCCTGTACCATTTCAATGCTCTTGGAAGTCAGGCGTCCTTTGATGCGCCGCAGATCCAGGTTGGCCATCTTTTCCCAATCGGTCTTTCCGCCGCGGGCGGCCAACGAATCCTTATAGTCATTCAACTCGCCGTAGAACCGCTGCGAAGCGCGGCCCACGTTGGCCATCAGGACCTTGAAGAAGTCGTCCTCGATCAATCCGGGGACTTTGCCCGGGCGCGCCACCCCGACGCGTTGACGATATTCTTCCAGCAATCCGAACGCCTCGTTCCAACGCTTATTCAATTCCTTCTGCACCACCACCAGTTTGCCGATGCGCTCGACATTGTCTTTCAGCAGGATGTCGATCATATCCTGATTGGGGCTTTCCTGGAGCATTTCCTTGGCGATGAAGCAAGCGTCGTCCAGAGGTTTTTCGAGCTCCACGATTTGCTTCCGGGTCAGCGCCAGGTTTTTCTCAAGGCCTTCGATCATGCGATCCAACTTGACTTCGTCGTCGGGGCGCAAGCCCGTGAGCAGGGTCGGATACAATTGCAAATCACGGAAGTCCTGGCCCATGTATTGCAAGCGCTCCAGTTCTTCCAGGATAAGTCCCAGCTTACGGCGTTCTTCGCGCAGGCGGTTGACCATGGCGTCGGCTTGCGACCAAAGACCCTTATCCGTGGGTCCATTTGATCCCAAGCCGGCGCCGTGGTTCCAACCCATGCTGGAGCCCGTGGCGACCTGAGCCGCTGCGCCCGCCAGGGCGCACAGGGACAATAAAATCAGGAACAGGCGTCGCAACCGCGACAGCCCATGCCTAATTGAGATCGACGGCTTTGCCATCGGCCTCCTTCCTTCTTTCTTCCAATCGCTGTCTCCTTTGCGCCGCGTCCAATTCCTCGGCCTTAGCCGGCGCCTCCAAGGTCTTGTCCAAATCCACGACCTTACGCCGGTCTTGATATCTCCTGAGCAAGAAGGACCGGTACAACTCGCTCGACGGTTGGGTGAACCAGAGGGGATAACGGACCAGCCAGAACACTTTCCATTGCGGATAGAAAGGCGAATAGCCGTCCGTCGCGCCATCACGGCATTTGTTGGTCACCGCATTGCATGGACCCAGGGTCGGCCCCCGATCCTGGCTCAACAACCAGGACATGCCACCCTGCAACTCCAGGCCATTTTTGTACTTGAGTTTGGAACCGGCATTCAGGTAGACGGGAATTTCCAAAAGCTGTACGTCGAACTTCTTTCCCACCACGTCGAAACGGGTCCAGGCGCCATGGTCCGAACCGCCGAAGCCGGAGCGGATTTCCGCCATCACCTGCCGCGTAAAAGGTTCCGCTTCCAACTCGGCGAAGAAGTCGGTGGTATAGGTTTTCAACTCGACGCCCAAGGCCATGGGCACGGTGGAAAAATCCTGCTCGGGGATTTTCAATTTGTATTTGCTGGCCTTGTCGCGCGCGGCATTGTCTTCATTGATCCAAGACGAGAACTCTCCTTGCCAGCCCAGATTGGCGTATAGCTTGAAGGGAAGCCAGGAGGAAATGCGAATCAACTCGATGTCGGCGGCCGACACGAGTTTGCAACTTGTAATCGCGTCCCCGTTTCCTAACAGGAATCCTTCCGGGCCGAAACCTTCCGTCTTAACCCGGAAGCCGTCCGACGGGAAGTAGGTCAGCAACGCCTTACGCACTTCGATGCTTTGAGCCAATCCCAGGAAGCGGATGGACTTGTTGTCCGGTGTCGTGATTTTGGCCCGGGCGTACAGGAAGCCCGGCTGCAGGACGTATGTCATGGCCTGCAGTCCACCGGTTAAGTCCAGGTAATCCGTCAATCCGTAATTCAATTCCGCATGCGGAAGCAGGGGCGGAATTTTTTTCGCGGCCTGATTGTCCCAAAGGAAGGACCTGCCGAACAGCGTCAAGTGCAAATTCCCGTCGCCGGCGGTGGAAGAGGAAACCACGTCCTCGAGGCCGTCCTGCCGGTTCCGCAAGGTTTGGCCCTGCGCCTGGTTCCATAGCCAGAGTAAAACCAAAACCCATATCCATGCGTGCAAACCCACCACCCCCTTCATGGGCGCCGAACCGGAATTCCGGTCCTGTATTCGCGTGCGATTAGTCATTGCAACAATTCCTCGATTTGCTTCAGCTCCGACCGAATTTGCTTTCGCTTTTCGGACATCTCCGTTTCCTTTTGATCGAAAACACCCTTGAACACATCCTTGCTTTCCGTGGCCTTGCGCTCCTCCAGGCTGATATCGTCCAGCTTCAGGACGGCAGAATCGCCTGCAGCCAATGAGTCCCGGTCCGCCTTCACAGGATTCTTGGCGGCCATTTCGCGGTATTTTTTGCGCAATTGGTCGTTGTAAATCAGAGCCCGGATCGCTTCCGCGCGCGTTTCGTTGTACACCAAAGGCGCCGTGACGGCGATTTCGATCTTGGGCGGCTTCCGCGTCTCCTGGTCGTAAAACGACAAGGGATGGAACGGATCCCAGTTCAGGTCCGCCGTAAACGTGAAGTGGTTGCCCATCATGGTGCGGTAACCGATTCCGATTTCAAAAATCGTCGGCAAGTAGGCATCCCCGGGGTTGGGATTGAAACGCGTAGCCAGTGGTTTGTAGAACAAGGCTCCGCCGCGGACGTAATAGCCGCGCCGAAAACCCTTGTACTCCAACGCGAAACGCAATTGATGCTGGGTGTAGGCGTGCACCAACCGATAATCATCGAGGCCGGAATAGTTGAGATACGCCTTGACGGGATAGGCGGGAAACACCTTGATCAGATCCACGTCCGCCATGGCGGACAGGTACAGCAATGGATCAAATCCCGGCGTAGTCGTGCCCTTGGAATAGATATCCTCCTCCGTGGACAAGGTTGCGTTCAGGCATACGGCGAATCCCGCGACGCGCAGATTGTCGTTGCCCGGCGTGGTGAACTTCAGCCTGGCCGTGGAGGCGCCGAGCTTTTCCCCGTCCCAGGGAACGCTCTCCATCTCCAGTTGCAGGAAATTCGCGAGCCCGAGAGTCGCCTCGAGTTCCGGCACGAGCAGCAAGTCCCTCCGCAGTTTGTTTTCCGATCCGTACAGCCGGCGGAAATCGCTGCGATATGCCGAATCGACCATCTGAGCCAACACGTCGTTGGCCACTGGCTTGATTCGGAAATAGGAACCCACTCCCCCCGTAACCCAGATGTCACCTATGCCCACCGTATTGGACGCCTCGATGCCGGGCACGCCTTCGGAGCGTGAACGCATTTGGGCACCCAAGGCGGATTGCGCCAGGAGACCGAGCGATACGAGCAAGAGCACGAGCTTACTCATCGTTGACCGGCCTCAAGGTATCCGGTCGGAAGGTTTTGCCATCCTTCTTGCGCTTGCGCTGGTGCTCGCGGATATGTCCAATCTCCTCTGGAGAGAACAGTCTCCATCCACTCGCATTGGTGCGGAATCCGACGAGGCCGGGATTTTCTTCCAGCCAACGCTTTAAGGTCGAGACGGAAACGCGTAGCGCTTTCGCCACCTGACCCGAGGTGTGATACGGTTGATGATTGGAATTGTTCAGGCTGTACATCTGAACCTCCTTTTGGGGACGTATTCAAATGGTACGGGGTGGGCGGCCTAAGCCCAGAGAATCCGGGAGCTTATCCAGCCCGGAAACCCCATCGATTTCCCGTCGGTCATGGCCTTCAAATATTGATGCGGTAACCGGGTCGGCAACGGCATCATTTACCCAGGGGATAATCCCCTAGGATACATGGGCGAAAATGCAGTCTAAACGCGAGTTAAAAGTCGGTTGATAACCCGCTTGCTTGCCGACCAGACGGTATTTTGAACAAGCATCCGCTACCGTCATGTCGTTTCCGGGTGTTTCTTAGGAACCGCAGAAAATACCCGAATTCCTCAAAGGTCGAAAACCCTTGCCATCGGTCTTTTGAAAGGAACATGATATAAGCGTTCGCGCCCGTGTCCGGCGTGGACTTGAAACTTCCAACAAGGCGGATGGATTGATGCGATCATTGCACCTGATTTCCGGCACGGCTGTCGCCTGCTTTGTCTGCGCCATGGTTAAAAGCTCGCCGGCCGAAGAACCCATTCCCGAGAAGGGATCTGAATACTTGTGGGAAATCAGCAAGAGCCATCTCAAGGATCCGTTGCAATGGCCCAGCTTTTGGCGCAATACCCCGCAAGGCGGCGATCCGGCCAATCTTCAATCGTGGAGGGCCCTGCATCCCGACGGCGAGGACGGCGGCGTGACCTTGCGCAAGCAGGAGTCCGGTAAAGCCAAAACCGATTGGCGCCAAAGCGAAGAGAGAAGAACCAAGAGTTACCTTCAGAAAATCGCTCCCTTGCAACCGATAACGCGAGTCCGCGCCTACGTCGAAGAAGACGGCCATGGAAGCGCAATCGCGACCGCGACGGCGACGGCCCCGGCAAAACGGTACCTGTCCCAATCCATCGTCCTCACCACGCCCATCATGCGCAGCGCCCAGCCGGGCGGAGGGTATTTTCCGAATGAATGCCGGATTCGCTACAGCGAGAACAACGAATCGGAAATTTTGCAATTGTTCGACGAAGTAGTGCTTATGCTGGGACAGGATGCCGGCGTTAAACCCGGCGACCTGTACCGCACCTATGAAGTCGGTCCGGTATACACAGGTTTCGCTTCAGGTCGATCCTTGGGCCGCCTAATCGAAACGAACGGCATACTGGAAATCAAGCGCGTAGGTCCGAAATCCTGCGTCGGCCGCCTGATCAAATGCTTTGGAACGATCTCCCACGAGGCGCGCGCCTGCCCGCTGGAACCGCTGCCCGAGGTGGTGGCAACGGGATACGCTCCCGTGCAAGACGGCAAACTCGCCGCCCAGGTGGTTTGGGTCACCGAGCAACAGCAGTTTCCCCAACCTTACTCCTACGCCATCGTGGATTGCGGCCTGGCCAAGGGCTATAAGCTGGGCGACATGGTGCTCTTCTACAATCGCGCCGGCGGCCGCTTGACGGATAAGGTGCTGGGCGACGGCTTGGTCGTGGGCTTACAGGAAAGGTCCGCGACCATCCTCATCCGGGACCTTTACCCGGGCATCATCAACCGGGGCGATTACAGCATCGTTGTCCAGACGGCCACCCTGTAAATACCGCAACCCAGGCTCCGGCCACGAGCCTTCCTTCCCGCGATTTCCTATTTTCTGGGGACACGAAAAAGGCCTCTTGCGCCATCTGATGGGATGTCCATGACCTCGGTCCTGTTGAATTTTTTTTATGCCATTGCCGTCAATAAACGTTCGCGCGAACCGCGCCAGGTTTTGGCGTTCCTATTGTATTACGTAATCGGTTTTTTCGTGGCCTTCATCGTTTTCACCATGGTCCTCCTGTGCCTGGAAGTTTACAATCTTCCCTTCGCCCGTAATTTCATTTACCGGCAATTAGGCGAGCCCTTGCTCGTGGGCCTGGAGGCCCTGCTTTTTTGAATTTCTCGAAGCACCTTTACCAGGTCTTCCTGCTCAGCACCTTGGTGCCCGGCCTCATCCTCGCCTATCTCAGTTTCCGCACCGTGAAGGATGAGCGGATCCTGATCGAAAAATCCCTGGAGAGCCGGAACGAGGAGTTCGCCGACGCCGTCCAGGGAGTGGTGGACAAAACCAAGGCGGAGCATTTGGCGCGCTTGCAGGATCAATTGCAACGTGCGAGCTCCAACGCCTCGCCCGACAACTATTTGTTCCTGGCCACCGATCTACTCGACAACGCCCTGGTGCAATCCCTGGCCATCTTCCATGACGAGGAAATGGTTTTCCCCCGCCGGCTGCTTTACCAGGACACGGGCAACGCCGCCCCGACGGGGACGGGCGCCGACGATTCCTCCCAGGACGATTCCCTTGAGCTCCCCGCCTACGCCCAGGAAGCCTTGGCCGCCATTCAAACCGAGTTCCGCGCCACCCGGTATTTGCATGCCGTCCGCCTGATCCGCGCCTTCGCACACGCGGGCGACAGCCTCTTCTCCACCCGGGCCGGCTCCCCGTATAAATTCGGCCTGAGACTTTTGGAGATCAAATGCCTGATCGGCCTCAACCTCACGGAAGAGGCCGTGGTGCAAGGGCGAGAAATGATCCAAGCCTTGCTGCGCGGCAACGGATTCACCAGCTACCACCAAGTGCATTTTTATCTTTCGGAAACGGTCAACCTACTGACCTCGGTGGAAACCCTGCCCCGGGAAATCCGCGACTATTTCTGGTCCATCCATCAGAAATCGGAGATCTTCCTGCTGAACGCCGAGTACGTCTCGCAGGAATGGAAGGCCAGTCCTGAGGCCTTGTTGCGCTCGCAAGCGCTGGATTTTCAAAAACCGATCCAAATCAACTATCTCGACGGCATCCCCTATTTGATCATCGGTTACCCCTGGTTGGACAAGGAGACGCGCGTCATCGCCCGCCTGAACGAAAGCGTCTTCGCGGAGGCTGTACAGGCGGAAATCCTGCAGGCCAAAAAAAGCGCCTGGAAGGACATGGATTTCGAGTTGGTAAATTCCCGCGAGCGGCCGGTATTGACCACCGATTCTCTGAGCGATCGTAAAACGGCGATGGGAAAGGTCCTGACCGGCGAATTCCCGGCCTGGAAGCTCGTCATTTTCAAGAAGAAGGAAAGCGAGGTCATCGCGCTGGGGCGGCGTAAATTGACGCTGCTGTATACCCTGCTGGGCTTTTCGTTGGCCGCGCTGCTGATCGGATCTTTCGCCGTCTTGCAGGGGCTTCGGAACGAACGCAGGATGGTCCTGATGAAATCCAATTTCCTTTCGGCAGTCTCCCATGAACTGAAAACACCGCTTACCGCCATCCGCATGTTCGCGGAAATCCTGGAGAGCGGGCGGCAAACCCAGGAGGACAAGCGTAAACGCTATGCCGCGTTAATCGGCGAGGAAGCCATGCGCCTGCATGGCATGATCGAAGGCATTTTGAATTTTACGCGGCTGGAAGAGCGGCAGTCCAAATTGCGGTTCACGGAGTTGGACTTGACCTTGGCCGCGCAAGAAGTGGCCGGGCTCATGGCCGGCGCTTTTGAAAAGGCGGGGATCAAACTTGTCCTGCAATTGGACCCGGAAACCAAGGTCATGGGTGATTTCGATTCCCTGCGATCCGTGGTCCAAAACCTGCTGGAAAATTCGCTGAAGTATTCCCAGACGGATACCACGGTTACCGTGCTGTTGGCCAACGAGTCGGATAAGGCCGTATTGCGCGTGAAGGACCAGGGGATCGGAATTTCCAGCGCGGACCTCAAGCGCATCTTCGACAAGTTCTACCGGGCCGGCGACGAATTGACGCGCAAAACCAAAGGCAGCGGCCTGGGCCTCGCCATCGTCAAGCAAATCCTGGACTCGCATCACGCCCAAATCCGCGTGAACAGCAAACTGAATGAAGGCACGGAAATGATCATCACATTCAACAAGGCCATCCATGCATAGCATACTGATTGTCGAGGACGAGGATGCCATCCGCATGGGTTTGGTGGACTTATTGGAAATCGAAGGCTACGCCATCGAAGTGGCCGTGGACGGCGAAGAGGCGATGCGTAAAGTCCGGGAGCGCCAACCCCATCTCGTCATCTTGGATTTGATGTTGCCGAAAGCCAGCGGTTACGACGTTTGCCGGTTTATCCGAAAAACCTATCCGGCGATTTTTATCCTGATGCTTACCGCCAAGAACGAGGAGATTAATAAGATCCAAGGTTTGGAAATGGGCGCGGATGATTACGTGACCAAGCCCTTCAGCGTCTTCGAATTGATGGCCCGCGTGAAAAGCATGTTGCGGCGGGTGGCTGTGGAACCCCGTGGTACGGCGCTTTCCGGCCAAGCCGATACTTTGGCCTTTGAGGATGTACGCATCGACTTCAAGAAATACGAAGCCGTCAAGGCCGGCGCGCCCCTGGAATTGTCCGCCAAGGAGTTCCAAATCCTGCGCTACCTGGCGGGCCGCAAAGGCGAGGTCGTAACCCGCGAAGACTTGCTCCAGGCCATTTGGGGCTACTCCATCGAAAACATGCCGACCACGCGTACGGTGGACAACCAAATCGTCAAGCTGCGCCAGAAAATCGAAAACGAACCTGAAAATCCCGCGGTCATCAAAAGCGTGCGCGGCGTCGGATACAAATTCGATCCGCCGGAAGCGAAGAGTTGAGGATTCCGCGGGGCCCGCACAAGGTAAATGCAAATTGAAAATTGAAAATTGAAATATGCAAATTGAAAGAAAAGAAATCCGGTGGCCTCGCCCGTGGACTTGGAAGGCATGGCTCGCGGCCTTTCCCGTTTTCAAGCTGGCTGTGATTGCTTCTGCACCCGACTCTACCCGGAGCGCAGGCCTCCTCAATTTTCA
>JADGQO010000201.1 GCA_017881725.1 Fibrobacteria bacterium
CCGAAAACCATGTCGGTGGGTCCCTGCGCGAATCCGTTACCCAGCCCGCCTGCCGTCGCCGTTGGGCAGCCGGCATCCAAGTAAACGGGAAAATCATCCAAGGCAAATGCCGGGAGGGACAAAACCGCCATGGTGGCCAAAATGAAAGCCAAGCGCGCGAATCTAAACACGGACGATTCTCCTTTTGAGATCAGTCCATGTGAAAGTATCCCCAAAGACGAAGTTTGGCAGGTGAGTCGGCCAAGATTTAGGACGAAAAGCTGCTGGGCGAATGCCCGATCGCTACCGGGCTTACGTCGCCGTAACGTCTAGGTGGCGGAGTGCGGGACGAATGCGCCCGACCAACCGGATTTGGAATCCAACAGCATGTCGCGGGAGGCCAACCAAAGGCAGCCCAGGGTTTGATGCGAACCGGAGGGACAGGCTTCGAAGGCCAACCGACAACCTCGGTCTAGGGCTTCGATTAAATTCACAGACAAGCCTTGGCGCCAACCGGAATTGCGATCGGAAGTACCCAGGCTATCGGCAAACGTGACAGGATGGTTTTTTAAATCCGTTTTTAATTCCGTCTCCAATTCCGGAGACAGGCCGTAACGTTCCGTCAAGGCAGCGAGATTTTTTTCCAGGGACAGCGTCCACGGCAAGGACTCCCGGCCACAAACGAACCCAATGGACTGCGCTTCCATGATGGCAATGATTCCGTCCCAAAGCAATCGGACGGCCTTTTCCGAAGCAATACCTTGGGCCACCGACGGTTGACCCATCTCCAGCAGGCCTTCCCGCGTATAGCGAATCGCCGTTCGCAACGGTGAGAATCGAAACCTACCGGCCTCCAGGGCATCGGGAATGGGATTATCACCTCCCGAGCGCATCAAGCGGCACACGGCCTCCAGCCGACCCTCGGCCGTGGACATGAGGAACTCGCAATACGGGACGGCCGTGGGCGTGGAAATTCCCGATTCGGCCACCGTCCCAATGGATGAGGCCGCAACGGGCGCCGCCGCGTCGGCAGGGTGGGCGTCAGCCGCGCGTTCCAAGGCCAGGCAGTTTTCAAGCGCGGATATATCCAGGGCCAGCGACAGGCCTGAGGGAAAATGGGGACGAGGCGCCGAACGGCCGGAAACCCGGCGGATATCGGGTCCTGACGATTTTCGAAACAGAGCGTCCTGCATGGGCTTTCCTGTCGACGGGGATGGGCCGAACTTCGACATCATCGCCAACGGAAAATACGCGTCTACTGTTGCAGGCGCGTTACGGTAACTTTCCGGTTAAGTTGCGGAAAAATCAATCCGGGAGGCAAAGTTATCCACAATTGTTGAAAACCTGTGGATACGGCCCGAGTCCGTCGGCAGGGACGGAAATTCGCGAAGGCGCGAACCGTCAGCTTTTGGGGTCTTCGGCGTGATGCTTGACGACACGCGCTTGCACATGGAAAATTACTTCTTCGGCCACATTGGTGGAAAGATCGCCGATGCGCTCCAGGTTGCGGCTGATGCGCAGGATTTCCAACGCTTGTTCGATGGATGACTTATCGCTCTTGACCAATTGAATGGCTTCGCGTGTGTTGGCGCGATTCAATTCGTCGATGATGTCGTCCGTTTCCAAGACCGTGCGAGCGAGTTGGAGGTTCTTGGTGAAAAAGCTCTCGCAGGCGTCATGCAACATGCTTTGGGCGATGCCGATCATCTTGGGCAATTCCAAAAGGCCGGACTTTTCCGGAAATCCGGCGTAGCTGATGGCCGATTGGGCGATGTTGATGCAATGATCGCCGATGCGCTCCATGTCGTTGTTGATTTTCTGAATGGCCAGCATGAACCGGAGGTCGATGGCCACGGGCTGGAACAAGGCGAAGAAATCCGCCACGCCATGATCGATGTCGATTTCCAGGTTGTTGATCGCCCGCTCGTTCACGAAGGTCCGTTCCGCCAGGGTGCGATCTTCTTCCAGCAGGGCGCGCGTGGCCGAGGCCAAGGACTCCTGGGTCAGGCGGCACATCTTTTCCAGGGTGGTCCTGAGATTGTTCAACTCTTTTTCGAAATGGCGTTCCATGCGTGTTACTCCGGATTCACAAGGTGGACGGCTAAATTCTTGGCGGCTTCAATCTGCAATGCGATGCTCCCGCGTCTTTCAGGACAGTCGCCCATCATCCGAAGCGTCCAGTTACGTAATCCTCGGTTTGCTTTTCCTTCGGTTGCGTAAAAATCCTTTCCGTAAAGTCGAACTCGACCACTTTTCCCATGTAAAAGAAAGCGGTATAGTCGCTCACGCGCGCAGCCTGCTGCATGTTGTGGGTCACGATCACGATAGTATAGGTGCTTTTCAATTCCCAGATCAACTCTTCGATTTTCGCCGTGGCGATGGGATCGAGCGCGCTCGCGGGTTCGTCCATGAGCAGAACCTCGGGCTCCACGGCCAAGGCGCGGGCGATGCACAGGCGTTGTTGCTGCCCACCGGAGAGCGCGAAAGCGCTTTTTTTCAATTCGTCCTTCACCTCGTCCCAGAGGGCGGCCTGGCGCAAGCTCCGTTCCACCAACTCGTCCATTTTGGCCTTGTCGCGCAAGCCATGGATACGCGGCCCGTAGGCGACGTTGTCGTAAATGGATTTCGGGAAGGGGTTCGATTTCTGGAAAATCATCCCGACCTTCTTGCGCAATTGCACTTCGTCCACTTTTTTATTGTAGACATCGACGTTGTCCACGAACACCGAGCCTTCGATGCGGACGTTTTCGATCAAATCGTTCATGCGGTTCAGGCTGCGCAAAAACGTCGACTTGCCGCAACCGGAGGGGCCGATCAAAGCCGTGACCTTGTAAGCCTTCATGTCGAGGTCGATGCCTTTCAAAGCATGCTTCTGGCCATAATACAGGTTGAGGCCTTTGGTATGCAGCTTAGCGTAGGGGGCGGCGGTTTCCATGGTATTCATTGCGCTCCAGAGTCGGTCGATGACGTCATGCGAATACCCGGCGCTTGCGCAGCCGATATCGCATGAAAATGGCGGAGAAGTTGAGGGCGAAGGTCAGCATCAAAAGCACCAAGGTGGTGGCGTATTGGATGGGGAGGGTTTTCTCCACGTCCGTGCTTTGCGTCGTCATGATGTAAAGATGGTAGCCCAGTTCCATGAATTGGTCCGAGACCGACTTCGGCAAATGGGGTAAAAAGTAAGCGGCTCCGGTGAACAAGATGGGAGCGACTTCGCCCGCGCCGCGCGAAACGGCCAGGATGGCGCCGGTCAAAATACCGCCCATGGAATTGGGCAACACCACGCGCCAAATGGTCTGCCATTTGGTTACGCCCAAGGCCAAGGATGCCTCGCGCAAATCGCGGGGAACGGTTTTGATGGCCTCTTCCACGGAAACGATGACGACGGGCAAAGTCAAAAGCGCCAAGGTCAGGCTGGCCCAGAGGATGTTCGGCTGGGCCCAGTGCAAGGTTCCGGTGGGCGAAAAGAGATGGTCCATGCCTTTGCCCGTAAAGTTCACGAAGAACCCCAAACCGAAAAGCCCGAACACGATGGCCGGAATGCCCGCCAAAGTATTCACCGCGAAACGGATGATCTGGGCGACCTTACTTTGCCGATCCACGTATTCGCTGAGATAGACGGCTGTGATGGTCCCTACCGGGACGCCTACCAAAGACATGATGAGGACCAGCATGAAAGTTCCGACGATGGCTGGAAAAATTCCGCCTTCGGTCATGCCGTTCGATGGGGCTTGGGTCAGGAAGGCCCAGGTGATGCTGCGATGGCCGCCCCAAACAATGGTTCCCATAATCCAGACGACGGCCGCCACGGCGACAAAGGCACAGGCGCCGGTGAAGGTAACTACGGCCTTGCCGAGCAGGTTTTTCGCGCGCATCATGGCTTAGGCCCCCTTGAAGCGCTTCATGAGGCGCGTGCGCACGAAGAATTCCGCCGTGGCGTTGAGTCCGAAGGAAATGATGAACAGCAAAGCGCCCACGAAGAACAGCACGCGGTAGTGGATATCCCCGAACACCACTTCCGCCATTTCCGCGCCGATAGTGGCGGACAAGGTGCGGACGGGTTCGAAAATGTGGGGTGTGAACAAGGCGGCATTGCCCGTGGCCATGAGCACGATCATGGTCTCGCCGAAAGCGCGGCCGAAACCCAATATCAAGGCCGCGAAAATTCCCGGCGTCGCGGAGGGCAGGATGACGAACAGCGCCGTTTCCCATTTCGTCGCGCCCAGGGCCAGGCTGGCTTCCGTCATCACCTTGGGGACTGCGGCCAAAGCATCCTCGGAGACGGTGTATATGATTGGGACCACGGCCAGGGCCATGGCCACGCCGCCCACGAAGGCGTTGAGACGGTATTCGAAACCGAAAAGGTTTTGCAAGACGCTGGCCATGATGACCAAAGCGAAAAACCCGATGACCACGGAAGGAAAACCGGCCAGGATTTCGATGACGGGTTTCATTCCCTCGCGCGCCCACATAGGAGCGAAATTGGAAGTGTACAGGGCCGCGAAGATTCCCATGGGGCCCGCGATCAGCAAGGCGATTAGGGTAACCTTCAGGCTACCTAGGAACAACGGCAAGAGGCCGAACTTGGGATCCAGGGAGACGGGTTGCCAGGTTTTTCCGCCCAGTTCGGCGGGCGTGAAATGGGACGCCTTCTGAGCCAACTCCGGCGCTTCCGGCTTGCTGGGCGCGGCGGCGTCCTCGCCGTAGGTTTCCGACGCTTCGACCGTGGCATGGCTTTCCGCCTTGTTGATACCGGAGCCAAACAGCGGAATTGCTTCCTTGAAAATGAAAATGAAAATCAAAGTAATGAAAAGCAACGAGACAAAGGCCACGCCTTGAATCGATTTTTCAATGGCCAGTTCGCCTAGCCGTAGGGGTTTTCCCATCGTCAAAACCCTGCGGTTGCCGGATCCGGGACGAGGGTTCGCGGGCGATTCGGCATCCGGGACTTTTCCTGATGCGGATTCGGAAATGTTCGCCGACATGTTCGGCTCCGATGGCTTGGGGGTCAAAACGGAAACGGGCCGGCCCCCGGGAAGGGAACCGGCCGGGGATTCGGCAGGCACGGGAACCGCCGCGTCCGATCCAGGGTCAATGGACTTTGAATCGGAAGGCATGCGGTTTCCTTTCGCGCCCGGAGAGCCAGGCGCTTTCAGTAACTTCATTTAACGGGAAAGTATCCGACGGCTTGGACGACGGCTTGGCCTTCGGCGCTCAAGATCCAGTCGATGTAGGCCTTGAGCTCGCCTGTGGGGCGGCTCTTGGTATACATATACAGGTAGCGCGTCAGCGGATAGGAGCCGTCCTTGATGGTTTCGGGGGTGGGCGCGATGCCGGGCGAACCCGCGTCCTTCTTGACTTTCGCGAACTTGATGCCCTTGCCGTAAGCGGCTCCGCCATAACCGATGCCGAACTTATCCTTGGACACGGCGTTCACCACCGCGGCGGTGCCGGGCAGGGATTGCATGGTCGAGGTATAGTCCTTGCCCATGAGCACGTTGTCGCGGAAGAACACGTAGGTTCCGGAATTGTTTTCGCGGCCGTAGACCACGATCTTGGCGTCCGGGCCCCCCACGTCCTTCCAATTCTTGATCTCGCCAGTGTAGATGCCTTTAAGCTGATCGAGGGACAATTCGTCCACCGGGCTCTGGTCATTGAGGTACACGGAAAGTCCGTCCTTGGCGGATTTGATTTCCACGCCCAGGGAGCTGTAACGGGATTTCAAGTTGTCGCGCTCGCTGCTCTTCATGGGGCGGGACGCGTCGCAAATGTCCGTCGTGCCGTTGATGAGGGCCGAGATGCCCGTTCCCGAACCGCCGCCGGTGACCTGGATGGTGATGTCCGGATGCGCGGTCATATAGGTTTCCGCCCAACGCTGGGCCATGATGACCATGGTGTCCGAGCCTTTGACGGTGATGGTGGTTTTGGCAACTGCGGCTACGGTGAGCATCGCGAGAGTGCCGGTGAGAATCGCTTTATTCATTCTTTAACTCCTTTTTCGATTATGTGAATCGATTTTTATTACTCGGATTCAAAAAAAAGGCGCCCGGAATGACCATGCGCCCGAAATTGATTAGAACTTCACCTGTGCGCGGAAGGTGAAAACGTTGTCGTTCAGGTCGCTATTCCAGACTGCCAAGGGATTAGCCTTGGTTTTGGCCGCATCCGTAAAGGCCGGGAAGTTTGCGTTCTCATTGGTGACAATATCATAGTAGGCAACGAATTTCAGGTTGCCGCTCCAATGATAGATTCCGCCGAATCCGATCGTAGAGAAAGCCACGTCCGCGACGCCCGTGCCGGTGCCGGCCTTGCCGATGCCGCTACCGGAGACGTCGGTATTCGGATCGATGACGTCGTAGCGGACGACGCCCTGGAGCTGGCTGCCCAAGTTTTGCACCCAGGTGACGTACCAACCGGAGATGTTGCGGTTCCACAATACCGGAGCGCCGATGGCCGAGCCAGTATTCGGTCCGATTTGCGTCGTAGGCACGTAGGGAGAACCACTGCCTGAGGTTCCCGGCACGGTACCCCATTCATATTCAAAGCGCAGCGAGGTTCCGCCGATAACGGGGATGTCGTAATACAGTTGGGCGTCGACGCCGTAAACGGTGCGATCAACTTGTTCCAACCTGTGACCGAGGGTGCGGGTAAAGGAAGTATCGCCCCAGTTGAATGTGGTGTCGGAGTTGTTTCGGACGGAACCTTTGTACAACGAGAGTCCGCCGTCGAGTTCCATGTTTATCTCGGTAATGGGCGCCTTAAATCCCAGGCGGCCGATGAAATCCATATCCCCATCGACCTCGTCGACGTTTCCGCCCATGCCCGTGAAGGCGCCGGCTTTCAGGTTGATGTACTGCAGTAATCCCATATCGGAGCCCGGATTCATGACCAATTCAAGGCCCAAATCCTTCTCGCCGTTGAAGTAGGCCTGCTCAAAGCGGCTGCGTTCGGGAGTTTCGATGGAGGAGGAGGAATAACCGATTTCATATCCGAACGGACGATCCTGCACGCCGAAGATCAAGCTGAAGGTTTTCAACCACGGCTCATCCAGTTCGATTTCCGCGTCCTTAAGGGACACGCCGGTGGGCAAAGCCTCGAATTCCAAAACGTACTTGCTGTTGACGCCCTGATAAGTCGTCTTTAATCGACCGCGGCGAATCATCATTCGGCTATTCGTGTTGGCGGCGAAATTCCCCCCTGCCTTGGTCGGGGCACCGGAACTATCCGTGTACTGATATTGGCCCTGGAGGTATCCGCCCACCTTTAACTTGGATAGGTTATCCACCGTGGTCTTGGTTTCGAGATAGCTCTCGTTCAAACCCTCGACCTGGCCCTTGACCTTGCCGAGCTCCTCGCCCAAATTCGTTTTGCTGGTATCACCATCCTCTGCACGCGCCATTCCAAGGGCGAGTAAGAGGGCCGGCATGATCAAAATCCTTTTCATTGTTGCTCCTGTAAAAAGTTCGAAAAAGCACGGAGCAAAAAGTCATTTTGGAGTGTTACAAAGATGTTTCAACAGGGTTTCCAAACCTTTATGACGGAAATCCGGTTACATCATCGTAAGGCCTTGTCTGATTTGAAGTTGTGAAAACCGATCAAAATCCTCGCGCGGCCGGAGGCTATAAAATTTTCCGACACTAGGACGGAAACCGCCCTATATCGACCCCGGATCCACTATTCCGCATCCGGTTTCCGCCCATCCGAACATCCCTCGTAACACCCAAGTTACCCAAGCCCGAATTCAAACCCGAACGGGGAAGCGAAAACGGCTCTGGCCCCTTCCGATCTCCGGTTGGTACACTCATTATGGCTTTTTCATTATGACATCTACGTAACATAGATGTTACAGAATCATTTCCAAGCCCGAAACGCATGCCGGTTAGCGGCTCGGATTGTTTATACTCTGTGGACAATCTAGGGAAAAGGATTCACAACCGGGAAAACGGGGGCCGCGCCTCTCACTCTCAGATACGCCCCAAAAAAATGCTAGAAAAGTTTTTACACGCGTATTTGAAGTGGTCGGGCAAGAGCTACCTGATTCCGTTCCTCAACGGATTATCCCATTTGGGACGCCCCGCGACGGTCGCTTTTCCCAAGGAGCTGATGGAGCAAGGACTGGCCATCATCCTCTCGGGGCTCAACAACACTATGGCCGTGCAAAGCAACCTCGATTGGATTTGGCCTTTGTGGGTGGAGCGCCAGGCCGACCCCGCCGGCGAAGAATTCATTCCGACGGCCATCAACTTGATTAAGACCAATCTGACTTGCCGCAATTGGACTTCCCTAGGACTCGAGGACAGCCCGCGCGAAGCCATGGTCGACCCCGTGGGCATGCTGACATTGCATCCCTATGGTTGGTCGGTTTTTCCTTACGTGCGCTGGGACGGCCGGGGATATTTCCCGCCCCGGCTGATGCCGCAATGGCAGGTAACCCAGACGTTACTGGATGGGGCTTTGCCTTGCGTGGTGACGGCCTATACGGTGCATCCCGCGCTCGCGTGGAAATCCGAGGCCATGGCCCTGCGCATGGACGGGGAAGAATGCATCGGCTTCGCGCACACCCTGACCAACCAATCCGCCTTGCACATGTCCTTGCGTTTCGGACTGGCGCTTCGGCCCTACAATCCGCTCACCATGGGCCACATCAATTCCATCCGTTACAACGAGGGACTTTGGCGCGTCAACGGCAAGCCCGGCTTCCTGCTCGCGGATGCTCCCCAACGCGTCGTGGTTTCCGACCGGCATCACGGCGATCCCCTGGTGCGCGACGTGCTCATCGCGGGACGGCGGCAATTGAAATCCCTATCCGGAATCGCTTGCGGCCAGGCGGAATACGATTTGGAATTGTCCCCGGGAGAAACCCGCGTCATCGAATCCCTGGGTTTTCTGGGGCGCAGCGCCGCCCGTCCCTTGCCCATAATCCCCTTGCCGAATGCGCTCAAGTCGGCGCGGAACCATTATCGCCCGACGGTGGTTCCCATCGGCGGATCCAAATCCCGAGCCATCGCGCAAGCGCGCGCGGACCGCCAGGCGCGTCTCCATGAGTATCAAGCAGACGGCGTGCAGGTGCGGCTGCCGGATGAAAAGTTGCAAACGGCTTTCACCGCCGTGAAAAACCATCTCCATGTCTTCGACGACGTGGATCATTTTTCGCCTGGGACCTTCCTCTACCATACGCATTGGTTCCGCGACTCCGCATTCATCGCCCTGGCCTTCGAGAACATGGGCTGGGGCGCGCGCGTGGCTCCGAAAGTCAAAGCCTACACCAAACACCAGGACGACGCCGGGTTCTTCAAAAGCCAACGCGGGGAATGGGATAGCAACGGACAGGCCATGTGGACCATGGTGAATCATGTCCGCCGTGGCGGGGATCCGGACCTGTTGAATCGGTTCGCGCCCGCTTTCGCCAAGGGCGTGCGCTGGATCGTTAAAATGCGGGACGGGATGCGCGGAGGGCCGTCCCCGCATTTCGGCTTGTTACCCCCGGGATTTTCGGCCGAGCATTTCGGCCCCAACGACCATTACTATTGGGACAACCTTTGGAGCCTGGCGGGATTGGAAGCCGTGCGCTGGGCATACACCAAGCTGGGTAACACCAAGGATACCCTGGCCATCGACGAGCTGCTCATGGATTACCGCGGGGACGTGGCCGCTTCCATGGACTGGGCCTGGAAAAAATGCGGCCGGCGGGGATTGCCCTGCTCCCCTTACCGCAGCATGGATTCCGCCGCCATCGGCAACCTGGTGGGCATCTCGCCCTTGGACGTCCTCGACGCGGATGAACCGTGGGTCGAAGGGACGCTGGCGTATTTGATGGAGAACAACCTGCGCGACGGGATGTTTTTCCAACGCATCGTCCATACCGGGCTCAATCCTTATCTTTCGGCGCAACTGGCGCGCGTGCTCATGATCCGCGGCGACGCACGCTGGATGGAAATCCTGCAGGCCCTGCTGCGCCGGGCCTCACCCACCTATACCTGGCCGGAAGCCTTGCATCCCCGCATGTACGGGGGCTGCATGGGCGACGGCGATCACGGCTGGGCGGCGGCGGAATTCGTGAACCTGATCCGCGACATGCTCGTTTCAGAGCGCCTGTCGGTACTGTACCTGGGCCAAGGAGTGCCCGCGCAATGGTACCGCCCCGGCCTGAAGCTGGAAGTTGCGGGAGCGCCCAGCGCGCACGGGACGGTCGATTTCGAGATCATCCAAGGCGTGGCCGCGGCGAATCTGACTTGGCGGCTGCGCCGCGCGAACCATCAAGATCAGGCTCCGTTGCGTTTCATCCTGCCCAAGTCCGCCGGACTTCTCCCGCCTCCGGAAAGCCAATTGGTGGGGACGGCTTACCATATTGACTTGCACGGCGACGCCGGAAATTTGCTTATGCCCATGGCCGAACATAGGCCGACAACCCATCCCGGTAACGTCGCTTTCACCCCAGGCTTTCCCGACCTGCGTTTACCCGCCGTGGAAAGAATCCGATTGCAAACATGAACCAAGGAAAATCCATGCCTCCTGCCTCCGAATTCCGTTCCGGTATCCGCCAAGACCTGGATGCCTTCGTGCGCGCCCGGAGCGCGGAGCTGGCCGGTAAGGATGGCGAGGACGGCATGCGCATCGATCTGCATTGCCACGATCGGAACAGCGATGTGCCCGACGAGACCTTGGGACGCATCCTGCGGGTTCCCGAAACTTGGTTGCCCACCGCGAAACTCTTGCGCACCTTAAAGGCCAACGGAGCGGACGCCCTGACCATCACCAACCACAACAACGCCCGGTCGTGCTGGCAAGCCTTGGAGCGGGGCCAGGATATTTTGCCTGCGGCGGAATTCAGTTGCACTCTGCCGGATTTCGACGTCGGCGTCCACATCCTCACTTTCGGATTCACCCCGGAGCAAGAATCCAAGCTGGTCCGCTTGCGCAAAAACCTGTACCGGTTCCTGGAGTATACATCGAACGCGGACATCCCCACTGTGCTGGCCCACCCGCTTTTCTTCTACAGTCCCAAAGGACTTCCGCCCCTGGAACTGATGGATCGATTCGCCCTCCTGTTCGAGCGGTTCGAAGGCGTGAACGGACAACGCGACTCCTGGCAAAATATTTTGACCGTTTCCTGGTTGCAGGGGTTGGACGAAGAGGGCATCGCAGCCGCTTCCCGGCGGACAGGTATCGCGCCCGGTACCTATTGCCGCAACCCGCTGTCCAAGCGCATCACCGGAGGTTCGGATTGCCACATGGGAATCTTCGCCGGTTCCACCGGCACTCTGCTGCGCGTTCCGGGATGGCGCGCGCAGGGCGGAAGCCGCGCGGCGCTGGCGTTGGAAGCCCTCCGGCGCGGGGAAATGGCACCGTACGGCAGCCATTGCGAAGAGGAAAAACTCACCGTCGCCTTCCTGGATTATTTCTGCCAGGTCGCCCTGCACATGGAAGACCCGGGATTGATCCGGCTCCTGTTGCATCGCGGCACGACGGCGGAAAAACTGCAAGCCCTGGCCATTTCCAACGGCATGTTTGAATTGCGTCGCCACAAGTACACGTCCAAATTCCTGGGCCTGTTCCACGAATGCCTGCAAGGCCGCAAGCCCGGATGGATTGCTTCGCTCCTGACCAGTACGGCCTACAAGCCGGTGTTGGCGCAAATGGACGCCATCGCCGCCGCGCGCGCACACTCCCCCGAGCGCCTGGTGCAGGTTCTGCGCGAAGCCTTGCCCGCCATGTTCGATCGCCTGACGGCCTTATTGGCCGATCGCGTCAAAACCAAAGTGCGCAAACTCGAAGAACAAGGCATGGACGTGGGATCGATGGACCTGCTCGGAAAAATCGAATTGCCCACGCACTTTCGCGCCTTGATTGGACAGGACGACGCGCAAAGCCGCAGCGGAGAACCCGCCGGAATCGACCTCGGCAAGTGGAGCGACGGCTTGCCTTTTCCGGCCTTGGCCTCCACCATACTCGGAGGCGCGGCCTTCGCGGCGTCTAAAATAATTCACGGCCACCGCGATTTCGTGCAGGGATTCGCGGAGCGGATCGGACGATACCGTCATCCCCGTCGGGCGCTTTGGCTCACCGATACCCTGGAAGACAAGAATGGGGTATCACACGTGTTACAGGCCACTCTCGCCGAGGCGCGGCGCCGGGATTTGCCCATCGATTTCCTGGCCTGCGCCACGGGAAAAGCCGGGGGGCTGTCCGCCGGGCCGCATTTACGGCTGCTGCCGGCCGTCTCGGATTTCACCTTGCCCTTCTATCCGGATCAAACTTTCCGATTGCCGGGCCTATTGGAATTGCAAAAAACTTTTCTCGACGGCGGGTACGATCGCATCATCGTGTCCACCGAGGCGCCCATGGGCCTCTTCGCCCTGTATTTAAAACACGCCTTCAACGTGCCGGCCTATTTTTACATGCACACCGATTGGATGGATTTCGCCAAGCGCACCTTGAAATACGATAAGCGGAAATTGGATCGGCTGCGCCGTATGTTGCGTGCCTTCTACCGCCGCTTCGACGGCGTTTTCCTCCTCAACACCGAACAACGGGACCATTTCGCCTCGCCGGGGATGGGTCTGCCGGCCGACCGGTTGTTCCTGACCGCGCATTGGACCGACGCGCACTTCCACCCGCAAAAGGTGGAAAAACACGAGATCTTTTCCGGCGTTGCGGGACGCGCGGAAATCGATCAACCGGTGCTTCTTTACGCTGGGCGCCTGAGCGAAGAAAAAGGCGTGCTGCTACTGCCGGAAATATTTCGGAGCATTCAGGCCCGTGTACCGGGAGCGAAAATGGCGTTCGCGGGAACCGGACCCTGCCTGGAGCGACTGCGCGAGGCCTTGCCGGAAGCCGATTTCCTAGGTTGGGTCCCGGCCGAAAAACTTGCCGCAGCCTATTCCGCCGCGGACTTGCTCCTGTTGCCTTCGTGGTTCGATACTTTCTCGTGCGCCTTGCTGGAAGCCTTGGGCTGCGGCCTGCCTGCCGTGGCGTTCAACACCAAGGGACCGCGCGACATCCTGTCCGAAGGCCGCGGAGGCTTGTTGGCGGAGGGGCCGGAGCAAATGGCCGCGATGGCGGCGTCGCTGCTGCTCGATCCCGCGCGGTTGCAATCCCTGCGGACCCTGGCCCTGCGGCGCGCGACGGATTTCCGCGCCGAAGACATCATGAATCGCCTGATCGAAGATATCCATTTGAATGGATCCAATCGTCGTTTAAGCGACCCTTCGAGAAAACCGGAGAGCCCCGCAAAGCCTATGGGAGCGGAGTTCGGGGCCGCCCCCAATCAAGCGTTCATTGGGGAATTGCTGTCTTTGATGGGAGGCTAATGCGGATTTCGGACTCAAATCCAATGCAATCGGTTGTTGCATTGATTGAATTCGGATTGTAACATGGGATGGACTATATTTATATCATCACGAAAAGATGACGACCCGCATGAGCGGATGGTAAGCAAATAAATGACCCGGGGATACCAACCGGGTTCCGAGTCGGCCCAGGGGCCGACGTCCAAGCGGGCCGAAAGCCCGCGCCCAGGGAGTGTTCGCGAGCAGCGGGCGCTCCCGTTTTATTTTACGGACCTGCATGTCCATCACCGACTTCCCGGCTTAGGAAATTTTTGGGGAAGGTGGGTGCACGGTTTTCAGTTGGACCTCGGTGACTCCGACATTGTCGGACCAAATCCGTCCCAAGGACGAGAAACGTCCCCATTGCTTGCGGCAGCGCCGCGCATTTTCGGTTTGGCCTGTTACGAAACTTATTTGGTTTCTCCGCGGGCCGCGCGGGAAAGGCTACTTGCCGGTTTAGAAGGCCTGGCAGTTCCATTGTTACGCAGCGCGGGCGATCTACAAATCACAACGCAAATTTCCGGTAGCCGAAAAACCAAATTTTTCCTGGCGGTCGAATCGCTCCGATTTCTGGAAAACGCCGGTGACCTCAGCCGCCTTTGGGAATTGGGCGTGCGCAGCATTCAACCCATTCATTTTTTGGATACGCAATGGGGCGGGTCCTCGCGGGAAGGATTCCTGCCGGATAGCGGCCGGGGAATTTCTGATTTGGGTCGGGAGATGTTGGCGGAAATGGATCGACTCGGATTCATCCTCGATGTGGCGCATATGAACCGGAAAACCGCCGAGGACTGCCTTTCCATTTATCGCGGGTCCGTGATGTGCTCGCATACCGGATTGGCCGAGGAAAAGCCCGTGCGCCGCAATCTCGATTCTGATTTGGCCGGAGAAATTTTCCGACGTCGCGGCGTAGTGGGCGTGACCTGCTGGCGTCACTTGCTCGGTGGCGTTTCCGCAGACGAAATTCGCTCCGTAACTGGCAGGTTACCTGCCGACCTTCGGCAAAGCAAGGTCACAAATCCCTCGCGCCTAGCCTGGACCCTGGCCTATTGCCGCACGGTCGCAGCCTTGGCGAAAAGCAATTCCAGCGCGCGCATTGCGATTGGCTCCGATCGCGGCGCACCCATACAGGCCCCGCCCTGGTTCTTTTCCCAGACTAACCTGGAAGTGATGCGTGTCATGTTATCGGAATCCTGTGGCTGGGACGCGGAACGGTTCCAAGCCTTTTTGGGAGGCCATGCCTGCGAATTTCTCGGCGA
>JADGQO010000202.1 GCA_017881725.1 Fibrobacteria bacterium
CCAACCCCGGCCAAAATTTCTGGAATCGATTGTCCTTCGCTTTGTTTCCGGGAGCAGATGGAGTAACACCAATGTTACGGATATCCCTGGTTCTCCCTTGAGGCGAGTTCGCGCGGCTCTTTTGGCCAAGTGGCGTTGCGCGATCTTTTTGAATGCCCTGCTTAACCTGGCCTCACTCAGTCAGGCAAATTCGGATCGTGCGCCGACCTTGGTTTCTGTCGCTCACGCTGATTCGACTCACGTTGACTCCTCTGTCGCCGATTCTGCGCGAGCACAAAAACCATCGCCCGTTCCTTTTGGGGTTCTTTTCCACCGGGTTGGAGGGAACTTCATTTCGTCCGTGGAATACGCATACGGTTTGCCGTATATCGCGGCGGGAGTCGCGACCTTGGGCATGGTGGAAGGCGGTTTGGATTGGCGCTGGTATCGTTTCTGCGTCGAGAATTCTTGGGTTTCCAAAGTGGGTTTCACTTCGGTCATCGCGGGCGGGATTGTCCCGATGTTTTTGCCGTTGACGCTATTTGTCTATGGGCGAGTTGAGAATAAACCCGACTTGGCTCTGACGGGTTTGGCCTTGGGGCAATCGGCTTTGCTGGGGTTGGCGGTATCTTCCGGGATTAAGGTCTTTACCGGAAGGATTCCACCGGATGACAAGGCTCGCAGGGACGATAACAGCGCTGCCTTCCGCTTCGGTTTTTGGAGGGGCGGTGTCTTTGATGGATGGCCGAGCAGTCACACGGCCGTCGCCTTCGCCATGTCCGGAGCTTTGGCGCAGTTATATCCTGATCATCCGGGGCTGAAGGCCGGAGCCTTGGCCTATGCCGCCGCCGTGGGAATTGGCGTTTCGACCAATATCCATTGGCTTTCCGACGCAGTCGCCGGGGCGTTGCTGGGGTACGCATTGGGCCAGGCGGTGGGTAAGAATTTTCTTTTCCTCAAGTCACAACCCCAAGGAAAGGGAAGTTTTCAATTTTTGATCACGCCCAGCGGTCCCGAAATCGCCTACGGATTTTAACAGGGTGTTGAAAAATTCCGCGCGGGCCGAACTGTTATCCGACAATCGGAAATAAACCGATCCGCAATCTCTTCCGCTTCGCGACGCTGACCCGCAGCGACCATCACATACCCTAAACGATCGGCGTTTTCCATGGGCGGTTGTACGGCATCACCGGTCTTTTTCATGATTTCAACCCGGCAAATCCGGTCGTCCATCCGATCGGGAACTTCGATACGCTCCAGGATTCCGCTTTGAGGCGCGGCCAGCCAGCGCGTGACGGCGATTCTTTCGATGGGGCCGGGCTCCGGCGGCAAACCTTGGCCCGCGTGCAAGGCAATGAGATCCGCGTGCACGGATCTTCCCAATGCATCGCCTATCAGACGCGGTATTTTCGCTCCCACCAAGCGAGGGTTGATTTCAATCAGGCGCGGACCTTCCCGTGTCAGCATCAACTCGGTATGTGTCGCGCCCCAATCGAATCCGGCGGCATCGAGCAAGGCGAAAAGATATTTCTCGATCTCACGGAACCCAGGGTGATTCGGCATGAAGCACCCTCCCCGAATGGCGAAGGAGGGTTGATCGTAAAACAGTTTTTCATGGATGCCGAGTAACCGGTGATTTCCGTTTTCCGTCAGCGTATCGCAGCCGAGAAATGTCCCTTCCAGGAAGCGCTCCACCAGCAAGCGGTCATTCGCTTTCACGCCCAAGCCATAGTCCGCGCGGCTTGGCAGCAACTCATCGACCGGGCTCAACAACGGATCGAGATCTTCCGGGTAGCGTAATACGACGATGTTTTGCGATCCATACCCATCCGAAGGTTTGATCAAAACGGGAAGACCTAATTTTTCAACTGCGGCTTTGACCTCCGCGTTGGTCGTCGCCAAGGCAAATTCCGGTTGCGGCAAACCTTTTTCCTGCAAGCGTTTTCGCACGGAATATTTATCCCGCAATAGTTGCGCGCTCTCAGGATTCAGGTAGGGCAGTCCCAATTTCGCCGCCAGGCGGGCGGCTGCGACGAGCCGTGTATCCAGAAGGCAAAGCAATGCGGTAAAGGGCTTTCGTCGATGGGACTCGATGACGCGCTTTTCCACTTCCGAATCATCGAAAGGCTTGACCTGGATTAATTCTTCTGCCTGTTCCAACCATGGCATAATGCCTTCTTGGCGTTGATAATATTCCAAATCGTTGCTCAGGAAACAGAAGGTGTCGCCGCGTTCCTTTAAGGCGCGCAGGATATCAAAATCGGTTCCGCCCGGAAGGTCAATCACCAGCGCGTGGGCCATGCGAATCCAATCAGAAAATTGTTGATCAATGGCTTTCCGCTAAACGGAAACCCATGGCGTAGGTCGTGGATTTGGGATTGTGCCCGTGCCTGCGCCTCGTGCGCGCTAAATCGCGAAAACGCGCGAAGCTGCCGCCTCTCGCCACGCGATATCGGCCTTGGATTTTTACCAAGTGATCGGCGATGAAGGTTCCCTCCGGATACGGCCCATATTCATCGGCCACATACTCTTCCACATTTCCGGCTAAGTCGGAAATGCCGAACACGGATTCGCCCCCGACGAAAACTCCAACCGGGGAAGTAGTGAATAATCCCGTCTCGGCAGTGTTAGCCAAATCCGGCGCGAAGGTATCGCCCCAGGGGAATTCGCGTCCCTCGGGTCCGGCCGCAGCCCATTCCCATTCCGCTTCGGAAGGCAGCCGGAACGCTCGTCCGGTGCGTGTTGCCAACCAACTCGCATAGGTGTCGGCCGCTTCCGCGGAGACGGTGTAAACGGGATGATTTGATCGTTCCGCAGGAAAGCGACGGAACGTCCAACTGGTGGGGATTTCAGGATAACCCGTATCGATTAAGAAAATCCGGAATTCTTCGTTGGTGACGGGATAGCGAGCCAAGCCGTAGGGACGCAATTGCGTTTGAAACCGTGGGCATTCCTTTTCGATCCATTCTTTTTCCAATCCCAAACCCTGATACTCGCGCATGATTTCCTCGACCTGGGTTTTCGCTAAACCGATTTCGACGCGACCGCCTTCGATGCTGATCATGTCGGGTTGATCCGTGCGGATACGCGGATCACCCAGCGCCCCAAGAAGATTGCCCGCCACCAATCGCCCCGCCAAAGGCAGTTGCGCCGATGGCAGAATGCGCAACAATTCACTTAGAGATTCGTGACGGAGATCGGAAAACCACTTTTTTTGGTCCTCATCCAAAGCAGATGGCAAATACCGATCAGGAAGGCCCAATCGATCCCGATCCGAAACTTCACCGCATAGTGGTTTTGCGAAAACAGGCCAATGCCGGTGGCCGTCGGGATTATTTTGTCTCATTGCAGGCCTGTTTTTTTGGTACGTATTTCGACGTTCGAGCGCACTTTATCCAGGAACCGCCGGAGTGTATCGGTGATTTTGATTTCCTGCCGTTCCGAAAAAGCATAGCCCAATTCCGTCCAGGCTTCCGCGGCGTGGGGAATGCAAATGGTATCGCCTTGAACTTGGCCCCCCAGATAGGCGAACATGGAACGGGCGGGAATTAGTCCCAGGGCGCCGCCGCTCCAGCCCGTGGAGGCGCTGCACAGTTGGATGGGCATATCCACAAAGGGGTTTTCCGCGCCTGGAACGACGCGCGGAATCCGGGAGACCCAATCCACGATATTTTTCAAATACGGCGTCGGCAGGGAATTGTATTCCGGACTGGAGACAATCAGTCCATCGCAGCGCAATAGCCGGGCATGCAAGGCCAAGACTTGTGAAAAAACCACCCGCTCCGCTTCCAATTCTTGATCGAAAATCGGCCAATTGACCTCGGACGGTTCCAACCATTCCAAGTTGAAATCCATTTCCAATCCGTCCGCCAGGTATTCTAAAAGCCGCGTATTGTAGGATTCCTTCCGGCGGCTTCCGGAAAAAAATATAAGTGTACTCATGCGGCGATAGGATAAATCGAGCCGTCGTAGGACGCGGCCAGGAAACAACGGTCGTTCTCGTTCCAGGTCACGGAGGAAATGCCCGCGCTGGTGGGACGGAGGACTTTCGTCCAAACCCGTTCTTTCAAATTGAACAAGGCTAACGTGCCTCCATAGCTTCCGGTTATCAAATTCATTTGCGCCGAATCCACGGCGATGCATTTTACGGAATGCTTGTGCGGGGTTAGATAAGACTCCTGCCCGTCAGCGCTCCAAATGCGCAGCATACGATCTCGGCCGATGCTGGCGAATCGTTCGCCACCCAAGGCGCACCCGCCGTTGGCGATGCGTTCATGGCCTTTGGTAATGGTTTTGATTTGTGTCCAGTCTTCCACGCGATGCCAGGCCAAATCCGTGTTGGCGCATACGGAAAAAAGCATTCCGTCACAGAAGGCCAGGCTTTTAACCGCGTTTTCAAAAACGGAAAGCTCGCAGTCAAGCCGGAGTTCGCCGTGGATATTTTTTTTGAAACACAGAATCTCGCCCGTGTAGGTTCCTATCGCAAGGCCCAATTCCCCGTTTCGTTCAAACTCCGCCGCGCAATTAAGCGGCGAGTGATGCGCATATAGGGCTTCACCCGTGCCTGCATCGTAAAGCACGCCGGTATGGCCGCCCGTTAAGACGCGATCCTCGAAGGCGACCAAAAAATTACACGGGCTTCCCATCGACCCGGCCGGAGCGCCGTCTTTACTGACTATTCCCGCGTCACCGACCGTATAGATATGCGCGTGATGCGCCAACACGGCGTTGAGGGACGGTCCCGCACACACGCCTTGCAAATCCCAGCTCAGGGTAGATCCATCGAATACGGCGTAGGTGGATCCGAAAGTACCCGTAACGATCCGGCCGTCGGAAAGAACCGCCGCTCCCCGCGCCCATATACATTCCGGCAAGGAGGTTTGACAATACTCCACCAGCCGGTTCGACGCTTCCCGTTTCCAAATCTTCAGACATCGATCATAGCCGAGCGTGACCAGAATATCCTGCCGTGAATCCCGGATGATTTTTTTGATGCCGGCCCGGTGCGCCGGTATGAACTCGGTGACGCCTCCTATGGTCACGGAAATACGTCCCTGATCATCACCGGCGAAAATGGTTCCATCGCTTCCTAACGCGAACGAGTCCGTGCGGGATTGGAGATCGACAACCTGTAGGCACTCTCCGGTGACGCTATCCCATGTTCGCAACGTTCCATCCACGCTGGAGGACATGATGCGGCGATTGTCCGCCATCCAAGTCAGGGAAAGGACATTCCCGGAATGGCCGCGCATTACTTGGAGGCACCGGCCGTCCAAATTGAAAATCCGAACGCACCGATCCAACGCGCAAGTGGCTATGTAGCGACTATCGTGGGAAAATTCGGCCATGTCCACATCATCCTCGTGATCGACGAGCGCCGCGCGAAGCCGCAAATCCGGAATGGACCACACACGCGCCGAATAATCGCTGCTGGCGCTGACCAACCACTTTCCGTCGGGGCTGAACGCGCAGTGGTTCACTAGGTGATCGTGATTGGCCCGCGCCAAGGCTTCCCGTGTCTCCGCGTTCCAGAGGATAACTTGGTTGTCGTAGCCGGCGGTTGCGACGAAATTTTCAAATGCCGCAACCCCGGCGATAGGCCCTGAATGATGCATGCCGCTTGGTTCGCGCCTGCCTGACCTAGGCGACTGTATCCACCTGCGTGCCTGTACCCGTTACATCTGCCGTCGAGGGCGGAGGCGTGGGAGGCGGAGCCGATGCTCCGGCTCCATCCGCATCCTGTTGGTGATGGTGGTGATGGCCGCCTCGCTTGGTTTTCAGATCGGCTTCCGCTTTTTGCGCTCCGGCCAAATCGCCGTTTTGCAAGGCCTGGCCGATTTGCGCCAGCGGCCCATTTCCACTTGAGCCGGACCCATTGGAAATCGAAGAGAAGGCTTGCTGCGCGGCCGCCAAATCGCCCGACTTCAAAGCCGAGGTCAAGGCTTTAAAGCTTTGCTGTTTTTGTTGCCATCCTGCGGCAGAGGCGCTCTGGCCCGCCCCGGATGATCCGCCATCACTAACTCGCATACCCATGATGATATCCTTTTTTCGGGAACAAACGCTTGCCCCATACCAATATCGGACGTTTCCGTCGTTTCTTAAATTTTTGCGCGGTTAGTAATAAAATCGCTACTCCAATATTTATAAGTCGAAGTAGTGGAGTTTGATTCCGGTTGCTTACAACAGACGCTTGAATAGGGAGTGTTGATTATAGTTTCTTGTATTTGGTTGGAGCAAGAAACAACAGCTTCCAATTCGGAATTCGGAACCTGAGAGGGGTCGATGGTTTGCAGCCCGATGCGCGAGAGGCGCGTAGTTTAGGTTTGCAGGACGCCTAAGTGGCCCTGGTTTTAACCGCTTCCAAAATCGATTTGATTTGTTCGAGGCGCACGGGCTTGCTGAGAAATTCATTCATGCCGGCCGCCAAGCATCTCTCTTTATTCCCCACGATCGCATCCGCCGTCATCGCCACGATCATCGTTTTTTCGCCCACGCCTTCCCGCATGCGAATTTCCCGCGTCGCGTCGTAGCCGTCCATTTCCGGCATTTGGCAGTCCATAAAAATCAAATGATACTTTTTCTTTTTCCAAGCCTCGACAGCGTCACGGCCATTAAAGGCGATGTCGGGATGATACCCCAATTTTTCCAAAAGGATTTTAATCACACGCTGGTTGATGGGGTTGTCCTCGGCGGCTAAAATTTTCAGACGATCCTTGTCTGAAAATTCCCGCTCCTGAGTGATAATCCACGGCACGATTGGCGTGGGCAAGGGATCATTTTCCAGTGTTTGCAGCTTATTGCCCGCCGGTTCCTCGACTTGGATGTGGAACCAAAAAGTGCTGCCCTTACCGATTTGGCTGGAGAATCCGATTTGTCCGCCCATCATTTCAACGAACTGCTTAGATATCGCCAATCCCAATCCCGTTCCGCCGAATTTCCGGGTGTTGGAAATATCCGCTTGAGAAAACGCCTGGAATAATTTCTCCGTGTCCATGGGGTCAATTCCGATTCCCGTATCCTGTACTTCCATGTGGAGAAAAATTTTCCCCGCCTCGGAAACTTCGGCTTTGAGGCACAATTCTATTACTCCCACCTGGGTAAACTTGATGGCATTGCCGACCAAGTTAATCAGGATTTGCCGCAATTTTATGGGGTCCGTCCGGACCTGGCGGGGGATAGGGCCGGTTTTTTTCCAAATCAATTGCAGCCCCTTAATTTCCGCCTGGGGAGCGAAAATCGAAATGATTTCCTCGATGACTTCCTCCGGATCGAACGTCCGGATTTCCAAGCGTAATTTGCCCTTTTCGATTTTCGAAAAATCGAGGATTTGATTGATGACGGACAGCAGGTTGAGGCTGGAATCCTGAATCACGCGGACAAATCGATGTTGTTCGGCGTTTAGCGGGGTCAACTCCAAAAGTTGCGCCATGCTGACGACGCCATTCATCGGGGTCCGGATTTCATGGCTCATATTGGCCAGGAATTGGCTTTTGGCTTGATTGGCTTTTTCCGCCAGGTTTTTCGCGGCAAGGAGAACCTCCTCGCTTTTTTGATGGGAGTAATAAATGAAAAAGAACCCGGCTAAAATCAGGAGCGCCGCCGTGGGTGTCAACATGGTACCCAATAATTCCGCCGCATCCGGGGACAACACGGGCGGACCCATATGGGTATATCCCCAAGCATGGAGAACGCTCCAAAAAATCATGGGTTGGGCGATGGATATCAGAAGATTTAATCTTTCGGATAGATGGAAATACAGGAGGGGCATGAACATGGTGTAAAAGAAGAATGATTCAACGCGCGCCGCTTCTCCGAAAATCGGCGCGGCGATGAAGATACAGACATTGATGGCGGTCAAAAGGAGTAATCGGGAGAAATTATAAAACCCGAATCGGTTCAAAAAAGGAATAGAACAGAAACAGACCGATAGCGGGAGGACCATCCACCAGGCCATATTTTCCGCGCCTAGCCGCTTGAAGATCCAAAAGTACGGCAAGGTCGTCAGGATATGTCCAATCGAGGAAAAATTGGCCACTCGCACATTACGCGCAAGTTGCGTATCCATCCCGGAATGAATCCCCACTTCACCGACCGTTCGCAGGCGCGATGCCAATGCTTTTTTAATCCGCAACATGGATGACCCTACTCGGTTTCAAAGCCTAAATCAATTCACTGCTTGGTAGAACGGTACGCGAAGTTACTCGGTACCGGGGATGAAAAATGGGCCTCCGGATAAATCCCGTTTGGACTTTGATCCTGATATGGTGAATCTGGCGGAGCGGCCCAATACATCCATGATATCCACGTGTCGCGCGTCTCCAAACCGAAAAATATGTGGAAAATCCGTCACGGCTGAATACGAATTGAACCCGTTTGTCGACTTCGCCTTGCCAAGACCTGAAAAAATCGCCGTAGAGACCGAGCTGAAGTTCCCGGAAAGATTAAGGACGGATGTGTCTTTTCCAACCTCCATCATTTCCATTCCGGAGGAGCTCGAACATGATTTGGGGAATACTTTTCCTCCGCCGGAGTTTCCTACGCATATGAATAACAAGCGAGTCAAAGTGTCCGTCTTCAACTTCGTTTCAATGAAGGTGAAATATGGGACATGCGCATATTCCATGAAAATTCCGGAATAGGAAATCGTCGAGATGTCTGAATTTTCAATCATGAATTTTGGCGCGCTGATAAGAGAATCGAAAAACTCGTTCGTGTCGGATAATTCCATGCGCACGCCCTTGTTGATCAGCAATCCTTTTCTCGCCAGGTCGATTTGGAATTCGTAAATCGCCGAGTCCTGCAATTGGACGCCGAAGCGGGCGTTGAGGGCCAGGCTGTCCTTGGATAATCCGGCTACCCGGCCTTTGAAGGTGACGGTTTCCGGAGCGGCTGGAATATTCAGCGTCGAAACCGCAAACACGATAACCCAAAGGAGAGCGGCGAGTGGATACGAGTTCATGGCATGTCCTTATTTATTGCAAACCTTATCCGAGCCGCAAAGACGTCATGGTGAACGCCCCGCCGACCGTGCCTTCATTGAAAAGTTGTACCGTATCGCCCGGTTGTTGCGCCCCAAGTGCATACAGTAGGGGATAATAGTGGTCCGGAGTGGGTATGGCAAGTTTGGCCGCCGGTCCGAGTTTTTCCCAAGCGATCAATTGGGCATGATCGCCTGAGGCGATTAATGATGTGAACTTTTGATCCATCTCCTTGGCCCAATCGAATCCGAATCCCGGATCGTCGATATGGTCGAACGCCGCCAACCGCAAATTATGGACCATGTTCCCGCTGGCCACGATGAGAATGCCGCGTTGCCGCAGAACGGCTAATTCCCGCCCCAGGTCGTAGTGGAATTGGCCCGGTTTCGGATAGTCGATGCTCAGTTGCAAGACGGGAATATCGGCTTTGGGAAACATGGGAAGCAATACCGACCAGGTTCCATGGTCCAGTCCCCATTCCTGATCCAAGGATACCTGCGCGCCTGTGACGATGGATTGCACCTCTTGGGCGATGGATGGACTTCCTGGCGCGGGATAACGGGCGTCGAAAAGCGCTTTGGGAAAACCGCCGAAATCATGGATGGTTTTCGGGTGTAACATGGCGGTTACCCCGGTTCCGCGCGTAAGCCAATGGGCGGAAATGCACAGGATGGCCCTGGGTTTGGGAAGCTCTTGGCCGAGGGCGCGCCATTTCCGGCTATAGACGTTATCCTCAATGGCATTCATCGGAGAGCCGTGGCCCACGAAGAGAACGGGCATTTTTGGAGACGCTTCTGGCGATGGGGGCATTGCGCGTATCTCCGAGGTTGGCCGGGCGCGTATGGCGAAAGGCAGCATCGCAAGGGCAGCCAGGAAATCGCGTCTGCGCAGGGTAACCACCAAATCAAAAGGTTCTAGGCCGGAATGAGCGACCGCACCGGCATGAAATGGAAACCGTGACCAATGTTAATCAGGAATTTGCCATAAGTCCACAAATTATCGGCGGGCGGGCTGTTTCTAAAAGCCGGCGTCCTTGGGAATCCCCGTGATAGGCTTTATTACGGGATTTGGGTGTCCGGTTAAAAGCCCAGTCCGCCGCCTCCGCCGCCACCGCGACGGCGCTTGGCATCCCGAACCAGCCAAGCCTGATGCAAGGCCGGCAACGGCAAGGTATCCTGCATGGCGCGTAAAAAGACGGGAAAGCTATCCACGGCGGCCGCGCTGAAGTATCCGTCGCCGCCTTCAATATTGGTAAAGTGCACAACGTTTCCCGCTCCGCGGCCTATTCCGCCACCGCCACCGCCTCCGCCCAAAGAAACGGTGAAACCGGAGTTCAGGCTGCGTTGATAAATGGCGTAAAGCGAATCCACGCCGTAAAAATAAATCATGTCAGGACCCGTATAACTAAGGTTTCGATTGCCCCAGGCCACGGTGTCAGGATAGGCGGTGTTGCCCGCCACCACCGACCCGGTTAAGCCCAGGAACCGCGTTTGCCCCTGTTGGTATTGCTGGGCGGAATCGATGGATGTTCTTCCTCTCGCGGCCTGTAGCGCCTGATTCAAGGGATCGAGAATGCGGTTGCCCAGGGTATCATGCATGTAACTGGCGACCAGGCCGCCGAACTGGCGCTTATCCAAGTCCTGTAAAAAATTCCATTGCCGGGAATACCGGCTGATGAGATCGGGATTTCCGGGATTCGCATCCTTAACCTTGGATGCGTCGAAAATGTAAAACGCCGTGTCCCCGCGATGCAGCGGCTTCTGGACCGGGTAACCTTTAAGATACTGGGACAAATCCTCCTGGGTGATGCCGTGGTTACGCAGCGGATATATCGCATCCAGGCTGTCATATAACGCGGAAAGCCCCGCATCGCTTGCCAGCGCGGCGGAAGCCGTATTCGCCGACAGGCCTTGGGATAAGGAAGGATGCATGGCCTCCAATGGCGCGTAGGCAGTGTCGCGGATATGGTAGCGCGCCTGGATATACGCCTCGGCGGACAAGGTGTCGACTTGAAACGCGTGGGTTTGCGGGTATGTGCGCGCGGCGTCCCAGCGAATGAAGGCTTCCAGCCGGTATTTGCCTCCAGCGCGGGCTACGGCGCCGGGCGCGCGGGGGAGCCAGGCCCGCGTATAGGGCAATGACATCGAGTACATGGTCGTTTCCCGCGGGGTCACGTCGGTGCGGATGATGCGGACGGTCGAGGCGTTGGTATCGATGAATGCGGCGGTACTGTCGTAGGCGCTATTGAAATCCAGGGGACGCTCCAACCATAGGGTATCGAACGGTTTTCCGGAAACAAGCATGCACGCAACTTCGATTTGCACTTTTGCCTGCTGATCCTGCGGGGTGAGATTCCAAGGGCCCAACAAGCATCCGGAAAGAGCCAGGGCCACGAGAGTCAACCAGGCCGTCCGGGACCCTGATTGCGTCATGCGGCGACGGATGCCGTCTCGCATCCAGGTAACCCAAAGGTTACGGTGCCCCGGCGCGGCGTTCCATTTCGACTTCGGCGGGCGAGATTTAAAATTCATATTCGTACCCCAGGAAAATCGGCAGGCGCGGAAATTGGTAGATGCTCGTTTTTTGGGGCGGGTTCTGTCCGCGGTCCACCTGGACCAGGTAAACGTTCTGGCTGTTGAACACATTGATGATGGTCCAATAAAAGCGCCAATGGCCTTGCCGTCCCACGTCGAAAGGCGTGATGTCGAGGCGCGTGTAATAAGGCCGGTTCAGATCGTTGCGGTCATCGTCCAAAACGCGGATGGGCGTGTTGTTCTGGAAGTTTCGGAGCGATTCGTGCGGCTCCGTGTAGAGTCCCAAACCGGTATAGGGGAGTCCGGTATGGACGGTCCACTGGAAATTACTGCGGAAATAACGTCCGGGCTTGGGGTGGACCCATAAGGCTTCACCTCCGGGGCCGCGCCAATTCACGTTGGCCGTAAGCTTAATCGCATGGGTCTGGTTCCAATCCGCGTAATAAATCTTTTTCGGTTCGGTGATGACGCCGTTGTCGAAGGCCGCGTGTCGCAGCACGGCTTGCGAATAGGCGTAACTCAATTCGCCGCTGATGGCGCCTTCCTCGCGTTTCAGATCCAGCTCCGTTCCCATCGCGTATCCGTCGAGGCTTGAGAACAAAGAAGACAGGCCACCGCCCTGGGACTGAAGCGAATCGAGCTGGGCGGCCGTTTGGTTGGGATAGAAAAGCGGGATGTTGCGGATATCCTTGTAATAGCCCTCCCAGGAAGCGGTCAATCCCAAGGCGGTCAAGTTCTCGCGCTGCACTCCGGCCCCGGTCAACAAAGACGTGGTGGGCTTCATGTCACCCTTCACGCCGTACCAGAATTCATTGGGCGTTTCCTGATCAGTGAAGCGCAAGGAGGTGAGATATTGATGGTAATAGCCGACATGGGCGTCGTAGCGCCAATCCTTGGCCGGCCGATAGGTGTAGGTGATACGAGGATCCCAAGTCAAATCGCCGAGCCCTTCCCGGACCACGTCGGCGGTGGAATTGCTTTGCGGTTTTTGCAAGGCGGGATAATTGTACACCCGTAACCCGTAGGATACCGTATGCCGCGGGTTCAGCACCCATTTGTCCTGTAAATACGCGGCGTGCAGGTCGAGCGAATATTTGTCCTCCAGATACTGGTTGCGCGCTTTGTTGCCTTGCAGGAAATCGATCCAGAAATAGTTGTACTCATAACCGGTGGATATTGAATGCCCTGGGAAACCCGAGTAAATCAAGCCCTGGCGCATGTTCATGGTCTGGATGGAATTGTCGAAGCGGAGCACGTCGCTGAGCGAAAAGGTCTGGTCGAATCCCGACCAGGCGAAGGTTCCCGCGTAAGCCCAATTATCCGTGATTTTGAAACGGTAATTCAAAGGTAGCGCCACATTGCCCCAATTGAGGATGAGCGGGGTCAGGTCCAGCTCATCGCGGCCCTGGTAAGCGGAAACGCGCACGGTATCCCCGGCATGGGCCCAGGCCACGTCGCCCTGCCAATCATAAAAGAAATAGCTGAGCGTGAAGTTGATCAAATTCAAACGGTTTGCCGCCTCCAGGGCTTGGTCCACCCATGTTCGACGGACCGCCAAAGTCCAGGCCCAATCGCCGTACTTGCCGTCGGACTCCACGGTTCCGGAGAATGTAGTCAGGCGCGCCGACCCGGTGACTTTCGCCGAATCGCCCAGCTTGGTTCCGAACAAGCGGCTGGTCGAGTCGAAAGTGGATCCGCCGTCCTTCGAATGCACCGACAACACTGAAGCCAACCGGTTTCCCCAATAGGGATCGAATCCTCCCTTGTAGAAATCCAGGCCGCCGGTCGCGTCGGCCAGGAAGGTGCTGAACAGGCCGCCGAAATGGGCCGGGGAATAGACCACGGCATTGTCGTACAGGACCAGGTTTTCATCGCTCGGGCTGCCGCGCACGTACATTTTGGTGGAAAAGTCCGACGAAGCCACGACACCCGGCAAAGCTTGCACGGCGCGGATGACGTCGGGTTCGGCCAATCCGGGAAGGCGCTTGATTTGCTGGGCGGTGACATGATCCTGACCCAGTATTTTAGGTTTGCGACGGCCATGCACGGTGACCAGGCGATCGCCCGTGACCTTGCCGTGATCGAGCAGCTTGGCCTTCACGCTAGGTAACGTACGCGTTACGGTATCCTCGACGGGACGCAGGGCCTCGGCAGCTTGGGAATCCGGGGCTTGCGACGACGTAAAATGCAAGGGCGCCAATTCCAAGGTGTCGAAGGGTCCCGGGCGCAAGGGGCGGCAGGCTTTCTGGCCTCCCTGCTCCAAACACAGGGTAATTTCTCCGGATTTTCCGGCGGTCGAATCCACGGCCGCGCGGGTTGAATCTTGGGGTGATGCGGCAGTTGGCGCTTTAACTCCCCGTGTGGTATCCGGAGCAACGCTATCGGGCCTAGCCGAGGTGTTTATTAAGGCGGTCAATTTTACGCGGGCGGGAAGTCGCAATTGCCAATGGCCTCCGGTATCGGCGATGGTTACGGCCGAATCAAGGCTTACGCGGGCGCCGGGGGGAGCAACTCCACGGAATACTTGCATGCGCGGGAGGGTATCTGCTTGGGGAGGAGGAACGGCGGGCGCTGGCGAGGCGCTCCCAAAGGTTTGGCTCAACCCAATCAATAAAGCAAACAATGAAGCCGAATACGCTGTAACCTGCATGTGTCCCCTGAGATGTGGAAAATTTAGGAACTGTGTCCCACGAAAACCACTTTAGGGTCCACTTTGGAAAAAATCTCCCTCACGGGCGGGAGAGTAGCAGGAACATTCAGTTTTGTTTCCTGGGTTGCCTGTTTTCACGAAAACCAAATTAAGCCGTAGTCGGGTTTTGCCCAAGGATTTCGATGTTGTTGGGGAAGGTCAGGGTCAATTGCAGGAGGCCGATATTGCGGCTGCGGAAGGAAGCCTCGCAATAACAGAGGTAATACTCCCAGGTCCGAATGAAAACTTCATCATAGCCCAGCGCCAGGACTTTATCACGGTTGGCGAAAAACCGTTCCCGCCATTCGCGAAGCGTGCGCGCATAATGAAAGTCGAAATTTTCCAGGTGCTGGATCATCAGTCCATTGGAGTTCCGGATGGCGCGGGAAAGTTCATACACCGAAGGCAAAAGGCTGCCCGGAAAAATGTGCTTTTGCAGCCAATCACAGCCTTGCCGGTGGGCCTCGAAGCGGTTGTCCGGGAAAGTAATGACTTGCATGGCCATGATGCCCGTGGGTTTCAAAACCGAGCGGCATTTGGCGAAAAAAGCGTCGAAGTATTCGTACCCCACGGCCTCGAACATCTCGATGGAAACGATTTTGTCGAAGCTGCCTTGGACTTCCCGGTAATCTTGGATGCGCACTTCGATCTTTTCTCCGAGCTTCGCTTCCTGGATGCGCGCTTCAGTCAGTTTCTTTTGTTCTTCGGATAGGGTGATGGTCGTGACGCGGCAGCCGTATTTCCTCGCCGCATGGATGGCGAATCCGCCCCAGCCGGAACCGATTTCCAGCAAATGGTCCTCAGCGCGCAATTCCAACTTTCGGCATAGCAACTCGAATTTGTTGATCTGCGCCTGTTCCAAGGTATCGGCGGGACTGTGGAATACTGCGCTGGAGTAAGCCATGGTATGGTCCAGGAAAAGCTGGTATAAATCGTTACCGAGATCATAATGGAAGGTGATGTTGCTTTTGCTGCCGGGCAAGGTGTTCGCCCGCTTTTTCTGCCCCTCGATGTTTTCCCGGCCTTCCACG
>JADGQO010000203.1 GCA_017881725.1 Fibrobacteria bacterium
CAGGGGCGCGACGGAATCGCCGGGAAAATTGAAGGCTACGGTGTCGAGCACGAAGACGCGGCGGCTGCCCACCTGAGCTCCGTTTCGATACCAACGAGCGGTCAGAGTATCATCGTTTCCGTCGTTGAACGCGGCTTTGACGGCCAAGGTGTCGAATTGCTGCACCACCATGGTTTGTCCCGAAGCGGGAGTCAAGGTGTCCACGCCCCCGCCGATCGGCCGATAAACGCGCGAAGAATCCCGGCCACGGTTTCGAAAGACCCGCACGGACTGAGTTGGGACGATGTTCCGGAAATCAAATAACAGGGTATCCGGCCGGCTGGACCAACCGCGGCTGTCCACGGCCGTCATGATCAACGGCAAAGGGCTCAACACGGTATCGGGAGGAAGGATTGTCACCGTACCATGGAAGTTACCTGGGGAAACCCGGATACCCGGGGATGTTTTCAGGGTTTTGGATCCCAGGGAGATTCGAAAATCCACGCCGTCGTCGTCCGCGTCAAACGCCGAGCACGTCAGCTTCAGGCTGTCCTTGCGCGGTAACAGGACATAACCGGCGGCGGGATCGTATTTCACCCTGGGATGCACGCCCGCCTGGATGGAATCGACCGAGGTTAATTTCGGTTTGACGTTGATGTCCAGGTCCAGGCTTTTAAGTTTGGGCGTTTTCAGGTGCGTGGCCGGATCGGAATAGAGAACCGCCCGGTATTTGTAATACGCGCCACCGGCCACGCGCGGCGTCGACAAGGGAAGAAAGTTTCCCTGCGAACCCGTAAACAAGCTGTCGGAAGAGACAGCGAGGCTTAGGGCCACCCGGGTCGTGTCGAAACCGGAAAAGGACAGAAAAGCCGCCGAATCCATGGCCGGATCGAATTGGAAGGCGGGAATGGAAGGATTATCGATGTGCAAGGTCTTGCTGGTGAACGCGGCGGAATCGAAATAGGTGGGAGTATTACGAACCAGGGACACCTTCGCATTGAACCCGTTGTCGTACGCCACGACGATATTCCCAAGGAGATCCATGGCCACCTTGGCGCATTTGAACCAATGCCACCGGTACCAGTTCCCGCCCCCTGTCCCTCCGAAAGAAATATTTTCTCCCGCCATGTCGAGGGTGACGCCGGGCGTGACGATATCCGATCCCGATTTGCCGAAAATGGTTCCATAGAAAGTGTGATTGCCCGATCCGGCCTCTCGCTGGAACCACCCGACCACCGCTCGGTCGCGCGACACGGAAATATCCGGAAACATGGAATATTTTCCGGACGGAGAAATCTGCCTCTCGGTGCCCAAAAGGTAAGCTTGCCCATTCACGGGAAGCGCCAAGGTCCTGGCATAGACGATGTTGTTCGGCCCGGATACGCGCGAGTAGACCAACATGAAATTTCCGTTCGTCAATTGACTAACACCGTAGGATCGATACCAATGCGTCACCGAATCCTGGATGAAAATACCCGCTTGGACCTGAAATGGAGCGAGGACTTGCGTATGCGACGCGTCGTACCCCGTAGCAAACAGGTTACCGTTTTCGCGCCAGAGAATCAAAGCGTTCCCCGCAGAATCTGCGGCCACGGCGAAATCCTCGGGGAGGACGGGACGAGTGACGTCTCCGGTACCGACGGAAGTTCCGGCATCGATGTCTTCCCAGCGCACCTCGAAAGCTGCGCCTGCGAGCGAAAACGTGGTCTCGTAAGCCAATACGGTTTTACCTCCGCCCGCCCCCGGCACGGCTGTCGCGGATACCTCGCCGTAACCGGCCGCAGACACGGGCGACGCGGGAGTCACATAAGTTCCCCATGAGGCCGAAGCGCCGCCGCCGCCCGCGTCCAGATAGGTCGTCCGCCGGATGGGTCCGCCCGCAGTTTGGCTGCCCCAGTAGGCAGCGTACTTCGAACCTTGCTGGGAAAAGTTGAAAAAGGAAGGTGGAGGCGGGGCGCCCGGTATCAGATAGATGAATTTGTGCGGTGCAAATTGATCCGTAACCACTTCTCGGCCGGCGATGATATTCGCTTTATCATCCACAATCGCCGTGTCGGGGTCCAAGGTCACGTCACGGGTGACCACATTGGCTTGCGGAGCGTCACCGCCCGGAATGGATGTCGAGGTTTGGGGAGAAGTCCAGGCGAGGTAAGCGACCTTAAAGGCGTTGGGTCCGGTAGCCGCGGCCATGGGACTGCCCCCGGCGGCTCCGTTGGTATACAAGGCATCGCTGAGGTTGCGCCGGAGCACCTGCAGAAACGCGAAAGTTTTACCGGCGATGAGCAGGGAGTCGCCCCAGCCCTGATCCAGTTGCGATGTATCCGAAGGGGAATTTCTCCAGTCCTGGTGAAAATCGGTCACACTATGCTTGAGCGGAGAAGCAAACCCCGGGAGGCAACACGCCGCGAAGGCCGTAAGAAGTGCGCAAAACCGCGACATACCGGAACTCAACGGTGGTCCGAGCCGTCCGACTCGGCGGTATCACGAGGATCCGCCGCCGCCGCCCGCTGTAAAAAACGCGCCGACGATTCATCCAAGGCCGCGTACTCGAAACGCAACCGTAAATGACCGTATTCCTCGCGTTTGCGTTCACGCAATTTCTCCAACACCTTGCGTTGCTGCATGGCCTTCAATAGGAGATCCGACTTTTCCTGGATGCGTCCGCCCTGCGCGGCGATATTTCCTTCCGCCCCGGAAATCAGGGTTCCCATGAACTGGGCGTATTGCAGGATTCCCAGCCTCTCGCGATGATCGATCATGTCTTGCTCAACCGTGACGCCGGCGCCCAGCACGGCAAGGCGCTCCGCTTCTAACTCCGCGAGTTTCGCGCGCATGGATTCCAACGCCTGCACCTCGACGGCGAGGGCCTTTTTCGCCTCCTCCTCGCGCCAGCGTTTAACGCGCAGCAATTGCTCGAGTTCGAATTTAAAGCTTTTCATTTCAAGGCCGCCGACAAAGCCTGAAGTTTATCCAAGGTCGCTTTGAATTCGCTGCGATCCTCCACCGCCTGGATGAGGAACTTTTCCAACTCCGGCCGCATGGCGATGGCCGCGTCCAAGGCGGGGTTGGAGCCGCGCACGTAGGCGCCGAGATTGACCATGTCCTCCGCGTCGGCGTATATGGCCATGGCCGTGAGCAATTTCCCCATGCCCGCGCGGTGATCCTTGGTGGTGACGTCGGTCATGCAACGGCTTACGCTTTTCAAAACGTCGATGGCGGGATAATGGTTGCGGTGGGCCAAGGATCGGGAAAGCACGATATGCCCGTCCAATACCGACCGCACCGCGTCAGCGACCGGCTCATCCATGTCGTCGCCTTCCACGAGTACGGTATACAACGCGGTGATGGAGCCTTTGGGTCCCATTCCGGCCCGCTCGAACAGCCGGGGCAGGAAAGCGAATACCGAAGGTGTGTATCCGCGCGTCGACGGCGGCTCGCCGATGGCTAATCCGATTTCCCGTTGCGCCATGGCCAACCGCGTGCTGGAATCCATCATGAGCATCACGTCCGCGCCTTTTTCACCGTCCCCGTGGTCCCGAAAGTATTCGGCGATGGCCGTGGCCACTTGCGCGGCCTTGATGCGCACCAGGGCGGGTTGGTCGGAAGTCGCCACCACCACCACGGAACGGGCCAAGCCTTTTTCGCCCAGATCCTTTTCCAAAAACTCCTTCACTTCCCGGCCCCGCTCGCCGATCAGGGCGATGACATTGACGGCGGACTGGCAATTCCGGGCGATCATTCCCAAGAGGACGCTTTTCCCAACTCCGGATCCTGCGAATAATCCGACGCGTTGTCCTTTGCCGACGGTCTTGAACCCATCGATGGCGCGAATCCCCGTAATCATGGGGTCGGAGATGCGGCGACGCTCCAATGGACCGGGCGGATCGTTGTTGATGCGACAGTTAAAGGGCAGCAGCATAGAGCCTTTGCCGTCCATCGGCTCGCCCAAGCCGTTCAAAACGCGCCCCAATAATTGCGGCCCGACCTTGACGGAAAAAACCTTTCCCGTGGCCATCACTTCCATGCCGGGACGCAGGCCCTCCAGTTGTCCCAGCGCCATCAGGAGCGTGGATTTACGGCGGAAACCCACCACCTCGGCCTGGCCGACCTCGCGGAGTCCGTCGAAGACGGTGCAGATCTCCCCCATGCTCGCGGACAATCCCGTGCTTTCCAGGACGAGTCCGATGACCTGGATGATCTTGGCGCGGATGGGGGTAAGGCTCATTTCTTCCAACGCCCGCGAATATGGCGCGAAGGGCCCGTCGGATATCAAGGGGAAGGGTCTCCCGGCGCGGAGTCTTCGGCGGATTCAGGTAACACCGGAGTTACGGAGGCTCCCTGGCCGGCGGCATTTTTCATCTCCTCGATTTTGGCCAGAAAAACCTTTTTCAATTCCTCGTCGATCCGATCCGCCAATTCATGGGCATGCACCGCCACGGATGTCGAGTCGCACTCCACGAAGCAGCCGCCTTTTTGGATTCGGTCATCGGCAACGATGCGGATTTGCTTCAGGCTGGCGTTGATCGGAAGCCAATACGGCTGATTGTCCTCCACGGTACGGAAATCATCCGGATGGGTTTTGATGGTGATGGAGGACGATTCTCCCAGAGCGGCGACCGCCTTTTTAACCAACGGCAACACGGCTTGGGCGTGTTGATCCGCCATCCCCTCGAAGACGCGATGAAGGCTGCCGGACAACAATTCGAGGACTTGGCCTTCGAACTCAAGGAACAGGGAATCCTTTTCCCTGCCCAGGGCGGCCAGGACTCCGGAAGTATTGGCTTGCAACTCCTTCAGAGCCGATAGGTGCTTTTCCCAGGCCTGGCTTTCGCCTTCCAAGCGGCCTTCCGCGCGTCCCCGTTCCAAAGCGGCCGCAACGGCGGTTTCCTTTTCCTTCTCCGCTTTAACCAGGGCCTGTTTGACCGCATCCTGTGCTTTTTTGATTTCGCGGTTCAGTTCCGTGATTTTCAAATCGGCGGGTTCCTGCTTGGGTTGGACCCGCCCGGGGACTAGAAAGGATTCCATCTGGAAATTCTTCATGGCCAAGTCCGGAGCCGGTCCCCAATCGCCGGGTTTCAATACCCGGGCCGGACCATCAGGCGGGCCTTCCGCATCCTTGCCTGGAGCCGAGGAGCCGACGTTTCGAAATTGCATGGCCGATTTCCAATCCATCCGTTACCTGCCGGCGTCCGCCGAATTAAACCACCACTTCGTCTTCGCCGCCGCGTCCGGAGATTACGATTTCCCCGTCGTCTTCCAGCCTACGCACGATATCCACGATGCGCTGCTGGGCGCCTTCCACGTCCTTGAGCCGCACCGGCCCCATGAAAGACATGTCTTCCTTCATCATTTCCGCGGCGCGGCTGGACATGTTCTTGAAGAATTTTTCCGAGACGTTTTCGCTGGCGCCTTTCAGCGCCAAGGCCAATTCCTTGGTATCCACTTCCTTCAGCATGCGCTGGATGCCGCGATCGTCGAGGAGCATGATGTCCTCGAACACGAACATGAGGTTTTTGATCTCCGTGGCCAATTCCGGATTTTCGCGCTCCAGGTTGCCCAGGATGTTTTTCTCCGCGCCGCGATCCACCTGGTTGAGCATTTCGGCAACGAATTTGACACCCCCCACTTCGGAGACATTGCCACCGAAAAGGCTTTTCATTTGCTGCGCCAAAACCTCTTCCACTTGCTCCAGCACGTCCGGGGACACGCTCTGCATGGTGGCCAAACGCGTCGTCACATCCACTTGCAGTTCCTGCGGCAGGGCCGACAGAATGGGCGCCGCCATGGACGCGTCCATATGCGCCAGCAACAGGGAAACGGTTTGGGGATGTTCCTTTTGGATGAAGTTGACCAACTGCGCCGGGTCGACGTCCTGTAACAGGCTGAACCCCGTGGTGCGGATGGAGCTTTGCACCTTTTCCAGGATTTCCTTGGCGCGCCGCGGACCCATGGCCGCTTCCAGGGCCTGCCGCGCATAGTCCACGCCGCCCTGCAGGATATATTTCTGCGCCACCGCCATCTGATGGAATTCCTCGAGCACGCGCTCGCGGAGTTCGGGCGTAATGCCCTCCAGGCGCGCGATTTCGGCGGTCAGGATTTCCACGTCCCCTTCGTCGAGGCTCTTGAATATCTGGGCGCAAGCTTCCGGCCCCAAGGTCACCATCATCACCGCGGCTTTGGTCGGGCCCGGAACCTTGGGCATGCCGACCGGTTCGATTTCTTTTTTGCCTTCGATTTCCGCTTTGGATTCCGCCATGGCTCTTAATCCCTACCCGCAGCCTGTTTTTTCTTGCCGCCCCCGCCCCTATTGTCCTTTACTTTCTCCTCGTGAAGCCACGTCTTGATGAGGTTGGCGATGTTAATCGGCTCCGTGCGGGTCATGAACTCCACGCGCTCGAGGATTTCCTTTTGTTTTTGGACATTTTGGGGGATCTTCTCATCCTCCGGCTCCAGTTTCAGCCCGGCGTATTTCGGCACCGGCGGATTCATGGCCGAGGAGATATTTTGCACCAGTCCGCGGAAGAACCAAAGGCCGAAAAGCACGATGAGGATGATGACGCCGTATTTTTTTCCGAACTCCATCCACTCCTTTTTTTCGAGTGTCTTCATTTCGTTCTGCTCTTCCACCAGGTATTGGTTGTCGAATTGGACATTGGTCACGAACACTTCATCCTTGCTGCCGGGCTTAAAGCCCACGGCGTTCTTGACCAGCGCGGTGAACTTTTCCAAATCCTCCTGCGCGCGCGGTACGTAGGACCGGCTGGCATCCTTACCGTCTACCTTGTACGTTCCGTCCACGGCCACGGATACGGTGATGCGTTTCCGAGCGCCGGGACTGCTGACGATGGAGGCCACGGTCTTGTCGAATTCGTAATTCGTGATGGACCCTTCCTTCTGTTCGGATTGGGCCTGGGGACTGCCCTTCACGGCGTTCTCGTCGCGCTGCTGCGAGCGGATAACCTTGGTATTGGGATCGTAGGACTCCACGGTTTTATTCACTTGATCGAAATCCAGCTCCGCCGAAACCTTTACGCGCGCTTTATTGGGTCCCAACAGGCCGTCGAAAATGTCCACGATTTTGCGCTCCAATTCCTCCTCGACTGAGTTTTGCAGAGTCATGTTATGGTCCGTCTGCTCCGCCAACGCGTTGTCCGCGAATCCCTTGGTGAGCATGTTGCCGTGGATGTCGAGCACCGTGACTTGCCGGGCCTTGAGGCCCTCGACGGAGCTGGCGATGAGATGCGTGATGCCGCGGACCTGCTTCTCGTTGATTTCCTCGCCGGGGCGCATTTTCAGGATGACCGAAGCCGTGGCCTCATCCTTTTTTTCCGTGAACAGGCTGGGCTTGGGTATGGTTACGTGCACGCGGGCCTTTTCGACTTCGTGCAAGCTTTCGATGGTGCGCGCCAGCTCGCCTTCCAAGGCGCGGCGATAGTTAAGGTTTTGAACGAAATCCGTCATGCCCAGATGCAGCTTGTCGAAGATTTCATAACCTTGCCCGCCGGTTTGCGGCAGGCCCAGGCGGGCCATTTGCATGCGCGCCTCGTACAGTTGATCCTTGGGCACTGTGACCTGGCGTCCGTTGTTCTCCAGCTTATACGGCACCTTCATTTCCTTGATGGCGTCGGTGACCTTGGCCGCGTCCTCCGGCTCCAGGTTGACGAAGAGGGTGGAATAGTTGGAGTCCGAACCACCCGGCCCCGTAGCCGACCAGGCGATGATGGCGATCATGCCCGCCAGCACCACCGCAGTGGTTGCGAGCAAGGTGCCCTTTTGGGTCGTGTTCAGCTTGTCCCAGACGGCGCGGAGCTGGATGATGAACTGCTTCAGGTATTCGGACATTTACTGGACCTCGATGATGAAAAAACCGATGAAAAAAAATTCAGGACTTCAGAACGGTTGCCGATGAATGGAATAGGCTGGAGTGGACCTTGAGTTTTAAAAGTGAGAAATCAGAGGCTAAAAGCGAAAGGTTAAAAATGAAAAACGGCTCCGGTGCCGAAGGGATCTTCCCAGTCCGCATTCCCCTTTGACTTTTAACTTCTCGCTTCTGCATTTTGACTTGCGCAGGCCTCCTGCGGCCTACCCTCGCATCCTCATTATTTCCTGATAGGCATCCATGGTCTTATTGCGGATTTCCAGCAATAGATTGAACGCCGTCTTGGCTTCGCCCACGGCCAGCATCACCTGATGGACGTCCTTGACCTCGCCGGTCACCATTTTCTGGATGGACTGATCGGCTTTCAATTGCATATCGTTCACGTCCTTCATGAATCCCGTGAACATATCGTTGAAATTGGCTCCGCCTTCCTTCGGCTTGACCGCAGGCTGCTGCGATGGCGCGCCGGTGATTCCGATTTCCTTCGGCGGCCCGATATTAAAGATTGGGTTCATATCCGCCATATCGCCTCCTATGCTGTAAAGTCCACGTAGCGGCCCAGCGCGGGCTTGGGGTCGGCCTTCTGCGCCGCGCCCGCCCTGCCATAAGCCGTCATGCCTAAAATTCCGCCTGTTCCTCCGGACTGCGCGGATGCATTTGATGCAACCGCTCCAAACGCCGGCAAACCAGCCAGGGATTTGCTAACTCCCGCGCCCGCACCGCCCGCAGAACCAAGCGTGGGCTGACTTCCCAGCCCCAATTCCGCTTGCTTTTTCCGCAACAGGTCGACAAGCCGCGTCTTGTTATCCGCGCCGTCCAATTTCTTGCGTGCCGATTCGCGCGCCTGTTGAAACCGGTCCAAGGCCGAACCGCCGCCTAGCGGCGACCCGCCGCCCGCGCCTACCTTATCCAATGCCATTTACTTGCCTTCAGTGCCTTCTGCGACGCATCGCTAAATATCCATGGCCTTCATCAGCATGGTCTTGGTGGAATTCATGGCCGTAACGCTGGCTTCATAGGACCGCGTGGCGGTGATCATATCGGTCATTTCCTGGACCACGTTGATGTTGGGCATGGCCACGTAACCTTGCGGATCCGCATCCGGATGACTGGGATCATAAACTAAGCGCGGTGGTGTCGGGTCCTGCTCGATTGCCGCCACTTCCACGCCGCTGCCTACGTTATCTTTGTCGATGGGCGTTCCTGAATCAGGAATGGGAATATGGTTATCATGGGTCGTAAATCCCTGCATCCGATCGGGGCCGAAGACGAAGCTTTTATCCGGGTCCACCGGATTTTCCCGCAGCACCACCATTTGCCGTTTGTAAGGTCCGCCTTCCTTGGTGCGCGTCGTTTCCGCGTTGGCCAAATTACTGGCGATCACGTTTTGGCGGATACGTTGAGCCCGCAGCCCGCTGGCGCTGATCGACAGGCCCGAAAACATCCCGATTAAGCTCATAGCATTACCCTTCCGATTTCCGCGTCGCCTTCATCATGACGGTTGCGACGTGATGGCGGCCTGAATGTCGCCCTTCCGTTCCTGGATGAATTTGACTCCGTACATAAACAGCAATTGATTCTCCGCCAGCTTGGCCGACTCTTCATCCACGTCGACGTTGTTGATCTCCCCGGGCCGAGTCGGATCCTGCGACCGATAAGCGATGGCTTGAACTTGATCGAGATTGGGACGGCCAACCGGCATATGCCCCGTTTGATCCGATGTCCCTTGGATTTTCGATTCATCCAGGGCCTGTTTTAACTGGGATTCAAATGCCACTTCAATCCGTTGGTAACCCGGCGTATTGATGTTCGCGAGATTGGCGGCGATGGCGCGCCCCCTCATGACGCAGGCGTCCAGTGACTTGGACACTGCGGCGATAGAGGTTCTTGCGTACAATGCTTCCTTGAGGAACATGCGAGGTTTTCCTTCCAGATTGGAAAATAAGCAACGCGCATGCCACGCTCATTCGGTGAGGGAACCGGCCCAATTCCCACGCTTAAGCCGGATTGAGTACTCCTATTCCCTTCTCGGCAGGAGCGTTTTTACCGCGATGAGGCAGAAAATACCGGAAAAAAATGTTTCATGTTTTAGGAGCCGGAAACCGATAACTATTAGTTGGGCAAAAATTACCGGATAAATCGCGCCATCGGGAAAATATTGCCCATCTCTCAGGCGTAGAAATCGACACCTTTTCTGGGCGGGACACAGGATGGATCATTCGGATTTTTATCCCGGAATGGCTGCGCGCG
>JADGQO010000204.1 GCA_017881725.1 Fibrobacteria bacterium
CGGCTCGACCACGAGGATTTCTATGTCGATCTGGTGTTCTAAAATTATCTCCTAAAATGTTTCGTACTGATCGATCTCAAAGTCGGCAAACTTACTCATCAGGATGTCGGACAAATGGACAGCTACGTCCGCATGTTTGATGAAAACCAAAAACCGCAGGAAGATAATCCTACCATAGGGCTAATCCTGTGCTCGGAAAAAAACGAAGCCGTGGCAAAATATTCGGTCCTCAATAAAAGCCGGCAACTTTTCGCGGCCAAATACGTTCACTACCTGCCAACCGAAAAGGAATTGCAACGCGAACTGAAGCGGGAGCGTCGTCTGATTGAGGCCTCCCGGATTGCCTAAAAGGCCCCGAGTGTAGCCACCTGGGTCACATGCAGAGCAATCCAGAATCAGGTGCCAATCAATCCTCAAACGAGCTTGCACGGTGTGAAGCTCGATTGGAAGCTCTTGAAGAGGAGCGAGCGCAGCTTCTTCAGGAAATCGATTCTCTCCGTAGCGAAAAAACCGCCCGAGCGAATGAACGGGCGATACCGCCAGCCTCAGTACCTTCGGAGCCCAAATCCCCTTCAACCTTCTCTTCCCATGAAAAGCTGGCCATTTTCAGAAGCCTCTTTCGCGGTCGCACCGATGTTTTCCCCAAACTCTGGATAAATCCGAACAAGGGGACAAAAGGATATGCCCCGGCCTGCTTTAACGAATGGGCGCCTAATGTTTGCGGAAAACCTCAGGTAAAATGCGGAGAATGCCCGAACCAAGCATTCATCCCGGTAGACGATCAGGCCATGCTGAACCACCTGCAAGGCCCCGCTCGCGGGGCCCGTCGGCAAACCCTCGGCGTCTACCCGATGCTTCACGACGAAAGCTGTTGGTTCCTCGCGATTGATTTTGACAAATCCACCTGGAAACAGGATGTGAAGGCCCTGGCGGAAACCTGCCAAAACGTAGGTCTATCCTGTTCGGTGGAACGGTCCCGCTCGGGGAATGGCGCCCACGTATGGCTCTTTTTCGAATCGCCCGTGCCAGCCGTTCAGGCTCGAAAAATGGGATGCTTCCTGGTTACTGAGACAATGTCCCACCGGCACGAACTCAGTATGGAATCCTATGATCGGCTATTTCCCAATCAGGACACCATGCCCAAAGGCGGATTCGGGAACTTGATCGCTTTGCCGCTTCAGTACGAACCCAGGCAACATGGGAATACCGTTTTCCTGGATCAGGATCTGAATCCGATTCCGGACCAATGGGGCTACCTCAGTACCATCAAGCGAATCACCTTTGAACAAGTGGAAGCCATTGCTAACGAGGCATCAAGAAAAGGAAAAGTGACCGGGGTGAGGTTTGCGGAACAAGGCGATGACGAGGATACGTTACCCTGGAACCGCCCACCTTCCGGAAAGAGCGAGTTCGCAAGGATTTCAGGTCCGGTTCCTGCCGAAATCAAGGTCACCATTGCGCAAAAGTTGTTTGTTGAAAAGGCGGGCCTGCCGTCGCCTCTTATCAACCAAATCAAGCGTGTTGCAGCTTTTCAAAATCCCGAGTTTTACAAGAAGCAAAGCCTACGACTATCGACCGCTTTGACACCGCGCATTATCGCCTGCGCCGAGGAAACCCCGGAGTATATCTGCCTTCCCCGAGGCAGTATGGATGATCTTGAAGAATTGATGCAGGGGTACGGGACTAAGGTTCAAACCGAAGACCGCCGAAACCCTGGAAAAGAATTGGCCTTGAAATTCCACGGAGATTTAAGCGAACTGCAAACCAAAGCCGCCAAACTTTTGCTAAAGCACGATATCGGAGTGCTTGTCGCCCCGCCGGGGATGGACTGCACCCGATTATTTCCATGCAATTGGGACCGGTGCGCTTTGCCGTGAACGCAAAGAAGCAGGGGGAGCTTCGGCCGTTCCATCATCGCCTGGTCGTTCGCGAAACAAGGTTCGCCTTGGAAAATCCCCTTTCAAAACCGACCATCCAGGAGCTTTACAGCGATTTGGTTAAGAGTCAATCCCGGAACCAAATCATCTTGGAGGATGTGTTGGCCGCATTGAAGGAAAATCGATCCCCAATCCTTTTGACTGAGCGGAAAGAGCACCTGGATTATTTCCGTGAAAAGCTTCAAGACAAAGTTCGGCATTTGGTAATTCTTCAAGGGGGGATGACTTCAAAAAAGAGGAAAGCCTCTACGTCCCAGATTACTGAAATACCAGAAGGCGAGGAACGATTGGTTCTCGCGACGGGTCGGTTCATTGGCGAAGGATTTGATGACGCTCGGTTGGATACTTTGTTTCTGGCCGCGCCCATTTCCTGGAAAGGAACCCTTGTCCAATATGCAGGCAGGCTTCATCGAAAGCATCCCGGGAAAAAAGAAGTCCGTATTTACGACTACCTGGACAATTCCGTACTTATGCTGGCGCGCATGTTCGAAAAGCGCATGAAAACTTATCGGGCCTTGGGATACGCCCAGAGCGATTAAAAATCGTTCTTGCCCCGCCCCTTTTTTCGAGAACGCTTCATGGCCCGGTTACCCGGTGGCGCGGACACTTGCAAGGTTTTACGGATCAATCCTTTCAACTCGGAATAATGCCGCTTGAGTCGAGCGACATAGGTTTCATTCGTCAGAAGGTATTTGACGAAATGGTCCAGGAGTTCCTCTGCAAATTCCGACTGGGACCCGAACAGTTCGAGACAGGCAGAGGTCATTCCCTCGGCCGCCTCCGCATCTCCTGACCAAATCCGGTAGTACTCGACGCTTTCCCATCCGTAGTTGATCGTCGCCCACACCTTCTCGGGAATATCCTCCCGGTGCACCTGAATAATCACTCGCCGGCAATCGCAATCATCCTCGTCACAATAGAATTCCATGAAACCGTAGTTTCCCGGAGGAAGCGTTTCTTCCGTCGTAACGCGTATAACTCGCATTTCATCGAATGCGCGTTTGCCGGCCAGCGTATGGAAGGGGATCATCGGCATGTTCGTCTCACGGAAAACGTTTCACTGGGGGTTATTCCCGCGTTGAAAAATAGACTCATGATGGGGGAAGTTCTTCTAAAATCGGCGATTGCAGGAAGTGGTACACCAGGCAGGAGTCGAACCTGCGACCTCTGCCTTCGGAGGGCAGCGCTCTATCCAGCTGAGCTACTGGTGCCCGGATTCCGGCCGAAACCGGGTGGCGCAGAGAAAGTTAACTCTTAGCCACCCCCCCTGCAACCGAAGCGCTTTGGATCGGCGCGTTGGCCGCGAGTCCAAGCTATTTATGCCACCAATTGTCCGAGGATTCAGGCGGTTTTGCGCGGGCGGTAGGGGCTGATTTCCGGCCGTCACCACCGTCGGTTTTTGCCTCCGCGACCCCTGCGGCCGCCGAACTGGAGAACTTGGGGGGCTGCGCGGCCGCTGCGCCGGGAGTCTTGGCCGTCGGTGTGCTGGATGGCGCCCACCAGGCGTCGTCCAGGGGGCGTGGCGTGGTGTCCCCCTCGAATCCGGCGCCGCCGGAAGCGCCGGATCGGCTGCCTGCGCGCCGCGCGCCGGCGTGTTCTTCACGGGGGCCGCCCACGGGGGAGCCGTCGCCATGGGGTTCCGAGGTAACGCGTGTGTTACGGTAACCTCCGGAGCCTCCGACAGGCGATTCCTGGGATGAAGAGGAGCGGTTTCCACGCGCGGAGGGTTTTCCCCCATGTCGCGGCCAGGTGATCAGAAGGAAAAGCAGCAAAGACACCGCAATGAGGGCCGTGGGCCAAATCACCTTGAGGCGTTGGGAATAAATCTCTTGGCGGTGAGGTTCTTGGGGCGTTGGGGTTTCAGCTGACATGGGCTCTCCCGGAGCAAGTTTTCGCGAGGAATCGGTGGGCGCGGACGATTTCGGGCCGTCTAGCCGCATTGAAGGCGCAATTGGATAGGTGGTAAAAATCGATCATAAGTTCATTTCTTTGGCCCCGGAATTAGCGTAGATTAAATTAAGGCTGGCGGAGGCTTTTCCGCTTTAGGTAAAATCAAAACATGCTCGGTTCGAATTCGGATATCTGTATCCTGCTGGTGGATGACGAGGACGCCATCCGAAACCTGGCTGCCTTGGTTTTGGAAGGCCAAGGCTATCGCGTCATCAAGGCCCAGCATAGCGATGAAGCCCTGATTTTGCTCGATGACTACAAAAGCCAGATCCATTTGCTGCTTACCGACGTCAAGATGGATCCCTACCTGACGGGTTGCGAGTTGGCGAAATGCGTGCGGCTATTGCGCCCGGAAATCGGCGTCCTGTATATTTCCGGCTATTCGAACAATCCCATGGTACAGCAGGAAATCGATGAGGCCCGGGCGGAGTTTTTGCCCAAGCCGTTCACGCCGAAAATGCTGATCGATAAGGTCAGCAGCATGCTGCAAGTGATCCCCGCCGAACGGCATTCCGGTTAATGGGGCTCCTTTGCCCCACTATTTGCTAACGCGCTCTAATGCGTGCTCTAATGCGTGCTCTAATGCGTGCTCTAATGCGTACCTCTAAAAGGTAAACCCTAGGTTCGCATCCAGCGTGGGTCCCGTGGCACTGACCTCGACCTCTTCGCCGGTATTGAATTTCAGGGTTCCGGAAACTTTTTGATACCCTACGCCAAGATCGAGGAAAACGTGTTTCCATTTATAGCCCAGGTAGCCTAAAGCCGCGTAAACCTGGACAAAAGCGGTCGCATTATCCGTATATCCGATGCGTTCGGCCTTTACATTGCCCAATTGAGCCGCGACCGAACCCTGGATATAAAATCCCCGATGCAGCTCTCCATTGAAATAATTACGGAGTCCCAGATAGGATCCGAAAGCGTACTCCGTAAATTTGGTCGTGGTGTCCTTAATGGTGCCGGCCACGATTTGAGGTTGCCAAATGAGGGATTTCCCATCGGCAAGATGATGTTCCAAGGTTGCCGATAAAATCAGCGGAATTTTATCCGTACTCAAGGAAATGAGGGTCAGTACGGGTTGAAAGAAAAACTCGTTGCTCCGTTCGGCCTCCGGCATGGGCGTTTTCGACTCCGAGGTTTTACCGGTTTCGGGCATCGATGTCGGTTGGGGAGATTCTTGGGCCAGGATGCCGCCGGCCAGGAGCAGGGGAAAGAGGAAACTTTGAAATGGAATGATCATTGAGACTCCCTGCCGCATTTCCGCGAGTCGGTAATGTATTTTGTTTAGCGCGTTCTAAATTTAAACGATTCAAAGAATTAATCAAGCTCCGGCTTCGGGAATGCGATGATCAAATTATCCGCCTTTGGAATGTCCCTGACTTTAACCGCGCTCGGCGCAAGTGCCGGATTCGTGCCGACCGTAACGGTTGAAAAGCCTTTTGGCTATGCCTGGTACAATTTGGAACATCATGGTTCGGATACGACGGTGAATGGAACCACGGTAACCCCGACCGTCCGGAGTGAATTGAACTTTCCCGTTGACCCGGTGCGGATTTCCGTAGGGTTGGCATGGTATCGGCCAATGGCTTCGGTCGATACCATGCCTGCGGTCAGCTTGCGATCCGACGTGAAATTTTGGTGCGGCGTCACCCCATCCTTCATGGAAATGCGGGATGAAGACTGGGTCGGCGCCGGAGCGAGCGACAAGGTCGCCACCTCCCAAGCCTTGATCAAAATCAGCGACACCTATTCGACGGTGAAAACCCTGATGGCGGGTGGGGAAATGAGCCGGGAGCTGACCGTAATCCACGTGTTACGGGAGCCTTTGGCTTTGGGAATCGGACTGGGGGCCGAGGCGTCCTATTATGAAATCTACGGCCTGAAAGGCAGGCAGATCCAATTTGACGGTACTTTGCGGAATATCGATCCGGAAATCCCTACCTCAACGGAGGTCGGGACTTTTTTCACGGAGAGTTTCCGTTCCTGCCTCAATTTCCGATCTCTCGAAACCATTTTGGGATTGGCTTGGAATTTCCAAGTCCAACCCTTGTTGTACTCGCATTCCCACGATGACCACTTGGTTCGGAAGAAGGACATCATCATGGATAGTTGGGGGGTCGGTGGAAACGTGGAAACGACCCTGGCCATGAAAGGCTGGAACGCGAGACCCGTACCCACCTCCATTTTCCTGCCCTATCTAAGGCTGGAGATGAATCGCATGTGGGGCAATATGCGGCAAACTTATTATGCCGATAGCCCGGATACTCCGGACAATGAGACCGGGCAATCCCTCCGTGGCATCAGCTCCACCGTAAACCTCTGGGCCATTGCCGGCGGGGTTCACGTCAGTTTCAATCCGTGAGGCGATGACTTTCTTGACCCGAGTTGAAAAAGTGGATAGGACCACGATCTGATCATCTACGACAACACGACGGATGCAGGAGGCGTGACAAATACGATAACCCCGCCTGGGTGAAATTCCTGCCGGGCGGAGGCCGAATGCTTTTCACCGCTATGGGCCAAGAAATCATTGATTGGACCGTCAATGATGCTTGGCCGAAGAAGGCCACGTACGCTTACATGCGCTACCTGGTCGGCGACTTCGACATGGGTCCGGAGGCGTTGGCGCCACGCATCCGCTCTCTGGGGTCGCGCCTGGAAGTCCGCACGGGGAAGGGAGGTAACGTGCGTGTTACGGATACCCGGGGCAGGTTGGTGGCTTCTGGCCAGGGTTCGGCTGCGGAACGGTTTGATCTCAAGCCTGGCGTCTATTTCGTAAGTGTAAAGACGGCTGGTAGATTGTCTTCTAAGACCGTCGTTATCCCCTAGGCCGTCCCCCACCATGGGCTTTGGACTGTTGGGATTGGTCGGGATCAGCCGTAAGCGCAAGGCAAGCCTAGCCTAATTTGTGATCAGCATCACCCATGGAGTATTGGGAAGTGTGTTTTCATGCAGCACAATCCTTTCTTGTCCGAATCGAACTTCTCCAAAAAACCGCCCAAAACATGGAATTTTGGAATAAACTCGCGCAAAGTCAATGCATTTTGACGGTTTTAGCCTAAAACAGGCACCCAACAATAGATGTAAAGGTTTCGAAAACCAGCCCCGATATAACTAATGTAACCCCGGCCAATGCCTCAGCATCGGCGTCCAAGGAAAAGCCCATGAAGATTCTCGCGCTCCTATGCAGCTTCGTTACCGTAATTCCCGCCGCCCAACTCCAAGGCAAGGTGGTCGGAGTAAAGGAAGGCAATGCCATTGAAATCCTGAAGGACGGCAAGGTCTTTGAAGTGAGGCTGTACGGCGTCGACTGCCCGGCAAAGGTCTATGCGAAAGGCATGGCCACGCGTCATTTTGTAGTCGAGAAAACTTTCATGAACGATATCGCGGTGGAATTGCTCGGGGCCGAATCGGACGGCACCTTGATCGGCAACATCATTCTCGCCGATGGCAGCAACTTGAATCAAACTTTGATCCGCAAGGGCTTGGCCTGGTGGGACAAGCAGACCTCTTCGGGCGAAAGTAATTTGGCCGTACTCGAAAAAGCCGCGCGGGAAGCCTACCTGGGCGTGTGGGCCAGCAGTATCGAAGAGGATGAAGACGATATCGATTTCGGCAAGGAAGTTCTGGTCAAGCGCGAGATGACGGATAAGGCCAACCTTGCGTTAACCGCGTCCGCGGCGAACTGACCGGCCGGAAAAAGTTTCCGGTCGCAACAAGATTTCGGACGCGTCCCTGCGGGCGCGTATCCACAAGAGCCCCATCACAACCCAATCCCAAACCGGCCCTCCCCGGGCCAGCGACCCCAAACCCCGGGGTCGCGCTTTTATTTGTGATCATTGTAATGAAGCGTGTGAAAATTTCGCCTGGAGACGGCGCCGTGTGCGGCACAGGGTGCGGCGAACCGGGTTGACAATGTCCCGCTCGAACACGCTCCAATCCGGCTCCGGGTCAGTTTGACCTCGGGTTTTGTCCCGGATTTTTTTCCGCGACGAGAGGCGAATTGACCCGGCCGGGGAAAGCGGGTACCCGCCGGCCCAGGACGTTTCGGTAAGGGGTCTTGAGACGAGAGCCTAAGGTCGGATTTTGAATTCGCTTGAGGCCGGTGGTGGCGGACCGTATCCGAAAGGACAGGCCCACTTTGAGGCCCGGATTGGCGGGCTCGAACGCTACCACGCGATAGGCGGCGCCGGGAGTAAGACCGCTATCCGCGACAAGCTTGGCTGTGTCCACGGAGATGACAGGCTCGGCGATGGCGATGCCGCCGTAATAGGTTTTCCCGTTCGCCAACTCCTTGACCAACCCGCCCGCAGCGTCGAGCAACTGGTAGGTGAGATTGGCCGCCTTGACGCTGTCCGTCTTCGTGCCGGAGGAAGCGCAGGGGCCGTTGCCGACGCGTTTCCAAATTTCCATGGCGAAAGACCCGGGCGTAGGTCCGGTTTTTTGGATCTCGTACAGCGAAAGCAATTGCTTGAAGTAGATGGAGGTCTTAATCCGCAAGGAAGATCCGCAGGGCTGCCGGTCGCAATAGAAGAAGTCCCAGTTATAGGTCTTGTTGGCGGTGAGGCCCAGCTTGTCCAAATCGACGGAATCGGATGCGGGACCATGTACGCCTCCGAGATCGATCACCAGCTTGCCGTCGATGAACACCCAAATATCATCGTCTCCGCGGAACGCGAATCCCTGTCCCTGCTCGTAGGTAAAGGCTGCATGCGCCTCGGCGCAGAAATTCCCGTTGCGCTGCGGGCCTCCGGTGACCCAGGTGTTGGTATCGGGCGGGGGCTTCACGAAGCAGGAAACCTCGGTCTCATTGAAGCGGTTCAACTCCGGCCCTTCCACCGGCCAGAAGCCATGGTCCGGACTATCGCGAAAGCTGTCGTATTCCCACAGGCCGTCGCTGCTCTTGCTCATGGGCAGCTCGTAGCAGCTTTCATAGTTCTTATACGGGTCGGGACGCGTCGAATCGGTAACCCACCACTCGTCGAAGTGGCTGAAGGAAATCGACGGATCCGTGGTGGCGTTCGCGGGATTGAGCACGGGCTTGCGGCCGGGATCGGGACCGATGGTCGGTTCCACTACGCCCTTCACCAAATGGAAGCCGATGTGGCCGCCGAAGTCGAAATCCGGATGGGCACTGCTGAAATCGCGCACGGTCATGGCCATCATGTATTGGCACGTCCCCTCCACGTTGGGGAAAGTCCCGCTCCAGGAGTTGGCGTCGGTGTTCAGCCAAAGGGTCGGCCCGTATTGGGCGAACAGGGCGGTGAAGTCGAATTCACCTATGCTGCCCAATCCCGTTTTCCCGTAAGTGTCGGCATTTTTGATCTCGGAGAAATACCCCTTGGTCATGGTCGTATCGATAAGCATGGCCGAGAACCAGCCGCAATGGCCGGGCAAGGTGGTCATGTTCCGGGTCCGGGTTCCGGAGATCAATTTCGGCGCCGTGGTGGCCCAGGGATTCAGGATGTTCACGGTCTTGGGCGCTTGGGTCAGGATATAGGGGCTGGCGTTGACCGGTCCGACGGGATCCACCACGATCCAAATTTCCTTTTTCCCCTGGAAGTCGGCCACGGTGAATCGCGGGATGTCAGCGGTTCCTAGTCCGGACTTGGAGAGCAAATGGTAAATGTACGGGTCGGTGAAGTAAAATCCGTCCGGAAAATCGTACAAGCCCGCATTGGTGAAGGTGTAGGAATACCAATATTGAGCGTCTTTGGTCATGCGGACGCCCGAAATCTGGATGACCAAGGTATCGATGTCCGGGCTGGGAAGGAAGACGTGCACGGTTTTCCCGCCCAAGCTGTCCACAGGATTTTGGGCGGAGGCTTCCTTGGCAAAAAGGAAAACCATAACGAGTATAGTAAGCAGGATGGACCAGGGTTTCAGCATCAGTTTCTCCGGGAGCGGGATCCCAATCGACTAGGAAAAGATAATCTACGGAGCGATCGGATCGATGTCGGTAGGGCCTATCGGACTTTTAAACAGCGTACCAAAACCGTACGCGAATGCCCCTGCCGGCGATGCTCGCAGAGATAAATCCCCTGCCAAGTCCCCAAGGTCAATTCCCCGTCGTCGATGGGAATGGATTCGCTCGTGCCCGTCAGCAGGGCGCGCATGTGCGAGGGCGAGTCGTCCGCGCCTTCCAAAGTATGCTGATGCCAGGCTTGGCCTTCCGGAGCGAGGCGGCGGAGGAATTCCTCCAGATCCTTGCGCGCGGTGGGGTCGTAATTCTCGCTGATTAACAGGGAGGCGCTGGTATGTTGCAGGTATAGATAGCACATGCCCTCAGTAACTTGCCAGTTACGTAACAGGTCCGCTACCTTGTCCGTGATGGCGTGCAGACCTTGGCCCGGCGTGCGAATTTGCAGTTCGCCTTTCAGCCATTCCATTGATGATTTCCGTGGGATGGGCCGTGCGTTATGTGCATCAGCTTGTTAAGCCGGTTGCGCGCATTCCGCGTCGTACAGGGCGCGCAGGCGTTGGAACAGCGGCCCCGGTTTTCCGTCCGCGATTTTCCGCGCGTCGATGCGCGTGATGGGCAGGGGCCCGCGCACGGATGAACAGAGGAAGGCTTCTTGCATGTGGCCGACGTCCTTGGGGAAAATCGTGGCCTCGCCGTGGGGGATGCTCTCGCGTTTCAGGATGCGCAAGAGAATTTGCCGCGTGATCCCGGGCAAGATTCCCGTGCCGATGGGAGGGGTCAACACCTTCCCGCCGATGACGCAGAAAAAACTCGCGGTGGACAATTCGGCGATTTCCCCGTGCGGTCCCAACAGAATGGCTTCGTAGGCGCCGCGTTTGTCGGCCTCGGCCTTGGCGAAAATGTTGGCCAGGTAGTTGGTGGATTTGATGGACGCGTCCAAGCCCGAAGCCGCGGCTTTGTTGATGGACGAGATCGCGACCTTGACGCCTTTGGCATACAGCTTCGGGGGCAATCCGGACACCGGCGCCACGGTGATGATCAAGGTGGGCGGAATGCTTTTGTCGATGGCCAGGCCGCCCAGATAGCGGCCGCGCGTCAAAGTGATGCGCACGACGGCGTCACTCAACTTGCTCTGGCGGCACAGTTGTCCGGCGAGTCGATACAACTCATGCTGATCCAAATCCAATTGGATGCGCAGGCGTTTGGCCGATTTGGCTAGGCGATGATAATGGAGGTCGAAGAATTGTGGTTTGCCGTTCACGGCGCGCACGGTTTCGAATAAGCCGTCGCCCAAGACGATGCCGCGATCGAAAACGGAGACCACAGCCTGCTCGGAGGGAACGATTTGGCCGTTCACGTAGGCGTATAGGCGTGCATCCTCGCGCGCCCGCCCGGCTGTGTGGTCGCGAGCGATGACAGGGCTTCCCGAGCGAATCTCTGCCGCCGATGCGACCGCGCGGTTGGCCACATTTTTCGGTACACTCGTGACGCGCGTTGCGGCGGTGTGTTCACGCGCGCGGGTAGTGCCTGCGCGTTCGCGCGCATCGGAATGGTTTGCGGAGCGATTCTTTTGGGTCGACGCGGCCGCAGGGCCAGTCACATTTTTCCGCGAGACCACGACGCGGGCGGCGCCTGCGCGGTCACGCGCGACTACGGAGCCCGGTCCAACATCTTGTTTTTTTTTCTTCTTCTCAGAACTTTTTCGCAAAGGGGGATTCCGGGTTAAAGGGGTTGCGCGCGGGCTTGTCGCCCAACAGGCCGTTGTACAGTCCAAAGGAAA
>JADGQO010000205.1 GCA_017881725.1 Fibrobacteria bacterium
CGGTAATTGGCGGATAGGCCGACGTCGCCGAAGGCGCTTTCAATCTGTTCGCCCAAATTCAGTTGCGCGGGCGCAAACTCCAGGTAACGAAGTTGGAAGCCAACGGCCAAGGAAGGCGATCCCGACGCTCCCCAATTCAAATCCGTGGTGGAGACGCCGTATCCCACTTCGTATTTTTTCGCCTCGTAAGTTACCCTCTTTCCTGACGGCGGCGTCCAGTCAATCGTCTGGCCTGTAATGGCAATCAGGAAATTGGGGAGGCCCAATATCAGGCTACGGCCGTCGCCCTGGAAACCGAATTGCAGGGATGATTCGGTCGCGCGCGCCAACTCCGCGGGATTCAAGGGATGCAACGGTTCCAGGGTGGACGGGAAAACGTCCCCGGGGTTGAGCGGGCCACCGTAACGATCCACGGCGGAAGCCTCCGCCCCCGCGGTTGCCGCGCAAAATATTGACGCAGCCAAGGCCACAACTCCGAAGCGGATAAAAAGTTCTTCGGGAAGCCCGATGAATCCTATACAAGGCGCAGGCCTCATTGAGCCATTCTCCGGGATAAGGGATTGAAATGGGCGATTACGGAAAAGGCCACGAATCCTTTATTGCTTAAAATGGGATATCCGGAATCAGCCCGGTACACCATCGCCAATTGCAAATGTTGGCCGGCATCCATGCGCACCCCGAAGGAGAAAAACCGTTCTTCGATTTGATCCAATTGCTCCAAGGAATTTCCCAAGGCGAAGTCGGAGGTTAAGGAAAATGGCATTGGCTTGCCAAGACCGTCCGCCAGGCGCAATTCCAGGCCGCCGAAAATATGATAGGCGTTGTATCGCGAACTGAGTCCCGCCGTAACATGCGGTTGCAGGTAGGGAAAGGTGCTTTGGAATCCGCCCACGAAATAGGCTCCGTAAGGCAAGGCGAAGCCCGTGGCCATGCGCCATTGTCCCCAGGTGGTTGGCGCCTCGCCCAAGGCATACTTAACGGTGGGCACGATTGGGACATAATCCCCGGCGGTTTGCGGCGCGAAGCCTCCGTCTTCACTGCCCGACGCCAGCCGGTAGGTGTTGCTGAGTCCGATTTCAATGGGCAATCCGGTCAAGGAGGCCATGAGCGTCAAGCCCGTGGGATACGGATGGGCATTTCCTTGGTCCTTCACCCCCATGAAATACCCGGAGGAAAAATCCGGGCCGAAGGATTTTCCGTCCGAGGGCACATAATTGATTCCGGAAAATCCGTATCGCGTCATGTCCGCAAGCGCGGAATGCGGCAAGGCCATGATCATGCAAGCGGTGATGAAAGGTGGGATGAATTTTTTTTTCATAAGGCGATGAGGATGCCTAAGCACCCGGCGAAGACCAGCGCGCCCCATAGGTAGGTTTGGCTTTTCGGGAAACGGTGGTCAAGCGTGGTCTCATGATTCGCCTTCACGGCGATCTTTGCAACGGAAGTCCCCTGGTAGCAATTGAGGCGCACGGCGTATTCACCTTCCGGAAGCGATATTGGTTGGTCCGGCGAAAACGCGCGAAAAGCCCCGTCCACCAGAATTTCCGCGTGAGGCTCGGAGAAAACGGAAAGTCGGCCCGGCATCTGTTCCAAGCGGACTTCCACCCTCGTTTCTTCGTCCGTGGCGATTTCCAGGGGTAACTCGCGCGCATAATAATCGTCCATGTCGAGCAGCAGCTTGTAGCGACCGATATTCAGATTTTCCTTGATCACGGGCGCTCGCCCCAATTCGCGCAGGGATTTCCCATCGTCCAATCGGACTCGAACCATACGCGGTGTCGATACCACCGTCAGCAGTCCGGTTTGCAATTTCAAATCATCCTTGATGATGACGGTATCGCTGGGCTTGACGCTGTAGGTTTCCTGGAAGCTACGGTAACCGGGGCTGGAAATTTCCACCGCGACTTTTCCGGGATCCACTTTGTCCACCTTGAGCGGCGTCTTTCCGAAATATCGTCCATTCACGGAAACGGAAGAACCGGCCGGAAGGGTGGCTATGTCCAAATAGCCCATCTTGATCCGCAAGGGGAAATTGGCCTGGGTGCTTTGGCCGCGATTGACGAATACTTTTTCTTCGGAGGGATTGAAATTCTGAAGGACAACCCGCAATTGATGTTCGCCTTCCGCGACGTTTTTGATTTCCCGAGGCGTTCGGCCCATGGATTTTCCGTCCAGAAAAATCTCCGCGTCCAAGGGGTGGGAATTGATCGTCAGGTTGCCCGGTAAGGCCGTGAGCGAAGCGTTGATGGACAATTGTGATTTAGGCGTCACGACCACCGTGTCCGCCCAACTTTTGTAGCCCGCGGCCAGGAGTTCCAAACGGTAGCGTCCGCCCAACAAATCCTCAAGCCGTAACACTGCGGTGGGATTGGCCTTGCCGACGAAGTCGCCGTTCAGGAAAACTTCCGCTTCCACCGGCTGGGATGCGACCGTGATGGAACCCATCCATTGCCGCAAATATTTTTTCTCGATGGCGGCGCAAAGGGTTTGTACCAAGGAACGTAAATCCTTGTCGCTCGCCGAATGGGCCGAGGCCGCAGCGGCGACCTCTCCCGTGCCTGTGGAAATGAGCCGCGCGTCCACTTCCAAACCGCCATCCAAATATGCGACATCCCCGGTCAGGACAACTTCGGCTTTGTAGGCGGCTTCGAATTGGTGGATTTGTTTTTGTGTGACTCCCAGAGTCGACAGGTTTTGCGCTCCCAGCACTTCGGCGATTTTGGATCGCTCCAAAACCGTGAAGTTGGAATGGTTGCGCATTTCGGTCACCAGCATGGCGGAAAGCGTGGTGCCGTATCCATACTCCTTCGCCTTCGCATTGGCGTCATTGAAGGGAAGGACGGCCAGCACGGGCCGGATGCGAGTGGCTTGGGCCTGGTTGGGAGGCAGGGGCGGTGCCGCACCGTCCTCCACCGCCGGGTCGGCTAGAGGACTGAGGAGAGCGATCCAGCCGAATAAAAAGCAAACGAAAAGTCTGCGCATGTCCAATGGACGATTAGGCCCAAGGAATCCGCTATGGGCGGGGTGTTTTTTTTGCGACGATTATCCGAAAAAAACCGCCCGGTGATATTGGCGCGGGCTATTTCAATATCGGTTTAGATCAGACCGCGCAGGATCTGCGCCGCTTGCGCGATGGCGGCATGCGAATCGCCGGACTTGGGCGGATTCAGATCCACCACCATTTGCAACGGGTGCGTATAGAGGAAGCGCATCGGCCGCTTGAACCTGGCGACCAAGGCGCCCAACTCCTCTTTTTCCGGAACATGCATTTCGGCATATTGCAGGTTGAGCAGGTTGCCGTTCACGGCGACTTTTTGGAAGCCCAGTTTTTGCGCCACCACGCGCGCGAGCATGGAATAAAGAAGGACTTGCGCCGAGGGCGGCATTTGCCCAAACCGATCGAGCAGTTCCTGTTGCAATTCGTCCACTTGCGCCGGCTCCGAACAGCGGGCGAGTTTTTGATACAGGGCAACGCGTTGGAAGCCGTCCTCGACGTATTGCTCTGGGATGAATGCGTCCTCGGGGAAATCGATTTCCGGGTTGAGCGGCGGTATGATTTTGGCGCCCTGCATTTCCTTGACGGCCTCGCGCAGCATGCGATGATAGGTTTCGAAGCCCACCGCCGCGATGTGGCCGCTTTGTTCCAGCACCAAAATATTTCCGGCACCGCGAATTTCCAGATCACGCATGGCGATTTGGAAACCGCTGCCCAGGTCGGTGAATTTTTCCAGGGAGTAGAGACGCTTCTTGGCGTCGTCGGTGAAACGGTTGGCATCCGGGGCGATGAGATAGCAGTAGGCTTTGGTGGCAGAACGGCCCACGCGTCCGCGCAATTGGTATAGCTGCGACAAGCCGAACAAGTCCGCCCGATGAATGAGGATGGTGTTGACGTTCGAGATGTCCAAACCGGATTCGATGATGGAGGTCGCGACCAGCACGTCATACTCGCGGTTTACGAACGCGGCCATAACCTGTTCCAAATCGGTCTCGTCCATTTGACCGTGTGCCATGCCCACGCGCGCATGTGGGACCAGGCCTTCCACGAAGTTGGTCACCTCGGGCAAATCCATCACGCGGTTATGCACGTAGAAGACTTGGCCTCCACGCGCCAATTCCATTTCGATGGCGTCGCGGATGAATTTGGGATCGTGGAAAATCACACGCGTGTCGATGGGTAGGCGGTTACGCGGGGGCGTCGCGATAATGGACAAATCGCGCGCGCCGACCAAGGACATATTCAGCGTGCGCGGGATGGGCGTCGCGGACATGGACAATACGTCCACATGGGTGCGCATTTCCTTAAGGCGTTCCTTTTGTTTCACGCCGAACTTCTGTTCCTCATCGATGATCATGAGGCCCAAATCCTTGAAGTTCACATCCTTGGAAATCAGTCGATGGGTTC
>JADGQO010000206.1 GCA_017881725.1 Fibrobacteria bacterium
CATCCACGCGGAAATCACCGGCTCGTCCAAGGCCTATCCGGAAATCGAAGGCCTGATGATACAAGCGGAGAAGCCGTGAGGCTTGAAAAGTCAGAAGGCAGAAGCCGGGACTTGAAAAGTCAGAAGCCAGAAGCGAAAAGTGAAAGGTCAAAAGTTGAAGAAAAATTCTGTCCTCACCCTGACAATCCCTGCGACGAACACGCATTTGCATTCCCTTTTAACTTTTAACCTCTGCCTTCAGATATCTGAATTTTCCTCTTCTCATTTTACCTTCCCCATTATCGTAGGAACCCACTCATGACTCCCACTCTCGATCCCGCCCGCCATCCTATCGTTCGCGAGGCGCAAAAGCGCATCCTGATCCTGGACGGAGCGATGGGCACCATGATCCAACGGCATTCGCTCGGGGAAAAGGATTTCCGCGGCGCGCGTTTCGACGCCCATGGCTGCGACCTGCGCGGGAATAACGACTTGCTGGTCTTGACCAAGCCGGAAGTCATCGACGGCATTCATCGCGCGTATCTGGAAGCCGGGGCCGACATCCTGGAGACCAACACTTTCAATTCCAATTCCGTGTCCATGGCGGATTATCACATGGAGCACTTGGTTTACGAGCTCAATCTCGCGGCGGCCAAATTGGCCAAGCGCGCGGCCGAGGATTTTACGCGCATGAATCCTGCCAAGCCTAGGTTCGTGGCCGGATCCATCGGGCCCACCACGCGGACCTTGTCCATGTCCCCGGACGTGAATGATCCGGGCTTCCGATCCGTGTCCTATGCGCAATTGGTCGATACCTATACGGAGCAAATTCGCGGGCTCATCGACGGCGGCGTGGACACCTTGCTGGTGGAGACGATTACCGACACCTTGAATTGCAAAGCCGCGTTGTTCGCCATCGAGAAATACTTCGAGGAAAAGGACATCCGCCTGCCGGTGATGATTTCCATGACCATCGTGGACAAGAGCGGGCGCACCTTGTCGGGCCAGACCGTGGAGGCTTTCTGGATCTCGATATCGCATGTGCCCGTATTCAGCGTGGGCATCAACTGCTCGCTGGGCGCGGAAGACATGCGGCCCTATGTGCAGGAATTGTCGCGCATCGCCGATTGCCTGATTTCATGCCATCCCAACGCCGGCCTGCCCAACGCGTTCGGGCAATATGATCAGACCGCCGGGGAAATGGCCCGGCTTATCGACGAATTCGCCGCCAGCGGATTCCTCAACATCGTGGGCGGCTGCTGCGGGACGTCTCCGGATCATATCGCGCAAATCGCCGCCCTCGTGGCCAAGTACCCGCCGCGCCAACCGCCCGCGCCGTCGCCGTACACCATGCCGTCCGGGTTGGAGCCGCTCATCGTCCGTCCGGAAACCAACTTCGTCAATATCGGCGAGCGCACCAATATCACCGGCAGCCCCAAGTTTTCCAAGGCCATCCTCTCCGGCGATTACGAAGCCGGCGTGGCCATCGCCAAGCAGCAAATCGACGGCGGCGCGCAAATCTTCGACGTGAACATGGACGAAGGCATGTTGGATTCGGAAGCGGCCATGACGCGCTTCCTGAACCTCGTGGCCGGCGAACCGGATATTTCCGCCAAGCCGGTGATGATCGATTCCTCCAAGTGGAGCGTGATCGAAAAAGGTTTGCAATGCGTGCAGGGCAAGAGCGTGGTGAATTCCATCAGCCTCAAGGAAGGCGAGCAGGCTTTCATCGAACGCGCCCGTTTGATCCGACGTTACGGCGCCGCCACAGTGGTGATGGCCTTCGATGAAAAAGGCCAAGCCGATTCCATGGAACGCCGCATCGAAATCTGCAAGCGCAGCTACGACATCTTGATCAAAGAGGTGGGCTTCCCGCCCCAGGACATCGTGTTCGATCCGAATATCCTGACCGTGGCCACGGGCCTGGAGGAACACAATAATTACGCCGTCGATTTCATCGAGGCGGCGCGGTGGATCAAGGGCAATCTCCCCGGCGCGCATGTGAGCGGAGGCGTGTCCAACATTTCTTTTTCCTTTCGTGGGAACAACCCCGTCCGCGAGGCCATGCATTCGGCCTTTCTGTATCATGCCATTCAAGCCGGCCTGGACATGGGCATCGTCAACGCCGGCATGTTGCAGGTGTACGAAGAAATCCCCAAGGACTTACTCGTTTTGGTCGAAGATGTTCTCTTGAACCGCCGTCCGGACGCGACCGAACGCCTGGTTAATTTCGCCGAGACCGTTAAGAAGACGGACAAGACCAAGGTGGAAGATGAAGCCTGGCGCAAGGGCACGGTGGAATCGCGCCTGTCGCACGGCCTGGTGAAAGGCCTGGTGGAATTCATCGAGAAGGACGTGGAGGAGGCGCGCCAGAAATACGCGACGCCGCTGGAAGTGATCGAAGGGCCGTTGATGGCCGGTATGAGCGTGGTGGGCGACTTGTTCGGCACGGGGCAGATGTTCCTGCCGCAGGTGGTGAAGAGCGCGCGCGTGATGAAAAAGGCCGTAGCGGTGCTGTTACCCTTTATCGAGGAAGAGAAACTGAAGAATCCCGCCACGGCGCGCGAGGCGGGTAAGATTCTGATGGCCACGGTAAAGGGCGACGTGCACGATATCGGAAAAAATATCGTGGGCGTAGTTTTGGCTTGTAACAATTACAAGGTCATCGATTTGGGCGTCATGGTGCCGGCCACCAGGATTCTGGAAGTCGCGAAGGCCGAGAACGTCGACGCCATCGGCCTTTCCGGGTTGATCACTCCGTCCTTGGACGAGATGGTTCACGTGGCCCGCGAGATGGAACGCTTGGGCTTCACTATTCCCCTGCTCATCGGCGGTGCGACCACGTCCGTGGCGCATACGGCGGTGAAAATCGCGCCCGTATATAAGCATCCGGTGGTGCATGTGCTGGACGCCTCGCGCAGCGTACCCACGGTGGGCAGCCTGTTGAGCCCGGAACAGCGTCCGGCCTTCATGGAAAAAATCGTTTCGCGTTACACCCAGGTGCGAGCCGATCATCAAGCCAAGTTGGCGGATCGGAAATCCCTGTCCCTGAACGAAGCGCGCAAACGCAAGCCCAGCATCGATTGGTCGCAAGCGACCGCGCGCGGGGAAATCGTCCAGCCGAAATTCCTGGGCGTGAAAACCTTCGCGTCCTACTCCCTGGAGACTTTGGTGCCCTTCATCGATTGGACGCCGTTTTTCCAAACCTGGGAATTGGTCGGCCAGTATCCGAAAATCCTGACCGATAAAACCGTAGGCGTGGAAGCGACCAAGCTTTTCGCCGATGCGCAGGCCTTGTTGAAAAAAATCGTGGCGGACAAATCCCTGACGGCCCAGGCGGTGTTCGGATTGTTTCCGGCCAACTCCGTCGGCGATGACATCGAATTGTATACCGATGCAACGCGGTCGCGGACTCTTCTCACCGTGCGCAGCCTGCGGCAGCAAACCGACAAGTCCCAGGGCGAGCATAACTTCGCGCTCTCAGATTTTATCGCGCCCAAGGACGTCGGCCCGGTGGATTATATGGGCGCTTTCGCCGTGACGGCCGGAGTGGGGCTGGAGAAGATTGTGGCGGCCTTCGAAAAAGACAATGATGACTATAACAGCATCATGGCCAAGGCCCTGGCGGATCGGTTGGCGGAAGCCTTCGCCGAGCATTTGCATCTGCGCGTCCGCCGCGAGTTCTGGGGCTATGGCGCCGACGAAACCTTTACGAACGAGGAAATAATCCGCGAGAAATACCAGGGCATTCGGCCCGCACCGGGGTACCCGGCCTGCCCGGATCATACGGAAAAGGCGGGGTTATTTTCCCTGTTGGAAGTGGAAAAAAATACCGAGATCCGGCTCACGGAGAGTTTCGCGATGTTGCCGGCTGCGGCCGTCAGCGGCTGGTATTTCGGCCATCCCCAGTCCCGGTATTTCGGTTTGGGCAAAATCGGCCGGGACCAGGTTCAGGACTATGCGGCGCGTAAGGGCATGGATTTCAAGGTGATGGAACGCTGGTTATCGCCCAATTTGGACTATGATCCGGCCTGAGAATAAGGGTACCCACTTTTTCCCAACAATCCAGATGACGGGAAAAGGGGAATTATTACATTTCTCTCGTCTTTTAATAACCACACCCACGGCAGCATGACTCCGTGGTCATTCACGGAAGGATATACAATGAACAAGCAATCCCTGATTTCGGTCGCAATCGCTGGCATGATGAGCGTTGGTTTGGCAATCGCTGCGGACGCACCCGCAGCCAAGACTGAGGCCGCCCCCGCCGCCGCCGCTGCTCCCGCCGCCCCGGCCGCTGCTCCCGCCGCCGCTCCTGCCGCTGAAGCCCCGAAGACCGCCGAAGCCGCCAAGCCCGCCAAGAAGGCCAAGAAGGCTAAGAAGGCCAAGAAGGACACCGCCGCTGCCGCCGCCGCTCCTGCCGCTGAAGGCGCCGCTAAGTAATGAAGTCGAATCTGTTGGCTCAGCTTGCCATAGCCGGTATAGCTGCGGGCATGCTCTCGGTGTCGTCCGTTTCCGCTGAGGAAGCTGCCGCTCCGTCCGCACCCGCCGCGAAATCCGATTCGGTCAAGCCCGCCAAGAAGTCTCACAGCAAGAAAACGCATGAAAAGAAGGAAGCCGCAGCGCCAGCCGCAGCAGCTCCGACTGCCCCTGCCGCCGCTGCTGCCGATACTTCCCATGCCGCAATGGCTACCGCCGGCAAGCATGGCTGCAAAGGACAAAATTCCTGCAAGGGAATGGGTGGTTGCAAAATGTCCCAAACGGACATCGACGCTGCCGCCAAGAAAATGGGCATAGCCGCCGACAAGGCCGGCAAAACCCATAGTTGCAAGGCCAAGAACGAATGCAAAGGCTTGGGCGGCTGTCAAGCCTCCTGATGCACGGCATCCGGTCTTAATCGACCTTTCGACTAACGGTCCAAAAGGAGCCCGCCCCACAAAGGCGGGTTCTTTTTTTTGGGCCTCGTAAAATGCCGCTGACTTTAATTCTGGTATTCCGACAAACCGAATCCTCGACACCTGAAAATCGGTCCCCGTCGTCTCCTGGGGTCTTAATATCTTTTGACCAGACCCAATGAACTATCTGCCCCAATCCGGCCAAATGGTCCAAGTCCGCACCCGTCGCTACTTGGTCGAAGAAGTCATTCCCGGAACCTCCCTGGAAGACGCCACCATAGTCGGAAAGAACGAAGAGATGTTTCAGGCCTTGATTCAATGCGGACATTTGCCTCAGGTAAATTTTTGATTCCGGGAAATTAATGCCATGAATAAGCTCATCCAGCGAGGCTCGGCTCGATCCTCAGCCGACCTGACCCGTCGATTTGGACGGGGCTACGGCGTGGACAATCTGGAGCTTTTCCGGAGCTTCTATCTGGCCTACCCTCCGGAAAAACTTTCCCGCGCGCATTCGCCAAAATCCGAATCAGTGATTCGGAAATCCTCCCTCCCGACCATGGCCTCGGTCTTTCCTCTGCCGTGGACGCATTATGTGCATCTGCTCCGCCGGACCCGTTCCCCGGAAGCCCGGCGATTTTATGAAACCGAGGCTTTACGCGGTGGTTGGACGGTGCGGCAACTCGATAGGCAGATTCAATCCCAGTTCTACGAACGCACCGCTTTGTCGCGCAATAAGTCAGCAATATTGAAAAAAGGAAAAGTGTCCCTGCCCGGCGATATCGTTACGGCTGACGAAGAAATCAAAAACCCTTTAGTACTGGAATTTCTTGGGTTGAAGGATGAATACTCGGAGGGCGATATGGAAGAGGCCCTGATCCGGGGCTTGGAATCCTTCCTTCTCGAATTGGGCAACGACTTCACTTTCGTAGGGCGTCAGCGCAGATTGCGAATCGACGACGAATGGTTTCGCGTCGACCTCTTATTCTTCCATCGTCGGTTGCGTTGCCTTGTGATTATCGATCTCAAGTTGGGCCGTTTCACCCACGCCGATGCGGGCCAGATGAACGTATATCTGAACTATGCGAAAGAGCACTGGACTCAGCCCGGCGAAAACCCGCCCGTGGGCATCATCCTATGCACGGGTAAAGGCTCGTCATTGGCCCACTACGCATTAGGAGGTATGCCGAATAAGCCCCTTATCCGGGAATACCGGACCGCTTTGCCGGATGAAAAAATTCTTGCGGCGGAAATCGAAAGATCGAGAAGAGTATTGGAAGGTCTGTAACCCGTCTGGGATCGCATGGAGGGTAATCAAGGCCAATTCAACGACGAGCTTACGCGCTGTGAAGCGCGATTGGAAGCCCTGGAAGAGGAGCGAGTACAACTTCTTCAAAAAATTGATTCTCTCCGGACTGAAAAAAATGCCCGAGCGAATGAACAGACCATATCCCCAGTCTCGGTGCCTTTAGAACCCAAACCCCTCTCAACTTTTTCCTCCCAAGAAAAGCTGAATATTTTCAGAAGCCTCTTTCGCGGCCGCACCGATGTTTTCCCCAAGCTCTGGATAAATCCAAACAAGGGGACCAAAGGATATGCCCCAGCCTGCTTCAACGAATGGGCGCCCAACATTTGCGGCAAGCCCCAGGTAAAATGCGGAGAATGTCCGAGCCAAGCATTCATCCCGGTAGACGATCAGGCCATGCTGAACCACCTGCAAGGCAGGCATACGCTCGGCGTCTACCCCATGCTTCACGACGAAACCTGTTGGTTTCTCGCGATTGATTTCGACAAGTCTTCCTGGAAACAGGATGTAAAGGCTCTGGCGGAAACTTGCCAAAACATTGGACTAGCTTGCTCGGTGGAGCGGTCCCGTTCTGGAAATGGCGCTCACCTTTGGCTCTTCTTCGAATCCCCAGTGCCCGCCGTCCTGGCTCGGAAAATGGGATGCTTTCTCGTTACGGAAACCATGTCCCATCGGCACGAACTCAGTATGGAGTCCTATGATCGGCTTTTCCCCAATCAGGACAACATGCCCAAGGGCGGATTCGGGAACCTGATCGCATTGCCGCTTCAGTACGAACCCAGGCAACATGGAAATACCGTTTTCCTGGATCAGGATCTGAATCCGATTCCGGATCAATGGGTGTACCTCAGTACCGTCACGCGGATCACGTTTGAACAGGTTGAAGTCATTGCCAATGAGGCTTCAAGAAAAGGAAAAGTGACAGGGGTCAGGTTTGCGGAACAGGGCGAAGACGAGGATACGTTACCATGGAACCGCCCGCCCTCCGGAAAGAGTGAGTTCGCGAAGATTTCAGAACCAGTTCCAGCCGAAATCAAAGTCACCATTGCGCAAAAACTGTTTGTTGAAAAAGCGGGTCTGCCGTCGCCTCTAATCAACCAAATCAAGCGTGTTGCAGCTTTTCAGAATCCCGAGTTTTACAAGAAGCAGAGTCTACGACTATCGACCGCTCTGACACCACGCATTATCGCCTGCGCTGAGGAAACGCCGGAGTATATCTGCCTTCCCCGAGGCAGCATGGATGATCTTGAAGAATTGATGCAAAGGTACGGGACCAAGGTTCAAACCGAAGACCGACGAAACCCTGGAAAAGAATTGGCCTTGAAATTCCACGGAGATTTAAGCGAACTGCAAACCAAGGCCGCTAAACTTTTGCTGAAGCACGATATCGGAGTGCTTGTCGCCCCACCGGGAATGGGCAAAACCGTAATGGGAATATTCATGGCGGTGTCAAGAGGGCTAACCACTTTGATTCTTGTCCACCGAGCGCCATTGCTCGACCAATGGGTTTCGCAGTTGTCTTTATTTTTGGGTATCCCGGAAAAGGAGATCGGACGCATCGGAGCTGGGAAGCGTAAGCCCAATGGAAAATTGGATGTGGCGATGATTCAAAGCCTCACGCGCAAAGGAAAAGTGGAAGATTTCGTCGCCGACTATGGCCACGTGATCGTGGACGAGTGCCATCATCTTCCCGCAGTGTCTTTTGAAAAGGTACTATCGGAAGTCAAGGCCCGTTACATATTGGGTCTTACCGCCACGCCCCAAAGAAGGGATGGATTGCACCCGATTATTTCCATGCAATTGGGACCAGTACGCTTTGCCGTGAACGCCAAGAAGCAGGATGAGCTTCGGCCGTTCCATCATCGGCTGGTCGTAAGGGAAACAAGGTTCACCTTGGAAAATCCCCTTGCAAAACCGACTATCCAGGAACTTTACGGCGATTTGGTTAAGAGTCAATCCCGGAACCAAATCATCTTGGAGGATGTGCTGGCGGCATTGAAGGAAAATCGTTCACCAATTCTTTTGACTGAGCGAAAGGAGCACTTGGAATATTTCCGTGAAAAGCTTCAAGGCAAAGTTCGCCATTTGGTGATCCTTCAAGGGGGAATGACATCAAAAAAGAGGAAGGCCTCTACGTCCCAGATTACTGAAATACCAGAAGGCGAGGAGCGATTGGTCCTCGCGACAGGGCGGTTCATTGGCGAAGGTTTTGATGACGCCCGATTGGATACCTTGTTTCTGGCCGCGCCCATTTCCTGGAAGGGAACCCTTGTCCAATATGCAGGCCGGCTTCATCGAAAGCACCCCGGGAAAAAGGAAGTCCGTATTTACGACTACCTGGATAATTCCGTACCTATGCTGGCGCGCATGTTTGGCAAGCGGATGAAAACGTATCGGGCTTTAGGATACGCCCAAAACGAAGCGATTGGACTCGGATTATAGGCTCAATGGTTCCCTGGACTGGGTCCCGGGATTGGATATCCGCACCCTTAAAAAATGTTTTCCAACTTCGTTCAACGGCGAAACGGCGTAATGACCGCCGGTGGCTGCCGTCCCAGGGCATCGATGGAACGACTCGATCCGATACCCGCATCGAACCAGGGCATCCACGGAAACGCATCCGCGCCTCCATGCCAGGTCGGACGCGCGCGCCTATCCATCGGCACGATGCGCAAAATGACCCCCGGCGGCAAGGTAGCCGTCAAGGTTCCGTAACCCAGCTGATCATATCCGCCGCTATTGGGGCCATAGTCGCCACCGCCGCCTTCGGGACGGACGCGCTCGGCGTAACGTTGGGAGTAAGGGGCCGCAATACCACGGAGTACGGCATAGTGGTTGTAAATCATTTCCCAACCCGGCCGTAAACCGCCGCGGCTATCGGCCGAAATGGTGTCTTGTTTCACATGGTCGCAATTGTCATACGGCGCATAGGGAACCGAATCGCCGAGATTGTATTTGGCCACGTATTCGAAACCTTTGAGAACGCGGTTATCGTCGTAACCGTATAAATCATCCCCTTGGCTCCAGGCCATTTCGCAAATGGATCCGAGGATGGCTGGTCCCAACAGCGCGTGGCCTTGGTCGCGGCCGCTTTCCTGCCATTGCCCTAGCCCGTTGGGATGCAGGAACCAGACCACATTCTTGATGGAACCGTTGCCGGATCCGGTTTTGAAGTACGTCACGGCTTCGTCGTAAATGGATCGGTTGTCGCACAGGATGCCGATGGCCAGCATGGATGCCATATTGACCAGATCCCAATTGGCCCAATAATGGCTGATGCACGCCCCGTTGTGGAGGGTGAGGAAATCGTGGTTCATGGGGTAGAAGATACCCAGCAGCATGGATTGGAAGCGCGCGAAGTCGGCTGGGATCCACCCCGGATACGTCCGAAGCAATTCGGCCGCATTGGCGATTTCATAGCCGTAGATTCCGGAAGCCAGGAATTTGTCCGAAGTGCCGTCGATGCGCTTGAGCCGCGCCGACCAGGCGTTCAGGATGCGCACGGCGCAGGCGGCGTGGGCCGTGTCGCCGGAGACGCGCCAGTGCAGGGCGTTGGCGTACGCGGCGGCGATGTCGTTGTATAGGTTGGCAAAATTCTCCGGCGTGCCCGTGCCCCGATACACCGTGTCCGCGGGACGGGGCGTATAGTTCGCGGAGTCGTGGGTATTGGCCGTTAGTCTTTTCCAGCCGGACAGCCAGGGCTCTTCCTGGGCCGCAACCTTGTCGTGCGCGCGTTGCAGGGCCTCGGTGGTATGCAGCATGCCGGGATGGACGAAGGTTTGTGCGAGCGCCGGATGGATGGCCAGGTGCATTCCGAACAATACCGAAAAGGCGACGGATTTCGATAAGCCTCGCCCGTTATCCATCCGGATATTGTCAATCATGTTTCCTTTCAACTCGACACCTTCGCTTTTTCAGAGGCGTCGGCGGGCTGCATAGGTTGGCGAGGCCGTGTAGGCGTTGCTGTAGGTGCTGTTTCTGCGATAATGGGAGACTTTCAATACCCTGTTAGGGTCCGACATCCTCACGGATTCGCATGGCCTCGGGGTGCGACTTCGGTAAGGAAGCCGATTCGCTCTTGCGCCAGTCCCACACCTTGCGTCCGTCCATGGCATAGGCCGTCGCATGCGTGATACCGTCGGCGGGCCGCCACGTCGAGCCCGGACTCAAGATGTTCCACTGGGATTCGCCGAAACGCGCTGATGCCGAGTGCGCGGGGGCTATCAGCGGATCCGCCGGACCGGTATAATCGAGCTTGACCAGGTTTCCGTTTCCGGCATTGTCATGATAAGCGCCGTTGTCGCTCCAATCCAGGAAATAAATGGCCCCGTCCGGTCCGATTTTCAAGTCGATGGGGTTGTTGACCGGATTGGCCGTGGTCTGATCCCAGAAACGCTCGATCGTTGCCACGCCGCCGGTATCGTTCAAACCCACCGCGTGCACCAGGCTGCGCTGGAAATCGAAAATGAAAAGGTGCCGATCGAAGTAGCGCGGGAGTTTATTCGGCGATGTATTCGCGGGATCGTAATTGTATACCGAACCCAACATGGCGGCATTGGACGTGCCTTTGCCGAATACGGGCCAAGCTGTGCCGGTGGAATCGTAAGGATACCAAACCAGGGCGGGGCGCGCCGGAGGCAGATGTTTAATGCCGGTATTGTTCACCGAGTTGTTCACGAGATTCTTGGGATCGTAAACGGCGCCGCTTACATTGGTGGTAAAGTTGTATTCGTTGTAACAGAAAAAGTTGCCGCGGCAATAGGGGTAGCCGTAATTGCCCGGGGTCCTTGCGTATTGGATGACGTCGTAACCGCGCGGGCCGATGCCGGGCATGTCTGCGGGCGCGTTGGGCCCCGGTTCCGCCCAGTACACCCAATTCTTTTTCGCATCGACGGTAACGCGGAAGGGATGACGAATCCCCATGGCGAAAATCTCCGGCAAGGTGGAATCGGTTTTGGTGAAAAGATTTCCTGCGGGTATGGTATAGGTGCCGTTGCTTTCCGGATGAATCCTCAGGATTTTACCGCGCAAGTCGTTGCTGTTCGCGGCCGACCGTTGCGAGTCCAGATTAGGATGTGACGGATCGCGCGGGGAGGAGCCGTTGGCCGTTCCCGAAAACAATCCGTTGGTATTGTCCGCCAGTCCGATATAAAGATTTCCCGTTGTATCGAATGCCAGGCAACCGGTATTGTGCTCGTCCGAAGCCGTGACGGTCTCTTTTACGGTCAGGATGTCCTTGCGGGATGTGATATCGATGACGCCCGTGGTTGATGCCGTGAAGCTGGCCACCACATTGCCCTGGGACGGGGTCAAAACGCCGAAGAGCATGTAGACCTTGTGATTCGTGGCGTAATTCGGATCCAACACGATGCTTTGCAATCCGTCTTCGCGCACGTTCGATACCGCCAGTTTGCCCGCTGCCGTGGTGGTCTTGGAGGTAGGATCGTAAAGATTGATGGTCCCGTCCTTGGCAATCATGTAGAGACGGCCATCGGGAAGAAAACAGATTTGCATCGGATCTTTCAGATTGGTCACCAAAGTCGTCGTGCGGAATAAGGTGCGCGCAGGTTGCTGGGCGCAAGGATTTGTTCCCAAGCAGCTGGCGACCATTGCCAAAAAGATGGAGGATGCGGCAATCCGGAAGCTGCGATTCGCAGTGCGAACGAATCGGAATTCTAGCGCGGAAACCCGCTGAAACCAAGACATGGATCCTCCTAGGCTGGAATGGAGGATAAGGTACCGCCGCTGGGAGGGACTGTCAACGCGAATCAAGGCGGCCAAACAGCTTTGACGGGGCCGAACGCGCCGGAAAACCGCGCCGGCTTTTTTTTGACCGATATTACACTGATTCCAGCGGTTAATTCGATGCCGGAGGAAATTGCGCGTTCAGTAATTTTTGGCGCTGAGCCAAACGTTTTCCGGGCCAAGCAAACCCGCCAGCGAAGTGGTCACGGAAGTATCGGAAATGACGCGGATTTTTTCACTGACCATGGACACGTCCTGGTGCCCTTGGCATTCCATATGCAATACCAATTGGCAATTGCCTGCGTACTCGGAGCAGAGATCAAACAGGCGGCGCACGTTCGGCTCTTGCAATCCCTTGGTGCGCATTTTCACGTGCACGCTTTTCGTCAGCTTTTCCCGCGCTTCCGCCAGGGGAAGCACTTTGGTAGCGACAAGTTTGCCGGTATTCATTTCCTCGTTGCGTTGGTAGGTCCCGCGTATCAGCACCATGGAATCGAGTTCCACCAGGTGGCGCACTTCCTCGAACACGTCGGACCATAAAACGATTTCCACCTGGCCGACGAAGTCCTGCAAATCCGCGAAGGCGAAAGTGCGGTTGTCCTTCTGACTCAAGCGCGTCTTCAGCTTGGTGATCATGCCGCCGAACACCACGTTGGATCCGGGCGTGAGAGCGCGGACCCGATCGGGATCCAGGGAGCAGGTTGCGAAGCCCGCGAGCTCGGAACGGTAGGGCTCCAGCGGGTGGCCGGATAAGTACAGCCCGAGCACTTCCTTTTCCTTTTCCAGCATTTCGTTGTAAGGCCACGGATCGACCGCGGGCAAGGAGGGCTCGCCCGTGTCGAGGCTGCCGGCCGGCGAGGTGGGGCCGCCGTCGAACAGGGAGACTTGTCCCACGGAACGGTCCGCTTGGAACGATTGCGCGTAGGCCAGGGCCGTCTCCGCAGCCGCGAATTGCTGGGCGCGGTTGCCGGGAATTTCGTCGGGCAGCGCGCCGCCCAGAATCAGGGACTCGAGCGCGCGGCGGTTCAAAAATTGCGAGTCGACTCGTTTGCACAAATCATATACGGAAATGAAAGGCCCCCGGGCGTTCCGCTCCTCGACGATGCGCTCCACGGCCGACATGCCCACGTTCTTGATGCCCCCCAATCCATAAACGATGCGGCTATCCTTCACCGTGAACTTCGCTTGGCTGGCGTTGATGTTGGGGAAGGCCACATCCAGGCCCGTTTGCTTGCAATCGTTGAGGAGGATTACCAGGCGCGTGGTATCGTGCATTTCCGAATTCATGTTGGCGGCCATGAATTGCGCCGGATAGTGGGCTTTCAGGTATGCTGTCTGAAAAGCGATGGTTGCGTAGGCGGCCGAGTGGGACTTATTGAAGGCGTAGCTGGAGAACGGCACGAGCACTTCCCAGATGCGTTCGGCCAGCTTGGGATCGTAACCGCGCTGTTTCGCCCCGTCCACGAATTTCGGATGCAGGGCATCCATTTTCTTTTCGTCTTTTTTGGCCATGGCGCGGCGCAGCAAATCGGCTCCGCCCAAGGAAAATCCGGAGAGCACCTGGGCGATTTGCATCACCTGCTCCTGGTACACGATGACGCCGTAGGTCTCCTTGAGGATGGGCTCCAGGTTCTTGTGGTAGCAGTCCACCGGCTCAATGCCGTGCTTGCGCGCGATGTACTGGCCGATGTATTCCATCGGGCCGGGACGATAGAGCGCGTTCATGGCGATCATGTCCTCGATGCTGGACGGCTTGAGCTTGCGCAGGTAATCCTGCATGCCGCCGGATTCGAACTGGAACACTCCGACGGTGAGCCCCTTGCCGAGCAATTGGAAAGTCAGCGCGTCGGTTTCCGGCAGCTTCAGGGGATCGATGATTTCGCCCGTGGCTTCCTTCACTTGCGCCAAACAATCCTTGATCACGGACAAGTTGCGCAGGCCCAGGAAGTCCATTTTCAAAAGACCGATGTCTTCCGAATAAGTCTTGTCATACTGGATCATCACCTGATCGGATCCGGGCTGCTTGAACAAGGGCGCGTAGTTCACGATGGCGCGTGGCGCGATGATCACGGCGGCGGCGTGCATGCCGGCTTGGCGCACCAGGCCTTCCAGCTTGAGCGCGATGCGCTGCAGGGTCTCCAGGCCCGGCTCGCTTTCCATTTCCTTTTTGAGATCGGGCGATTCCTTGAGGGCTTCTTCCAGATCCGCGAAGGGCAGATGGGCCGGAAACAGCTTGCAGAGCTGGTTCATGCGCTGCGGCTCGAAACCCATCACGCGCCCCACGTCGCGCAAGACCATCTTGGCCTTCATGCGGCCGTAGGTGACGATCTGGGCCACGGAATCGACGCCGTATTTTTCCACCACGTACTGGATCACTTCCTGGCGGCCGTTGTCCGAAAAATCGGTATCGATATCGGGCATGGACACGCGCTCGGGATTCAGGAAACGTTCGAACAGCAGGTTATACCGGACCGGGTCCACGTCCGTAATGCCCACGGCGAAGGAGACCAACGAGCCTACGGCCGATCCGCGGCCAGGCCCTACGGGAATGTCTTTGGTGCGCGCCGCGTTGATGAAGTCCTGGACGATGAGCATGTAGCCCGCGACCTTCATGTTTTTCATCACGCCCAACTCGAATTCCAGGCGATCATTGAGCGACTGTAACACGGCTGCGTCCGTAACTCCCGGGTAACGTTGCTTCAGCCCGATGCGGGCCAGATGCGCCAGGTACTCGTCGGAATCCGGGAAGCCTTCCGGGATGGGGAATTGCGGATGGTGCAATTTGCCGAACTCGATGGTGACGTCGCATTGCTCCGCGATGCGCACGGTGTTGGCGAGCGCGTCCGGATATTCCCCGAACAGCGCGGCCATTTCCTCGCCGGTGCGCATGTAGAACTGATCGGACGGGAAGCGCGGCCGAGTGGGATCCTTCACCTTGGAGGCGCTCTCGATGCACAGCATCACGTCATGCGCTTCGGCGTCGGCGCGCGCGAGGTAATGCACGTCGTTGGTCGCCACGAGTTTCCAGCCTTCCGTCTGGTGCAGTTCCAGGAACCGCCGGTTGGTCTGCTCTTCCTCCGCCACGCCGTGGGACTGGAGGCACAGGTAGACGTTTTCCTTCCCGAAAAAATCCGCGTAGGCAGCCAGGATTTCCCGGGCCTTTTTCTCGTTGCCTTTGGATAGGTAATAGCCCACTTCGCCCTGATAATTGGACGTCAGGCAAATCAACCCTTCCGTGCGGCCGCGCAGGGATTCGTGGTCGATGCGGGGCTTCTGGTAGTAACCGTCGAGATACCCGTCCGAGCAGATATGCAGGAGGTTTTTATACCCCGCGTCCGTGGCGGCGATGAGGATGAGTTTATGATGGACCGGCTGGCTGGGGCTGTAAATCTGGTTCTGGCGGCGATCCGGCGCGACGTACAGGTCGCAGCCGATGAGCGCCTTGAGCCCGGCCTTCTTGGCGCTGGTGTGGAATTCCAGCATGCCGAACATGTTGCCGTGATCGGTGAGCGCCAGGGCCGGTTGCTTTAGAGCGATGGCCTGCTTGACGAGATCGCCGATGCGGGCCGTGCTTTGCAGCATGGAATATTCCGAATGCGTGTGCAGGTGGACGAAACCCGTCTCCATCCGCCTACTCCGCCAGTCTCAGGGCCTTGACGTGCTCCAGGACGTACTCGTTGCGGTGTCCCGTGTCGGTTTCGATGCCGATCAGCTTGATGGGGTCGCGGTGTTTCAATAACAGTAACGGTTTCAGCGTGATGCGCTTCAGGGTGGGGGAGGTGTAACTGAACTCCACCAGCTGTTGCGCGGCGATGGCCGATTCCAAGGTCTCGATGCGCGTGGCCATGTCCTGATCGCGGGATGCTTGCGTCAGCTTGTCGACCGGAGCCGCCTGCGCCGAGCGCAAACTGCCGGGCGTCTCGCGGAAAGCGGGCTGGCCTTGCTCCGGGATTTCCAACACCCAATTGCCGCCCGGCCCGGACAGGGAGACCTTCTGGAGGTCCATGACGCGGCGCGAATCCTCACCGGGCACCAGGCCGAAATGCTGGAGCAATTCCTTCACGCGCGGCTTGTTCTGGCGGCTGAGCACGAAACCGTAATTCGGAATGATCTCCGTCACGAGTTCCACGAATTGTGGGATTTCCTGCAGCTCATGCAGGCGGACGGGATCGGAAACCTTGAGCACCAGGGCGTCCATGAAGAGCGTGGACGCATAGGTGGCGGCCCATTCGGTCAGGGTCTGGCGGGCATGGGCCTGGAATCCGAGCCAGCCGAGCAATTCCTGGAACTCCGGCATGAGCAGGCCGGCCTGCAGGCCTTGGATGACGGATTCCTTGCTGAAATGATAGCGGGCCATGAACTCGTCGTTCGACTTGGTTCCCACCAGCTCCAGGCGTTTCTGCCAATGGAAAGGCGAGTCCAAGGGAACCAGACTTTCCAGATTGGGAAGGCTGATGGGTCGCGATCCGTTTTCCGGGACCGGCAAGGCCGAGCTTGCGCCGGGGAGGACATCCGAGGTCCCTACCGTAACGCCTGAGGGCGCGACGCCGGATGGGGCACCTCCGGCCTCTATCGCTGTGTCGTCTTGACCCGACTCGGTGATGAACGCCAGGGCCTGCGGCACGGTCCGAATAAATCCCACGCGGCCTTTCGAAAGACCGAATTCGATCAGCCCGAGCATCCAGAATTCCTGCAACGCCTTGGGCAGGTTTTCCCAGGTGAAGGTCGCTTTAGGATCGCCGTAACTTTTGCGTTTCACGCCGGAATGGATCCAGAGGAGATTGGCCCATGGAGAAACCCGTCCCGTCATTTGTCCCAGTGCGGTCAAGGCTTTCAGGGCATGACTGACGCCGCGCAAACGGGTCGCGGACCACCAAAGCGCCATGCGCTTCCATGCGGCGTCGCGGCTGTCGGATAACAAAGCGCGGCCGTCGGCGGATAGGTGGAGAGTGCCGTCCTCTTGCAGAATAAGTCCGGCATCGGCGGCGAAGTGAAGCAGGAATTGCACTTCCTCTCCGGGCAAGGCGGAAGAAAGTTTCTCCCCGAAGGAGAACCGGCCTGACAACTCCTGCAAGTCCTTGCGATGCATTTCGCCGCTTTGGGTGATTTTAACGGCACCGAGGGCGACTTGACTCAAGAAGTGGCAAAGATGCGCGGACAGGAAATGTCGGTACGAAATCCAACTGGGCCCATCCGTAGGCGTTTCCGGTACCAGTGATTCCGGCAGTGTCGCGGCCAAAACCGCAGGGGACAACTCCTGGAATCCGTGGAACGTACGGGTTTTTTCCCCTTCGCGGGAATAAATCAGCATTTCCAATTCCAGCTTGCCTAGGATCATCAGCGCCTGCGACGGGGCCAAGCCTTCCAAGGCCGCAACCAATTCGCTTTCCGTCCCGCCCCGATCCCCGGAGGAATAGATAAGGGAAAGCAAATGCCGACCTCCGACGTCGGCGTGTTCCAAAACCTCCTGAACGCGCTCCGGCCGTAGGATCCAGTCATACACCAATTGGATGACCTTGGCCGCCTGCATCAGGCCTTCACCGGGCTTTTCGCGCCGATGCAGCTTGATGACATAGGTTTTTGGGGCCGCCGTCAGAAAATCGAAAAGAGAAAGCAACGAATTAACCCGGTCGATAAGGGAAGGGAGGAAATATAGCTTCTAACTCGCCGGTCAATATTTGCCTTTGACCTCAGGCATTTTCAGCTGGAAGTATGGAAACCCATTATATTTTGAAAATCAACCGGGATTTTGGACGATGGGAAGGCTGAAAGGCCCTGGCCCTGGAATTGCTTGATAACCAACAGGAACCATCCGGTCAAAAATTCATGAAGCCAAGTGCCATAATAGGTCATGACGATGAGAATCCCCCAAGATGGGTTGGGTCGATCGTGCGCGCGATGAATCGCTGGTCCAGGCTCGGCTGGACCAGGCCCGTGGCAATGTTGGGTGTGATGCTCTTGCTGCTCGCTCCGCGGAGTGCCGAGGCCCTGTATTTGGGCGGACCCATCAACGCGGTGCATGTTTCCAACGGAGCCATCAAGGTGGACGGCAGACCCGAATTGCTCTGGAAGACCATCGCGGGAATGGAAAAGATCGAACCCGTCATCAATACGATTGCTTTCAACGATTATTCGAAAATCGTCCTGCTGCAGGCGGACAGCATCCGCAACGCGAACCCGGCCAAATTCTTTTCCGCCCCGGCCGCAGGATCGGTCACCATGCTCGCCGCCTACGACGATGCGGCTTTGTATTTCTTTTTCCTGGTAAAGGAAAACTCCGCTTTTGATCCGCGTACCGTGTGCTCCACGGCCTTGATGTGGAAGGGCAATGCGCCGGAGGTTTTCATCGATCCCGCTCCCTGGAATCCGGATAAGTATACCGCGTATTTCTCCGCCGACGCCTCGGGCCTGGTATTCGGCACTTCCGGGAATACCGTGCAAATGGATAAACCGGCCTATCCGGCCGATACCCGCGCCTATTTCCGCAATCGCGATCGCACCAAGACCGATCGGTTCGACATCCCATCCGCGTTACCTTCCGGCGTGCAGGCCGCGGCGGCGTATCATTCTGCGACCGACCAGGGAACCATCGGTGTGGAAATGAAAATTCCTTATTGGGGAAATTTGACCAACGCCTTCGCGGTCGGCAGTTCCATGTTCATTTCCTGGGGTTACAACCATTATCCGGATTCGGCCAAGGCTAATTGCGACGCTACGCCCATCGCCTATCGATGGGCCAAGCATTATAAAACCTACGGTGTCGTCGATGCCAAGCCGCCGGGATGGCGCGCCAACGACAGCACGCATTATGATCCGACGCGGTCCTGGGACGGTTGGGGTCAGTTCACCTTGAGCGCCTATGATCCGCGATCGATCAATTGCAACGGAATCGATACGACGATTTGGGATGTCGGCTATTGGCAAAGCCATTGCACAGGAGGCGTCGTTACCGTACTCAACGACGGGACAAAAAAAACGTCTCGCCGGACTTATCCATGGCCGCATGTGCTGGGATTGAACGGCGAAGTCATGGGCCTGTCGATTGATCTGCGCGGCCGCCGGCTGAAAACCCGCGCCGTCGAGGGGCTTCCCCTGAAATAAAAAGGGATTTCCCTTAAAATAAAAGCGCCGGTCCTTGCGGGGTCCGGCGTTCAGGATTTCCAATTCTAAAATCTCACATCGGATTGTCGCGCTTGCCGCTCCCATCGTATTCGATGCCGATGGTGCCAACTGGACAGCCTTCAGCGGCCTCGACGATTTCATCCGTCAATTCCAACTTGGCGCCTGCCTTCACAATCATTTTTTCGGGGACTTCAAACACCTCGGGGCAAGTGGCTTCACAAGCTCCGCACATGGTGCATTCGTTTTCACTTTCATCGAGCCAAACTTTCGTAATCGCCATCTCAAAAACTCCTCTGCTGACAGAGATATTTTAATTTCCTCGCGCCCCGTTGTCCTTCGGCTTTAGGGTTCATTTTGACAACCTTACCCCGGCCATAATCGGCTATTCTTACCAGATTGCCGATTTTGTTGAACTACAGGCAAAACGCTTGCATTGATCTGTTGTGAAGATACTCCGTGGCTGCCACTTTGGCAAGAGAAAGCCGATTCTGCACAGCTTGGACGAGGTTGCTTCCGGGTTACGCGAGGCCCTGAATCCCCAAAATTCCTTGTGCCTGGGTATGGCATTGCTATTTTCCCAGGCTATGACAGTGGAAATCGGAATTCTCGGCGCGACGGGTTTTACGGGCGCCGAATTGGTGGGCCTGCTGCTACGGCATTCCCAGGCGCGCATGGCCTGGTTGAGCTCGGAGTCCCAACCCGGGACCTCATATGCGAAGGTTTATCCGCAATTTTTAGGGTGTTTGCCCGCGGATGTGGATACTCTGCGCAGTTTTGAGGAGGTCAAGGATTCGACGCCCGACGTGGTGTTCTCCTGCTTGCCCCATGGCGCGTCGGCTAAATGCGCTGCGGCCTTTCTAAGTAATGGTAAAACCAAGGTCATCGATCTCTCCGCCGATTTCCGGCTTCAGGATTTGGACGTTTTCGCCAAGGCCTATGGGCATGCGCATCCCATTCCGGAACGGGTGCCTCAGGCGCGTTACGGTCTGGCGGAAATCCATGCCGAGGAAATTTCCCAGGCGCGCTTGATTGCCAATCCCGGTTGCTATCCCACTTCGGCGCTGCTGCCGTTGTTCCCGCTGGTTCGGGATCGCGTGGTATCGCCGGACGGCATCATCATCGATTCCAAATCCGGCGTTTCGGGGGCGGGGAAGAAGCCTTCGGAAACGACCCATTACGTTTACGCGAATGAATCCGTTGCGGCCTACGGCATCGGCGACCAGCATCGCCACCGCTGGGAAATCATGGAGCAGCTTTCCTTGGCCGCGGGGCGCAAGGTGGATTTGCTGTTCACGCCGCATCTCATTCCCATGGAGCGCGGCATCCTATCGACCATTTATTGCGATTTGCTGCCGGGCGCCGATGCGGCCGCGGCGGAAGCGTGCCTCCAGAAGCAATATGCCGGTTCCGACTTCGTGCGCATCCGTTCCGATCTGCCCCGCACGGCGGACGTGAAGCATTCCAACCTGTGCCATATGCGCGTGTACCAGCCGCAAGGGTCGCGCAAGCTGATCATCGTGTCCGTGATCGACAACATGGTCAAGGGCGCCTCGGGCCAGGCCTTGCAGAACATGAACCTCGCTTTCGGTCTTCCGCCGAAGCTGGGCTTGGCCTGAATCCGGTAACGGCAATGTTACCAGAAAAGTTACCTGTAAAATTACCTGAAAAAAGCGCCGGTCCGGCGTTGATCAAAATCGGCGGAGCGCTGATGGATGACGAGTCCGCGCTGGCCGAACTGTGCGCCTGCTTGGCCGGCTTGAGCCGCGCGGGAATGCCTCTGGTCCTGGTGCACGGCGGGGGCAAGGACATCAACCGCCATCTAGCCTGGCTGAACGAAGCTCCGGTTTTCCAGGACGGTTTGCGCGTGACCGGCGAGGCGGCCATGAAGGTGGTCGAAATGACCCTGTCGGGATTCGTGAACAAGAAGCTGGTGGGACTGCTCAACCGGAAGGGCGCCGCCGCTGTGGGTATTTCCGGCGTGGACGCATCCCTGTTCGTTTGCGAACCCATATCGCCCGCGCTCGGCCGCGTGGGACGTATCACGCAGGTTAACACCGGCGTCGTGGACGCATTGTTGTCGGCGCGCTTTCTGCCGGTGGTTTCTCCCATTTCCGTGGACAGGGATCAGGCCCATTTCAACGTCAACGCCGACGACGCGGCTTCCGCCCTGGCGTCGGCCCTTCGGTCCGCCAAGCTCATTTTCGTCTCCGACGTGGAAGGCGTGCGCGGCGGGGACGGTAAGCGCATCGCGGAATTGGACGCGGACGGCATCGACGCCTTGATTCGCGACGGCGTGGCTTCCGGAGGCATGATTCCGAAGCTGAAGTCCTGCCGGGCCGCGGTGGCGCAGGGCATCGGCCAGGTGCATATTTGCGGTTGGGTCGGCGCGGAAGCCTTCGCAGCCCAGGTGCGCGGCGACGGAAACACGGGAACGATTGTCCGGTGAGACGATGGGATCGGGAAATTCAAAAGTCAGCAGCTAAAAGGAAAAAGTTAAAAGTGGAAGAGAATGCAATGCTGTGGAGCACGGTTCAGAATGGAGAGTCGATGGAAGCGGCGGACGTGCGGGACCGAGGTCCCATCCTTCACTTTTTCCCTTTAGCTTTTTCCTTTTCGCTTTTGAATTCCAAAGGTTAGACTATGGAAAATTTTCTTCTCCACAATTACGGCGACCGGGATTTGGTCATCGCGCGCGGGCGCGGCTCGTGGGTCTGGGACGACCAGGGTAACCAGTATCTCGACTGCGTCGCGGGCGTGGCCGTGAACGCCCTCGGGCATGCGCATCCCGCCGTGGTCGCGGCCGTGCAAGGGCAACTCGCGAATTATCTCCACGCCAGCAATCTCTACCTGATGAAGCCGCAAATGGAATTGGGCGCGGCGCTCTGTAGGGCGCTCGGTTTCGACAAGGCGTTCTTCTGCAACAGCGGCACGGAGGCCAACGAAGGCGCCCTCAAGTTCGTGCGCCGCTTCTTCCAGACGCGCGGACAGGAAACCCGTTTCCGCATTCTGACCTTTTCCGGCTCTTTCCACGGACGCACCTACGGCGCCATGGCCGCCACCGGCCAAGACAAGATCCGCAACGGCTTCGGTCCCTTGCCCGAAGGCTTCCAAGTATTGCCCGTGAACGACGTGGCGGCATTCGAAGCGGCCCTCCTCCCGACCCAAGGTAACGCGTCGGTTACTGAGGTCTCGGCGGTACTGTTCGAACCCATCGAGGCGGAAGGGGGCATCATCACCCAATCGCCGGAGATGATCGCGGCCTTGGCGCGCGCGCAAAAACAGGGCGTGTTGCTCATCGCGGATGAAATTCAAACCGGTTTGGGGCGCACAGGATCGCTGTTGGCTTCCCGGTCCATGGGGCTCGATCCCGATCTCGTGACCTTGGCCAAGCCCCTGGGCGGAGGCTTGCCTTTGGGCGCGGTACTGATGAAGGAAGCCGTCGCGGCGAGCATCCATGTCGGTGATCACGGTTCAACTTTTGGGGGCAATCCCGTGGCCTGCGCCGCGGGCCTGGCGGTATTAGGCGAATTACAAAGGGATGGTTTCCTGGCCGACGTGGCCGCGCGCGGCGAGTTGTTACGCAAAGGCCTGGAAGATTTGGTCTCCCGCAAGTCGGCGGAAGGGATTTCCTGCGGGCCTGTGGTCGGGAAGGGTTTTTTGACGGGATTCAAATACGGCGGCGATTTGGGCGGATTGATCACGGCTTGCCGCCGCAACGGCTTGCTGGTCCATCGCGCGGGAGGGGACGTTTTGCGCCTTTTACCGCCATTGAACATGACCGTCGAGGAAATCGGCTCCTTGATTGACCGCCTGGACAAGTCCGTGGTAAAATAATTCGCCCGGCCCGTTCCGCCGGGAGTGAAATGGGACCCGTGGCCAGCAAGTTGTTCAAGAAAGTCGTCCGCACCTACACAGCAGGCGAAATCATTTTCCGCCAGGGCGACGCCTCCGACGGTATTTACAGCGTGCAAAGCGGCTGGGTCACGGTGTACAAAACCAAGCCCACGCCCCAGGGTCCCGCCGACATCGAAATCGCAAAACTCGGACCGGGCAGCCTGTTCGGCGAGATGGGCATGCTCGATCAAACCCGGCGGGACGCCACCGTCAAGGCGCTGGAGTTCACCGAAGTCGTCATCATCACCAAGGACATGTTCGAATCCCAAATGACGGCGTTGCCGCCTTGGGTGACCAACTTCATCAAAATCCTGATCACTCGTTTGCGCGCGACCAATTCCAAACTGACCGACGCGGTCCAGCAACTCGAGGCGCATGGAATATTGTTGGCCGAGGAAAAACACGGCGCCGCCGCTGATCCCTTCCTCGACAAGGCCCATGAGGCGTCTAAAACCGGCGCGCCTGCCGCCGCCGGAAACCCGGTGCCGCCACGACCTAGCGCCTCCATTTCTCCGGCTCCCCCGGGGTCGAAACCGCACTGACTGATTTTTGAAATCTTCCCACCCTGCGCGCCTCCGATTGCTGGACCGCGTCGCTTTCGCCGCGCGAATCCTTTTAAATACATTTGGTAGCCAGGAGTAAGGCGCGGGAAGGTCCCGGGCCGCGATGAAAGGCGACATGGCGAAGAAAAACGGCGGCGCGAAGAGCAGCAGTGCTAAACCCGGAAAATCCGGTGGAAAATCCAGTGGAAAACCCAAGGTGGTGTTGGCGTATTCGGGCGGATTGGACACATCCGTCATCATTCCCTGGCTGATTGAAAATTACGACGTGGAAGTCATCGCCTACGCCGCCGACATCGGGCAGGGCAAAATCGAAACCGATCCGCTGATCGAGAAAGCCCTCAAAACCGGCGCGTCCAAATGCTACGTGCTCGATTTGAAAAAGGAATTCCTTGAGGAGTATGCCTGGCCCGTGCTCAAGGCCGGCGCGCGGTATGAAGGCCAGTACTTGCTCGGCACCTCCATGGCGCGGCCGCTCATCGCCAAGCATCAGGTGCTCATCGCCGAGAAGGAAGGCGCGTACGCCGTCTCGCACGGAGCCACGGGCAAGGGCAATGATCAGGTTCGTTTCGAGCTGACCTACATGGCCATGAATCCGCGCCTCAAAATCATCGCGCCCTGGAAGGATCCGAAATGGAAGATCCGTTCGCGCGAGGACGCCATTGAATACGCCGAAGCGCGCAATATCCCGCTCACCGTGTCGAAGAAGAAAATTTATTCCGAAGACGGCAATCTCTGGCATCTGTCCCATGAAGGCGGAGTGCTGGAACATCCCGATCAGGAACATGGCTGGGACATGCTGCGCTGGACCACGTTGCCCGAGAAGGCCCCGAACAAGCCCGCCTACGTGGAAATCGAATTCCACAAAGGCATTCCCGTCGGCGTGGACGGCAAAAAGCTGGGCGCGGTGGATCTGCTCGAGAAGCTGAACGCCCTGGGCGCGGCCCATGGCTGTGGTTTGGTGGACATGGTGGAGAACCGTCTGGTGGGCATGAAGTCGCGCGGCGTGTACGAAACCCCCGGCGGCGCGCTGTTGTACCGGGCGCATGAATTCCTGGAACAATTGACTTTGGATCGGGACACTTTGCTGTACAAACAATCCATCGGCCAGAAATACGCGCAGATGGTGTATGACGGCCTGTGGTTCACGCCCCTGCGCCAGGCGCTGGATTCGTTCATCGACAAGACCCAGGAGGTCGTGACCGGCCGCGTGACGCTGAAGCTGTACAAGGGCAACGTGAACCTGGCGAAGATGGACAGTCCCTTCTCGCTGTACGATCCGGGACTGGGTGGTTTCTCCGACGTGGATACCTACAACCAGCAGGACGCCACGGGATTCATCAAATGCCTGGGATTGCCCATGAAGATGCGGGCCTTGCTGCTGGGCAAAAAAAGCCCGGTGAAAATCTGATCGCATGAGCCGGGACCCGGGTAACGCGCAGGATACGTCGGGTGCCCCGGGCGCTTCCGGAGCCTCGTCGGCCTTGCCGGACGGGGCGTGGCCGGACGTCGGCGTAGTGATTCCCGCGGGTGGGCTTGGGTTGCGCGCAGGCGCGCCCGAGCCGAAGCAATTCCTCCCGTTGCGTGGAAAGCCCATGCTGGACTATGCCTTGGAGACTTTCCAAAGCCTGGATTTCGTGAAGGCCATCGTGTTGGTCTTGCCGCCGGAGCGCTTGGACGCCCTGTCCGATCTGACCCGCCGATTCCCCAAGGTGCGATTGGCGCGCGGTGGGGCGCAGCGTTGGGAATCCGTGCGCAACGGCTTCGAAATTTTGGACCCGGCTTTGCCTTTTGTATTGGTGCATGACGCGGCGCGGCCGTTCGTCGGTGCGGCGATCGTCCGGCGCTGCGTCGCTGCGGCCCGGTCCGATGCCTGCGTGATCGCAGCCCTGCCCGCCACGGACACCATCAAGGAAGTGGACGGCGCGCGGGTGGCCCGCACTTTGGATCGGACCCGTTTGATCCAAGTGCAGACCCCGCAGGTGTTTCCCCGGCGGATCTTGGCGGACGCCTATGCCGGGGTTTCCAAAAAAGGCTCGCCGGGGACGACGGGAAGCCGCGTCGCGGATCAGGCTAGCTCCGCGCCTACCGACGAAGCCACGCTGG
>JADGQO010000207.1 GCA_017881725.1 Fibrobacteria bacterium
CGCCCGCACAGTCCGCCGCCCTGGAATCAGGCCGTCCCGAAGAGGAAGCGCCGTTCCCTGAGGAATACCAAGGCGACAAAGCCGCGTCTGAGACCGCTCCGCCCAGCCGCTCCGCGCCGATCCGCCGCCCTCGTCCCGCTCCGGCTCCCGCAGCCGCTGCATCCGCAGCCCCTGCGGCCGCACCTTCCCCAACCGCAACCCCCGCCGCCGCGCAATCCGATGATTCCGACGCGCCCTCCGAAAACAACGATGCCGACGCCGAGGCCGCGCAAGCCCCGCCCGCGCCCGCCGTAACGCCCGCGTCACCGGCTCCCGCTCCTGCGCAGCCGTCGACCAACGCCGCCTCGAAACCCGCCGCTTCCGCGCCCAAGCCCGCCGCCGTCAAACCCGCCAAGCCTTCCGCAGGAAAGTAGCCGACCATGGTTTCCCTCTCCACCGTATTCGGCGTCCTGTTCGGATTCATCGTCATTGCCGCGGGCATCCTGCACGAGACCAAGGACTGGCACGTCTTCATGAGCGTCGGTAGCCTCGCCATCGTATTAGGGGGTACCATCACGGTTACCTTCATCGGCTTCCGCTTCAAATACATCTGGAACGCCTTCATCGCCACCCTGAAGATATTCCTCAAGCAGAGCATTTCCTCCCGTACCTTGATCGCCGACGTGAAGACCCTGATCGAATGGTCCAAGAAGACCCAGACGGAAGGCCAAGCGGCCTATGACGCCATCGCCAAATCCAGCAAGGACGATTTCGTCAAATACATTTTCAACCTCGCCAGCACGGGGTATAAAGCCGAGGACGTCCGCGACTTCGGTACCACGAGCATCGAGGAGCATTACTTCCGGCACTTGCAGGAGTCGAGCATCCTGAACAACATGGCGTCCATGACTCCGGCCTTCGGCCTGGTGGGCACGTTGATGGGTCTAATCGTGATGTTGGGCAAGCTGGAGGACCCGTCCAAGCTGGGCCCGGGGCTATCCTTGGCTTTGACCGCCACGCTGTACGGCCTCTTGTTCGCGCGCTTCGTGTTCATGCCGTCCTCGACCAAGGTCAAGCAAACCCTGAGCATCGAACGTTTCCGCCATTACCTCATCCTGGAAGGGCTCGTCTTGATCATGGAAAAGAAGCCCGCCATGTACATCCAGGACAAGCTGAACTCCTATCTCGACCGCAAGGAACAGTATTCCATGTTCGGCGACAAGGGCCGCGCCGTCCAACCCGCCGGAATCAAGAAAGCCGCGTAGCCGCCATGGCCCTCAACGCGCATCCCAACCGCCACCGCGCCCATGAGACGGAGGAGGCGACGGAAGATTGGCTGATGAGCTACGCCGACATGGTGACCTTGCTCATGGCGTTTTTCCTCTCCATGCTTTCCATCTCGCACGTGGACCCGGCCCTGTTCGAACAAATGCGCAAAGGCCTGCGCACGGATATCGGCAAGGACAAGGACGTGAAGACGCCGCTCGGTGAGATCAAACATGATCTCGATTCCCTCTTGGCCCAACAACGCGCCAAAGGCGAAGTGTCCATCGACTTGGGGCGCGAAGGCATCGTACTGGAATTTTCCAGCTCGGCTATTTACGATCCGGGCAAGGCCGACATCGGTCCGGCCGCGCGGGCCAACATCGACATCGTCGCCAGCGCCATCCAGCACATCGAGTATTACAAGTTCGCCGTCGACATCGAGGGCCATACGGACAACATCCCCATCAAGACCGTGCAGTTCCCGTCCAATTGGGAGTTGTCGGTTTCGCGTGCCACCAACATCGTGAAATACCTGATCGGCAAAGGCATCCCGTCCGAGCGTCTCAAGGCGGCGGGTTACGCCGACACCAAGCCCAAGGCACCTAACATGGACGCATCCGGAAAAAACATTTCCGAGAACCAAGCCAAAAACCGGCGCATCGTGCTCAAAATCCACTGAGGCCCGTCTTTTCAAGGCGGGAAATTCCGAGGTCAAAGTCCATCGGCGAGAGATTGCGATTGTGATTGCGCGGATCGACGCGGGCCCTGCGTTCGCGAACGTCGGCCCGCTGGAATCCCAAGCTCCGGCCGGTGTCCGATAATCTGTGTACTTTTTGAGGAGCGGAAAGAATAATTTTTGGCGATTCTCCGCTCGCCGGATCAACGGAAGAAAAAATGCGACTATTGCTACGCTTTATTTTGCCGTTACTCTTTTTTGTGACAGGTGGTTTCGCGAAAGAAAAACGCATTCTGTTTTCCGGCGGAAAATTATTGGATACGCTCTCAATGGTTGGAGGTTATCCAGTCGCGGGTAACGACTATTTCGACACCTTGGTATTCCAGTCCGGAAAAGGCGATAGCCTGGAAGTGATTTCCTTCATGTGGGATGATGGAATTGCTTTCTGCGATGGAATCAGAGGCGAATCCGGATTTTTATATAAACCCTGGTCTGGAATTATCGGTCGCGCGGAAAAGTCGGATTCCGTCTGGGAATCCGGGACCCGATTCCCCGCAGCCCTACGACCTTTGGACTCCATCAATACATGGGGCATTCGCGGGCGCAATTCGACGGATTCGATAGAAAATAGGGTCGCAGTCTTGATAGCGAACGATTCCAATATAAGCTCGATATGTACCCTGCCGACCTATTCCCTTCTCGATGGGTATAAACAAATCGTTTACTTCTCTTCCCCAAGCATTTCGGCCAAAATTCAAATCCAAAAGGCCGTCGATACCACGGTGTATCTTTTCGCCGTTCCGACGCATCGATTTGATCACATCATTGTAAAATTCCTACTCAGCGATGACAAAAACGATCTGCTTGATCCACCCGTTGGCGTTCGTAAACCGGAAATATTTTCTCCCCGCTTAGCACCTGGCGCTTGGCATAACTTCTTCAACCTGCTGGGGCGAATCAACTCGCCGCATCAACCGGTTCCGCCGATCCGATAAAAGTTCACCTTTGTGTATCCCGTTGGGGCGTTGGGTTGGCGTGGGATTTTAAACGGAACCACGGAATCCATCACCACGGAGGAATTGGGAGGCGGGGATGGTCGCGCGGATCGACGCGGCCCCTGGCCGCCCGGCCCCTGGCCGGCCGGGTCCTGCGTTCGCGAACGTCGGCCCCGTGGAAGGCTTTCGTTGCTCCACTTATTTCTTCACAGGCCCTAAAATCGGGTTGCGATACGTAAGCCCGCAGCCGGAATCCTCGATCCCGAGACAAGTAATAATGGATTTACGGTCAAGGCGGACAAAGCGCGCAAGGCGGCCTTCGCGCGGCCATGACGTCGCATAAATAAATAACCCGAGTACTCTTGCTCGATTAATCCCGCTCCCGCTACTGTCAGGCCGGAAGCCATCAGCACGATGGCCGTATTTCCAATGGCGGCATTGGGACGGTCCAAGGATAAAGCCGCGAGGATTCCAAAAGGCAGGCTCAAGGCGGTCAGGCCGGCCCCGGCTCCCATGACACGCCAACTCTGCGCGTACATCTCCCAATCCCGTTCGTCGTGCCCGCCGGTTTGCGGATTGCCCACATGCTCCGCCGCTTTGGTTTTGTCCGCTCCCCAGCCGAGTAAGGGAATACCAAGTTGGATCAAACCCACGCCCGCCGCAGCGAATAAAATTCCGAAACCCGGGTCCGCAGCGGTAATGCCAAATGCGCCATCGTACATCACGGGTATGAAAGCGATCAGGCTGACGGGTAAAAGCGCCGCGCCCGTCCACATGCACATTTTCCCGCGACCGTACCATGCGTCGCCTTCCTCGGCCAGACGCTGCGCGACCGCAGTCTGTTGATCATGCAACGAATCTTGGCTCAACTGGGCCCATGCCAGCCCGCCCGGGCAGGCGATCAGAATGCCTAGCACCCAAAAACGCATGGACATCATCTTGAGAAACCCTCCCGGCTTTAACATACCATTACCCTTAACCTAACCCTTAGCAAAAGCACTGGCCTGTATTCAGCCTTCGGCGAAGGCTTTCTTTTCGACGTCTACCAAGCCCATTTTGGCTACGTGATTCATCGCGCGGATCGACGCGGGCTCCGCGTTCGCGAACGTCGCCGCGGTGGAATTTTGACTCGACGAATTTTTTTCCGGTAATCCGACAGCATTTCAATTTTCCCGAAGCCCGTTGAGTTTTGGGAATAAGGCGAAATTTCATCCGTGCGTGGGAGCATATCCTGGCATTCACATCCTACGAATTGATTTGTTAGGGGTGTTCTTGGTACAAAATGCCGATTTTTGAAATCGGCCAGGATTGGAAAAAATCCTTAATTTACCTAAGCTCATGGCGCGGAAAGGTCTCAATCATATGCGTTCAATATTCGGAAATAAGCTTCGCTTTCCCGGACTTAGTTTACTTGCTCTGGCCATGGGGATTTTCTGGGCTTGCCAGGTTTCCCAAGACGGCGGTCATACCTACCTCAATATCGACGTGGACAGCTCGTTCACGAAATACGACAAGGTGGTTGTTGTCGTCACGGACAGCGTCACGGGCAAGCGGGATACGGTATTCAACAAGCATCTCGCTGCGGTTTCCGACTTGAGCAAAATCCCGATTGAAAATTACCAGGGCCAAAAGGTGAACATCACCATCACCGGTTTTCAGAACGGCCAGGCGGTGTATCAGGAAGCGCGCCAGTATGACGGCAAGAATCCCGACAAAACCAATGTCGTGATCGTGGATTCGGTGACGCCCGTAACGTCCGTGCAAGTATCTCCCCATAGCCTCACGCTTCGCCTGGGCGGTAGCGCCAAGGAAATCTCTGCGGTGGTTTCGCCCGCGCAAGTCTCCCAGGCCATGATCTGGTCCACCAGCGCTCCCGGCATCGCCACGGTGCAACCCAAATCCGGCGATGCGACGCATGCCTTGGTCTCCCCGGTGGCGGTGGGCCAAGCGTTCATCGTGGTCGCGTCCCAAAAGAATCCCGGCAAGACGGATACTGTGTCCGTCGCCGTCGTCGACAGCGGAACGCTTTCGTCCAACGCGAAATTGTCGGCCTTGACCGTGTCCACCGGTCCGCTCAATAATCCAGCCTTCAGCCCCGATTCCCGGGTCTCGGGTGAAACCGTTCCCAATTCCGTCACCTCGCTGACCGTGACCGCCACTTTGGCCGATACGTCGGCCCGCCTCATCATCAACGGCGCCGCGACGGCTTCGGGAACGGCTTCGAGCCCCATCGCCCTGAACGTGGGCCAAGACTCCATCTTCATCGTGGTGACCGCCCAGGACGGATCGCAAAAAACCTACGCCCTCGGCATCACGAGGGCTGCGAGTTCGGCATCGAATAATCTGCTTTACTCCCTGACCACATCTTCGGGACCGTTGACCAATCCGGTGTTCAATTCCAATTCCCGGGTATCCGGCGCGCTCGTGGCGAACAGCGTCGACTCCATCACCGTGACGGCGACCTTGGCGGATACCGTCGCGCGCCTTACCATCAACGGCACCCCGGTGGGCTCAGGCATGGCGTCCAGCCGCATTCCCCTCAATGTCGGCGTGGACTCCATCTTCATAATCGTCACCGCGCAGGACGGGACCCAACTGACTTACGCCGTCGCTATTACCAGGGCCGCTTCCAATGCCAGTTCCAATGCCAACCTCGCCGCGTTGACGGTATCCTCCGGACCGTTGAACAATCCGGCTTTCGACCCGGCCAAACGCGTTTCGGGCGCTTCGGTGGCAAACGTCGTGAACTCGATCACGGTGACGGCCACGGTGGCCGACTCCACCGCCAGCCTCATCATCAACGGGACTCCGACGGCATCCGGAACGGCATCTGCCGCCATTCCCTTGGTCGTGGGCGTGGACTCGATTTACATCGTGGTGACGGCCCAAAGCGCCGCGCAAAAGACCTATGCCATCGCGATTACGCGCGCGCCCGGCCTCAGTTCCAACGCGAATCTGGCCGCCCTCACGATTTCCGCCGGCGCCTTGAACGCCCCGGCTTTCAGCGCCTCCAGCCGCGTATCCGGCGCTACCGTAGCGAACAGCGTCACGTCCACGACGGTAACCGCGACGGTGGCGGACACTACGGCCCGCCTCACCATCAATGGAACCGCGACGGCTTCGGGCGCGGCTTCTGCGGCCATCCCCTTGGCCGTAGGCGCGGACTCGGTAATCATTGTAGTCACGGCCCAGGACAGTACGAAAAAAACCTATGCCATCGCCATCACTCGTTCGACTCCAGGCCTTAGCTCCAATGCGAATTTGGCGACGCTTACGATTTCCGCCGGCACATTGAATGCTCCTGCTTTCAACGCCGCGAGCCGCGTATCCGGCGCTTCGGTTGCCAACAGCGTCACGTCCACGACGGTAACCGCGACGGTGGCGGACACCATGGCGCGGCTGACCATCGGTGGAACCGCGATCGCTTCGGGCACGGCTTCGGCGGCGATTCCCTTGGCCGTGGGCGTGGATTCGGTAATCATCGTGGTGACGGCGCAGGACGAGTCCAAAAACACCTATGCCATCGGCATTACGCGTGCTCCCCCAGTCGCCAGTTCCAACGCGAATTTGGCGACGCTCACGATTTCCGCCGGGACTTTAAACGCGCCCGCGTTCAACGCTGCGAGCCGCGTCTCCGGCGCAGCCGTGGCGAACAGCGTCACGTCCACGACGGTGACGGCGACGGTGGCGGACACCACCGCGAAGGTGACCATCGGCGGAACCCCGACCGCCTCGGGTGTGGCTTCTGCGGCCCTGCCCTTGGCCGTGGGCGTGGATTCCATCTTCGTTGTCGTGACGGCGCA
>JADGQO010000208.1 GCA_017881725.1 Fibrobacteria bacterium
CCTTAACCTCCGACTTCGCGTTGGGAAACTCCTTGGAACAGTTGGATCAAATCGAAGAGCGGTTTTTCTCCCTGGGCGTGCGCATGGACGCCGGGCAACATTTGCAATTGGCGATGGTGTACCGGGCTGATTCCGGATACCCCAAATTAAACAATGATGGATTCGTGGCCTTTTCCGTAATTGCCCATTTCAATCCCTTATCCCGGAGAATGGCACGATGACGTTCAAGTCATTTACCGGATTCGGAGTTGCGGCCCTGGCGGCGTCCTTATTATTCGCGGCACCCGTGGGGACGCTCGCTTCCACCGTAGATCGGAATGGAGGCCCGCTCAACCCCGCCGACGTTTTTCCGACCACAATGGAACCGTTGCATCCCTTGAATCCCGCCGAGTTATCGCGCACGACCGAGTCCTCCCTGCAATTCGGATTCCAGGGCGATGGCCGTAGCCTGGTATTGGGCCTCCCCAATTTCCTGATTGCCATTACGGGCCAGACGATTGACTGGACGCCGCCGTCAGGAAAGGCCGCAACTTACGAGGCGAAAAAATATGAAGTGGGATACGGCGTCTCCACCACGGACTTGAATTGGGGCGCGTCGGGAGCGCCTTCCTTGGCCGTTGGATTCCAGCTTCGCTACCTGGAGTTCGCGCCTGTGCTACAGGATTCCGGCGAAAGGATTGCAAGCGCCTTCGGCGACGTCGGCCTATCCGCCCATTACCGTCGCTTCCGCATCGATATCGCTTGCCTCAATCTGGCGGGAACGCACGGTAACAGCCAAGCTACCCAACCCGTAAACCAACCCGGGAGGGCTCCGCGGGAATATAATTTCGGAATCGCCTATGGAATGCCATCCGATTGGTTGCTTTCCGCTCGCTTGGGTATCCAGGAAACGACTCAAAGGGACGCCCTGGTGGACATGGGATTTGAAAAGCTTTTCTTCAAGAACCTGACCTTCCGCATCGGATCGCAAAGGCGTTATGCTTACGGCGACAACACCGCCGCGCGGGAAATCAATAGCTCCATGTCCGGGGGGATTTGGTATCGCGTCAACGCCTTGGGAGAAAACTACCGTTATCCGGATAAAGACGGGGATTTGTTCAGCTTCCCGACCGTCCTGCGGATGCTGCGGGACATTGAAATCGGCGGACTGGTTCAATTGACCAAATCGATCGATGCAGCGGCGTCGGTCGATGCCGCGAATAATCCATCCAGCTCCAATACCTCCATCATGGCCACCATAGGAAAATCTCTTTAGGCCCGTTAAGAAATAAGAGGCCCTTAACCCCTGAATCCCGTCCCCTCCCCCCGGGCCCGGAGGCAGGGTCGTCGAAACCGGCCATTTTTAATATTTTCCCTGCGTTCGACGGACGATTTTCGACAAGTCCGAGTCCGGTGAATTGCTCAAAACACGGTATTCCAGGGAATCCGGATCAGTCCGGCCCCTGCCCATTCAGCCGACGCAAGGATAACACAAGCAAAAACCATGGCCAGGGAAACCGTTCCATCCACATCCTCAAATCCAACCCTCCTCAAAATCGGCGCCTTGGCCGGTGCTCTGCTCTGCGCGGCCGTGGTCGTCAATGTCTGGGACGGCTGTAAACGGGAGGAAACCAAAAGCACCGTTTTGGCCCAAGTCGGCACGGCGAAATTAACCCTCGAAGAATTGCGGGAAAGCTTTCCGGCGGAAATCGAACCCTTGATTCGCCGCGAACAATACTTGGATTTCATAAAACGTTGGATGGACGATGAGGTGGTGTACCAACAGGCGCTGAAAGGCAAACTCGACGCGGATCCGACGGTGGGCCGGAAAATCGAGAAGCTGCGCCGCAAGGTTTTGATCGAAGAGTTTCTCTCCCGTGAAAATGCCTCGGAAGTCTTTGAGCCGGATGAAATGGCCATGAACCAGTATTATGAAATGCACAAGGAGGATTTCCGCCGCAAGGGACCGGAAGTCAAGTTCGTGCATATCCGGGTGCAGACCAACAAACAGGCCTCCGAGCTCAGGGGCAAGGCCATGCGCGGCGATTTCCTGGCCTTGGCCGCGGCCAATAGCCTCGATGCCGTTCCGGAATCCTACGCCTCCGTGAGTTTAAAGAAGCAAAGCGAGTTCCCGCCCTGCCTGGCGCAGGAATTGGGGAACTCCGGTATCGGCGGCGTTACCCTGCCCATCGCTTGCCCGGATGGGTTTTACCTTTTGAAAATATTGGAACGCCAGGAAGCGGGCAGCATGATCCCCTTCGCCGAGGCCAAAGAGGAAATCAGCGGCATCCTGACCATGGAACGCAAAGACAAAATGCTGGAAGACCGGGTGGCCAAATATAAGGAAGGCTTGGTCGTCTCCTACAATCTGGACCAGGTACCCGGCCAAGCCGATTCCGGAAAACCGGTTTCTCCCGCTTCCGGCGCCGCCACTTCCGGTGGTGCCGCCACTTCCGGTGGTGCCGCCACTTCCGGTGGTGCCGGGTCTTCCGGTGGTGCCGGGTCTTCCGGACCAGTTCCCGCAGGTGCGGCTCCAAGCGCCTCGCCCGCCGCCTCGCCGGGTTCCGCCAAACCCGCCTTACCCGTAGAACCGCCGAATCATGGCGGCCCGGGCGCGGTCGTGCCCGCCAATCCGGTTATGAACCCGGCGCTGGCTGCGTCCTCACATGGCGCCGCCGGATCTCATTCCGGGTACCGAAGGCATGGTTCGCATGCCGTTGCGAAAACCGATTCGGCCTATAGCCCTTCCGTAAAGCCGTCCGGAAAACCGGCTTCCGATCCTACCTCTGAGACCAATGCCCCGACCCTAACGGCCAAGCCCGAACCCGATGAGAACAGCAATGCGAAACCTTCCGAACCCCAGTAACCATTCGACCGTCGCCGGATCGGCATTCCGGATTTTCGGACCGGCTCACCGCATGATTTTTGCGGCAGCCTTGGCCGCATCATGCCTGTCGCCCCGCGCGACCCAAGCCGCCCGCCAGCCTTTCGACGGCATCGTCGCCTCGGTGGACGATCAAATCATTCTGTTATCCGAGCTGGAAGAGCTGCGCATGGCCGCGGTCGAACAACAGCCCGGAATGTCCCGCTTGAACGCCGACGCGCAACGCCGCGAATTGTTGAACCGCCTCATCGACGACAAGGTCGTCCTGGTGAAGGCCAAGCTCGACACCAATATCAAGGTGTCCGAACGGGACATCCAGCCCCGGGTCGAGGACGCCATTTCCCGCTATGTAGACCAGCAAGGCGGGGAAAAGAAATTCGAAACCCTGTTGAAGCAAACCAACGGCATGACCATGGCGCAATTCCGGTCCCGGCTTTCCCAACAGTACCTGGAGCAGGCCTATCGGCAAAAACTCCAAATCAAATATGTCGGCGACAAGGACCCGTCCAACTCCCAGGTGCGGGATTTTTTCAACCAGTATAAAGACAGCCTGCCCATGCAGCAGAACAGCGTCCGGCTCTCGCATATCCAAGTCAAGATCAAGCCCGGCGCGACCCTGGAAAAAGCCGCATTGTTAAAAACGGATTCGCTCATCAAGCGGCTCGACAACGGCGAGTTGTTTTCGGATTTGGCGAAAAAATTTTCCGACGATTTTTCCGGCAAGGACGGCGGGGACATCGGCTATACCAAGCGCGGATCGTTGGATCCTGATTATGAACGCGCGGCCTTCGGACTCGACGCGGGCGAGTACACCAAGACCCCGGTGCGCTCCCGGTTCGGATACCATGTGATCAAAGTCACGGGAAAAAAGGATAATGAAATCCGCACCTCGCATATCCTGGTGCGCCTCACGCCGGAAGCTTCGGACAGCGCGCGCACGCGGGCCTTCCTGGATTCCTTGCGCTTCACGGCGGTGAAGGAAGGTAATTTCGCGGCCTTGGCCGGAAAATTCTCCGAAGACAAGAAGTCCAAGGATAACGGCGGAAGCCTGGGATGGTTCACGCGGGACCGTCTGGACCCACGCTATGCGCAAGCGGTGGACAGCCTGGCCGTGGGTGGAATCAGCGCGTCCGTGGTAATCGGCGACGGCTATCACATCTTCCGCCTGGACGGCCGGGCTCCGGAGCGGCGCATGACATTGGAAGAGGACTATACCGACATCAGCCAGATGGCGCGCAATTATTACATGGGTCAAAAGCTTTCCGGCTACGTTAAGAAATGGCGTGAAACGGTGCACATCGAGGATCGATTGGCCCAGTACAAAAACCTGAACTCCGGTTCCGAGGACGAAGGCGGGACGATCCGCCAAGCCCCGGCGCTGGCTCCCGGTTCCGGTAACGACGGCTCTTCCGCGAATTAGACCGCATGCGGGACGAAACTTCCTACCGGATCATCGCCCCGTATTACGACTGGATCATGGCCCACGTCGACTACGACGGATGGGGCCGATACCTGGGCCGCCTGTGGCGGAAATACGGGAAGGAACCCCGGGCCATACTTGAATTAGGGGCGGGCACCTGCGCCTTCGCACGCCGTGAAGTGTATCCCGCCAAAGCCCAAGTCGTTTATTCCGATCTCTCCCCTTATATGCTCGCGCAGGCGCATGACGTGAGGGTGAAGCCGCCTAGGGCCGCAGCCTCCGCGCCGGGAATGCCCCACAGCAAGGAAGTTTCCGCTCCGCCTACGCGCGTGGCGGCCAACGCCTTGAACCTGCCCTTCCGGGGACCGTTCTCCCTATGCGTCATGCTCTATGACGCGGTTAATTACTTGATGGCGGAGGACGATTTCCTTCGTTGCCTGCGCGAATGCCTGCGCGTGCTCGAACCCGGCGGACTTTTCATTTTCGACATCACCACCGAGTCGAATTCGAAACGGCATTTCCACCAGGCCGTGGACTACGGGGAATTGGAAGGCTGCACGTATTTCCGGGAAAGCGTCTACGATGTGCAAGCCCGCATCCAGAGCAACCACTTCATTTTTTTCGTCGAGGGCCGCAAGGACAATTGGCGCAAAGTGAAGGAGAGCCACCAACAGCGCATTTACAAGGTGGCCAAGGTGCGCGCCTTAGCGGAAAAAGCCGGGTTCCAAGTGGAAGGCGTGTTGGATGGATTCACCTTCAAGCCCGGAAGGGAAACCTCGGAACGGGTCCATTTCGTCCTCAGGAAACCCGGGTGATTTCCTTCATCCACGTCTCGAAAAAATACGAGAAGGACTGGAAGGCCCTGGCCGACGTGCACTTCCGCGTGGATCGCGGCGAGTTCGTTTTCCTGACGGGACCCAGCGGAGCGGGCAAAACGACGGTCCTGAAATTGATTTACATGGATGAAAAGCCCGATGTGGGCGAAGTGATGATTTCCTTCAACAAGGATTTGGCTTACCGATCGACGGAAACTTCGCGCGCGCGGATCCAATTGCTGCGCCGGCGCTTGGGCATCGTCTTCCAGGATTTCAAACTCCTGCCCGATCGCAGCGTGTTCGAGAACGTAGCCTTCGCGTTACGGGTGGCGGGCTATTCCTCCAAGCGCGTGAAGCAAAGGGTGTACGAAGTCCTCACCTTGACCGGCATCTCGCATAAATCCAAAAACCTGCCTCACCAGCTTTCCGGAGGCGAGCAACAGCGGGTTTCCATCGCCCGGGCCATGGCCAATGAACCTTATATCATCCTGGCCGACGAACCTACCGGCAATCTCGACCCCCAAACCTCCCGCGAAATCGTCAAAATCTTCCAAAACATCAATGCCTCCGGAACGGCCGTGCTCATGGCGACGCATGACTACGGCTTAATCAACAGTCTTCCCTACCGCCGTCTGATGTTGAATCGCGGGGCGCTGGTCAACCGCGATTTTATTTAGAGCAGAAAACCGTTCGTCAAAATCCCGGGCCGCCCTTTACAATCATCGGAGGAAAAGGATGGGTCATGGACAAACCATATGCCGGCGAAGGCCAAAGCCCTTTCAACAAACCGTTCCAGAACCAACCGGGCCAAACCGGGGGAATCAAACCCTTCGCGGCCATTGATCTCGCTCCGCTCCCCGCATCGGCCACGACACTCTCGGCGCCTGCACAAGGTAAATCCGCACCGGGGCCATTCCTGGACAGTCCGTTCAACGGAGCTTTTCTGAGCCGCGATGCCAGCTCTCCCGCTCCATCTTCAGCCCGGCCCGGCGATGGCTTCGCTCCCAGGGCCGCCAGTATCATAACCGTTTCAGATGATTTTTCTCCATCGGCACCGCCTACGACATCCCCTGCCGCCATATTCGCGGCTCCGACAGCCGCCAGTCCACGCCTCGCGTCCGGCGCCGAGGCAATGCCTGCGGCGCGCAAGTCCCAAATCATCCCGGCCTCAGCCCTGATTCAGTACGATACGCCACCCTTCTTTATGACGGGCACGGCGACGATTGACAATCAAAGCATTTCGGAATATCTGGGCTTGGTCTCGGTGGAAATCGTGCTGCCCAAGGATTTGCTTTTCCGAAATCCGGCCCCCTACGGCGAAATGCACCGCATCAAAGCGGCTGAGGATCAATTGCAGAAGGTCAAGGAAAAGGCGATGGAGGAGTTGGCCGAACGCGCCAAGAAGCTGCAAGCCGACGCCGTGGTGGGCGTCACCATGCAATTCTCCCAGTTCGATGCCATCGTGTGCCTCTGCTCCGTCGTCGGGACGGCCGTCAAACTTTCCGACTGATTGGTTAGGCGGCTCGTGGCCGTAGCCGCCTAGGTCAACGTCGCCGAACCATCAGGAACGAATTTTATAGTTTTCAGCCTATGGATTCACTCATTTTGCCACCGGCGATCGAAGCCCGCGGTTCCGTCGAACCGCCGGGTTCCAAAAGCATCAGCAACCGCGTTTTACCCGTAGCGGCGCTGGCCCGCGGTGAGACCGTCCTGCGCAATCTTCCCGATGGCGAAGACGTGGAATTGATGCACACGGCCTTGGAACATTTGGGTGTGCCGATGAAAAGCCTGGACGGGGCCTTGGCCATTACCGGGCAGGGAGGCGGATTCAAGACGGCGCGGCCCCTCGATCTTTTTTTGGGAAATTCCGGGACGGCCACGCGCATCCTGACGGCACTGCTGTGCGCCGGGGAGGGCGAGTATTCCGTTGACGGAGTCCCGCGCATGCGCGAACGCCCCATCGGGGATTTGATCGACGCCTTGCGTCCCATCGCGGGTAACACACAAGTTACCTATGGCGGGAGGGCCGGTTTTCCGCCCCTGCGGATTTCCGCACAGGGATTGGCGGGCGGCAAGACCCGCATCAAAGGCAACGTTTCCAGTCAATTCCTGACCGGCCTACTTCTGTCCCTGCCCCTGTGCCGGGGCCCGGTCGAAGTGGATGTGGATGGCGTGCTGGTGTCGGCGCCCTATGTGGATTTGACCTTGCGCATCATGCGCAGCTTCGGCGTGGAGATCGAAAATCACGGGTTCCGGAAATTCTCGCTGGAAAAACCCGCCGGATACCTCTCTCCGGGCGAATACCGCATCGAGCCGGACGCTTCCTCCGCCTCCTATTTCCTGGCGGCCGGGGCGATCGCGGGAGGGCGCGTGGAAGTGCGCGGTCTCCACAAAGACAGTTTGCAAGGCGAGGCGCGGTTCGCCACGGTGCTCGAAAAAATGGGCGCGCGCGTGGAATGGGGAAAGGATTTCATCGCCGTGTCGCGCGGCCGGCTGCGCGGAGTGGACGTCGACATGGATTTGATGTCCGATACGGGAATGACGCTGGCGATTGCCGCCCTGTTCGCCGAGGGCCCCACCACCATCCGCGGCATCGGCAATTGGCGCGTGAAGGAAACCGACCGCATCGCGGCCATGGCGACCGAGCTCCGCAAGGTCGGAGCGCGCGCGGAGGAAGGTCCGGACTGGCTCATCGTACATCCACCGGAAAAATTCCAGGAGGCTTCCATCGCCACCTACCAGGACCATCGCATGGCCATGTGCTTTTCCCTGGTATGCCTCGGCGGCGTTCCCGTGACCATCCAGGATCCCGGCTGCACGCGTAAAACCTACCCCGGTTACTTTGACGCCTTCCGGGCTTTGCTAACTGGTACGCGGACATGATTCCTTTCCGGTTTAAATTTTCCTTCGTCGCGGCTACTGTCGGTATGATCATCGCCCTTTCGACGCTGGCATTGACCGGAGCGATCGCATCCGACACGACAAAGATCGAAAAGCCCCTGCCTGCGACTGAGACGCCCAAACCCCTGACCGCTTCGCCCGAATCATCTCACGCCCTGGCGAAGCCACCGGTCAAATCGGTTAACGCCGGAACTCAAGACCCAGCGCTTCCCGCACAGCCTTCCAAACCACCCGTCACGACTGCGCCCGAATCCGCAGCCAAGGCGCCTGCCACCCTACCAAGCACATCCCCCGTTGCCGGACCCTCCAGCGCGAATTCCGCGCCCAAGCTCGCGTCCACTGCGTCCCCGAAGCCGAACACCGATACCGCCCCATCGGGCGCCTTGCTGCCGAAAGAGGCCGCAGCCTTGCCGGTCGGTGGGCCCAGCCAGACGCTCTTGATTCCACGGACGGGAACCTACGTAACCTCCCCGTCACCGTACCTTAAAAAGGACCTGGAAAACTTTTTCCATCGCAGCCGCGTGGGCGGCCGACTGGCTTTCAGCGTCTATTCGACCAAATACGGCCGCATCGAAGCCTCCCTGAACGATACGGAATGGTTCACACCTGCGTCTTGCCTCAAGCTCATCGTCACCTCCGCCGCCATCGATACCTTTCCGGTCAATTTTTTTCCCGCCACGGTCATGGAGGTTTTCGGATCGATCAGCAACCACACCCTGATGGGCCATGTCCGCATCTCCGGCCAAGGCGATCCGAATGTATCCGATCGCTTTTTCCCCGATGCCTTGAGCCCGCTGGAGCCGTTCCTCGATTCCCTGCGACACCTGGGGATCGACACCATCAGGGGCGGCATCGAAGTGACCGACACGTTCTTCACAGGGCCCCATCGACCCGAAGCCTGGAAGCAACACCATTTCAATACCTGGTACGGGGCCGAAGTTTCCGCGCTTTCCTATAACGACAACACCTTTACCTTGGACGTCCTCCCCGGCGCTAAAAACGGCGCACCGGCCAACGTGACCGTAACCCCCGACGTAGGCTATGTCCGCATCATCAACCGCGCCAAGACCGTGCCCGGCGCCAAACGCCATATCATTCCCTCTCAAAATCCCGACTCCACGGTGGTCACCATCAACGGCCGGATCGGTTTGAACTCATCGGCCTTCCAAATGATTTTGCCCGTGCGCAATCCGACCAATTATTTCCGGGCTTCCTTTTTGAAAGCCTTGGCCACCAGCGGCATTGCCTTTCATCCGGATACGGCGGGAAGGAATGGCCCGTCACTCGCCACCTATCGTTTTACCACCGCTCCGCTGACGGATATCGTCGAGGAAATCAACCAGCGCAGCCAAAACCTGCATGCGGAGATGACCTTGCGGCAATTGGGCAAGTTCGTCAAAGGCGACGGATCATCGGCGGGAGGCATCAAGGCCGAGAAGGAATTCCTGGCTCGCCAAGGCCTGGACATCAATGATTTCAAGCTGTTCGACGGCTGCGGACTGTCCCAGATGAACCGCATTAAACCCAGGGCGATGGCCGCCCTGCTGGCCAAGATGGCGCGCCACCGCTTCGCCCAGGATTATATCGGCTCCTTGGCCTCTCCGGGCTTGGACGGGGCCACCGGCCGACGCTTGCGCAATTATATGCAAAGCAATTTGCTGCGTTATAAAACCGGATCCATCAGCGGCGTACAGGGATTGTGCGGCTTTGTATTCGGCATCGACGGAGATACTTTGGCCACGGCGCTTTTCATCAACGACTTCCATGGTTCTTCGGAGAATGCCGCGCGATTATTGGATTCCTTGCTCGTGCATGTCGCCTTGTTCTACAACAAGGAAAGGCCCGCCCTGATTGAAGCGCATAAGCTCCTGCAAAAGTCCGACGCGCCCAAAGGATTTGTCGATCGCATCAAATATTTTTCCAAGGCGTTGGAAGATAAGCCGTATTTCCTGGGGCCGACCGGAGAGGGCCGCTTCGGCCGCATCGAACCCGCACCCCTGATGGACATGAGCCGCTTCGATTGCGTCACCTTTATCGAGTCCTCCGTGGCCCTGGCACAGGCGCGAACAACCGGCGACGTGCTGCCGCGCTTACTGGCGCTGCGCTACCATTCGGATACCGTGGACTATACCACGCGCAACCACTTTTTCGTCGAGGATTGGATTCGGGGAAATGCCAATTCCATGCGCATCGTCCGCTTCCCGGGCGACACACTGATCCACAAGCCCATCGACAAAATCAAATTCTTCCAGTCCAAAAAATTACCCGTCCCGACCAAGAATCCCATTTGCGATTTAGCCTATATGCCTTACACCAAGGCCGTCGAAATGATGACCCATTGGACCTTTGGGGAAAAGTTTCTGGGGGTGGCCTTCGTCACCGACATCGCCGGTTTGGACGTGACGCATGTGGGTTTTCTCCTCGCCGACGGAAAATCCCCGCCGGTCTTGCGTGTCGCCAGCCAACTTTTGCATAAAACCACGGAAATTCCCTTCAAGGAATACCTGGATTCGCGTAAGGGCAAATGCTCCGGCGTCCTATTTTTCGAATTCATACCGCCTTCCACTTAAGCAACGAGCCTGAACGGCACTATTCGATTTCACTTGGGCAAAGTGCCGCTTCGATTCCTATCTTTTCACCGTGGACTCGAACGAAAACCAAATTCCCGAAGCGCGCTTGGTATACTCCGAGTTCTTGAAAAAGAACAAGATGTTCGTCACCAAGGAACGCACCCAGCTTCTCGATTTCATCCTGGATCAAAAAGGCCATTTCAGCGCCGATGAATTGATGTTCGAGATGCAGAAACAGGACGTGAAGGTATCGCGCGCCACCTTGTATCGATCCTTGAGCCAGATGGTCGAGGCCGGCATTCTGTCCGAATCGGATTTCGGGCATGGCCATACGCATTACGAAATCAACATGGGTAGCAAGCCGCATGTGCATTTGATCCATACCGACACCGGGGACGTGCGCGAGGTGGAGAGCCAGAAATTGGAAGACGCCCTGGCGGAATTGGCCCGCGAAGAAGGCTTCGAAATCAGCCGCTACAAAATCCAAGTGTTCGGGAAATCCAAAGCTGGGTTGAAGTAGTTCAAAGCCTCCTGAGCCCCAATCGAATTAATCGCCGCGTCGAAAAACTGCCGCAACGAATCCGAAAAGATTCACCGCGCGATAGGGGAATTCCCCCCCAAATATTGATATGCTACATTCGAGAGTCATGTTCGTTGGGGCCGGAGGTTTGCGTCTTTGGTCCGGGCGCGAATGAATTCATGCCATGAAACCGAATATTTTCACCTATGTCGAATACCGCGCGTTCCTCAAGGACGCTTTTGCGGCCATGCAGGCTAAGGACCAGAATCTGTCTTATCGCGCCTTCGCCAAAAGCGCCCGCTTTACTTCGCCGAACTTCCTGCAAAAAGTCATCCAGGGCCAGAGGAAACTGAATACCACGCAAGTGCATGTCGTAGCCAACGCTTTTCAATTGCGTCCGTCCGAGGTGGAGTTCTTCCAGGCCCTGGTGGGTTTTGATCAGGCCCGAAGCCCGGACGAAAAGAAGTTCTTCCACCAGAAATTGCTCGGCAATAAACGCGCCACGGCCATTAAGGCGCTGGAAAAAAATCAATACGAATATTTCCGGCATTGGTATGCTCCCGTGGTACGGGAGTTGTCGGTCCATCCGGAATTCGACGGCAGTCCAAAATGGATAGCCGATCGAATCTACCCGCGCATCACGGTCGCGGAGGTGGAGTCGACGCAACAACTTTTATTGTCGTTGGGTCTCATTGTCCGCCACGCCGAAACAGGTTGCTTGTCCTTGGCCGATTCCGTGGTGGCGTCCGATTCGGAGGCGTCCCATCTGGCTTTGCGCGAGTACCATCAATCCGCCATCCGTTTGGCGGGCGAATCGATCAAAGCCTTTCCTCCCGAGGAGCGGGACATACGCGCCGTGACGCTGGGCGTTTCACGGCAAACCTATGCGGATCTAAAAATCCGGCTGGAAGCTTTCTGGAACGAAATCATGGAATCCGCATCCGACCAAAAAATCGAGCAGGTATGCCAAGTGAATTTGCAATTGTTTCCGCTTACGCGGGAAAACAAAACCGAACATGAGTAAAATCCTAAAATTTTTGTTCGTTCTCGGTTTGCCGGCGTTGACGGGATGCGGTTTGTTCGAAGTTGCGAGCGGCACCGGCGTGGGCAATCCTCCCCAAGCGGACGTGGCCTTGTCGCTCAAAGCCAATACCGGCGCGGGTTTGGCCAAACGGTCGGCGGCCGTGGTGCGTAATCCGGACGGCTCGCTCACGGTGCGGGACTCCCTGGGCCAGGCGCTGACCCTTGCGAATATCGATGTCCTGATCCGGAAGGTGGAATTCGTTTTGCCCCAGGGCGTCACTTGTTCCTCCGTGCGCGGAGTCGCATGCATCGATACTTCGGCGTGGATCAACGGTCCCTACGACGTGGACCTGATGACCGGCGCGTTCACCCCGTCGACCAATTTCATCAAGCTGCCCGCGGGCGTGTATAAGGAATTGAAATCGGGTCTGGGCGTGCCGCCGGGCACGGGAGCATTCGCGGGCCTGGACACCACGCGGCCAGATGTCATCGTCACCGGCCGATTCGGCGAATCTTCGGATACGGGACGCGCATTCAAAATCTCCTTGCACGTGTCGGACGAATTGGAGTTCGGCGATTCCATCGGCGTGCCCATCCATTCCGGCGCATTGAATAAATTGGTCCTGACCTTGTCGGTGGACAATTGGTTCCACGGCCTGGACATGAATGCCTGCTTGGACGCGACGACCAGCGCGGCGAATACCACCACGTCCGGCGTCGCGGGAACCCTTCAGTGGCTGGACGATTCCTGGTGCGGTGGGTCGGGGAGTATATTCCGGAAAAACCTGACGGCTTCCGGGGACTTCGAGAATCAAGAAGAGCCGGAATAATTCTCCGGATTCACTCTGAACACTTTCGGACTCTTATCAACACTTACGAATGCGATACACCAATTTATTTGGTCCAGCGAATCTTTTTGGATTCGCTCCCGATGGATGGTCAAATGAGCTGTTTCCGGATAGGATGATCCGGTTCGGAATAAAACCGACCGGCCTAAAATACGCCAATTTTTTTCATGATCCTAGTCATTTCAGCTACTTGATTTTGTTGCTTACGTTTCTTGAAGGCATTCGATTGCAGATATTGAGATGCGGTATTAGAATCCGGCGAGGCGATTCATGGATGAATATTTTATAAATCATTAGCACGTGGGCATCGGAGTTGTAAAGTGAATCCTTCAGAAATCAATGGAACAAATGGATATATGCACGGCGCTTTCCGCCGATCCGTACAGGATGAACTAGAGGTTTATCTTTCCGGACAATCATTATTGCAGGACCCCGAGGGGATGCGGATTGATTTGCATTGCCATGATCGAAACAGCACGGAGCCGGATGAAACCCTGGGGCGCTTGTTGGGCCTTCCGGAATCCTGGCTGCCCACGGAGGAATTGTTCCTTCGCCTACGGCGTAACGGCGCCGATGTGCTAACCGTTACCAACCACAACAATGCCCGCAGTTGTTGGGAGTCGCTCGAAAAAGGTGAGGATTTGCTTTCCGCCGCGGAATTCAGTTGCTCGCTGCCGGAATATAAGGTGGGCGTGCACGTCCTCACGTTCGGATTCACGCCGGGGCAAGAAGAAATCCTCAATCGCTTGCGGAAAAACCTGTATCGGTTCCTGGAATACACCTGCGCCCACGATATTCCGACGGTGCTTGCGCATCCTCTGCATTTTTACAGTCCGGGAGGTACGCCGCCCCTGGAAATCATGGACCAATTCGCGCTGCTTTTCGAACGGTTCGAGGGCCTGAATGGACAACGCGATGCCTGGCAAAACCTGCTGACCATTCGCTGGGTGCAGAATCTGGATGAGGAGTATCTGAGAAACGCGGCGCGCCGCACGGGACTGCGCCCGGGGGATTTTTGCCGGCACCCGCTGCGGAAACGCTTGGTTGGCGGATCAGATTGCCATATGGGAATTTTCGCCGGCAGCGCGGGGACGGTATTGCATTCGCCCGGTTGGCGGCAAAGCGTTAGGCCGCGATCGCAATTGGCCCTGGAAGCTCTGCGGTCCTCGCCTTCCGCGCCCTTTGGGAAGTATTTCCAGGAACAAAAACTGACCGCGGCCTTCCTGCATTACTTTTGCCAGGCCACCGAACGTATGGAGGATCCCGGCGCCCTGAATCTCATGTTTGCGAAAGCCGAACCGCAGCAAAAATTCATAGCCATGGCCATTGCCAACGGGGTATTTGAACTGCGCCGCCATAAACAAGTCTCCCGTTTCCTGAAGATGTTCCAGGAAAGCTTGCATGGAAAGCGGCCGGGGTGGATGGCACGGACCCTGGCGGGCCGATTCGCGCGGCCGATATTATCCGAATTGGAATCGATTGCGGCTGTCGGAGCCGGCGATGTGGATAAGCAGATGGAGACGTTGAGCCACGCGCTGCCGAGAATTTTCACGGCGGTGAACTCCGTCTTGGCGCGCCGGACGGCCCAAAAAATCCGCGGTTGGAGCATGCAGGGCAACGCGAATTCATCCGACCTGGGCGCATTCCAGGAATTGAACGTGCCGGTCCAACTCCGCAACTTGCTGCGCTGGGACATGGATTCGCATGCCGCGAAAAATTCCAACCCTGATTTAAAAAAATATTTCCAGGGATTGCCCTTCCCCTTCCTGGCCACAACGGTCATGGCTGGCTGCACCATCGCTGCGGCCAAAACCTTGTATGGGAACCGCCGCTTTGCCGCGCGCTTGGCGGAAGCGGTAGGCGTGTCCACGCCCCCTCCGCGAGTACTGTGGCTGACGGATACGCTTTTTGACCGGAATGGGGTATCACGCGCGTTACAGTCGGTTTTGGGCGAGGTCCGGCGGTTGGGCTTGCCCATCGACTTCCTCACCTGCGGCGGTGTCTCTTCCGATCATGTCCGATCCATTCCCTCCTTGGCCCATTTCGAATTGCCTTTCTATCCCGATCAGATGATCCACATTCCCGGGATTTCCGATCTTCACGAAGTTTTCCGGGAGGGCGCCTATGATCGCGTCATCTGCTCCACGGAAGCCCCCATGGGATTCCTGGCGCTTTACCTCAAGCATGCTTTTTCCGTTCCAGCGTATTTCTACGCGCATAGCGATTGGCTGGATTATACGCAACGCATTTTAAAATTCGCTCCGCGCAAGCAGGAACGATTCCAAAAAACCTTGGGGACTTTCTACGGCCAATTCGACGGATTGTTCGTGCTCAACGGGGAGCAACAGAAGGCATTTTCCTTGCCGGCCATGGGCGTGCCGCCGGAAAAGATTTTCCGCACGGCCCATTGGGCGGATTCGGTTTTCCATCCGCGCGCAATTCCGAAATCCGTCCTCTTTCCAGGCGTGGCCGAGGATGAACCCGTGCTGCTTTATGCCGGACGGTTGGCCTCGGAAAAAGGCGTGCTGGAACTGCCGGAAATTTTCCGCGCCATCCGCGGACGCATCCCCAAGGCGCGCATGGTTTTCGCGGGAACGGGACCCTGTCTAGAGGCCTTGCGGTCCGCGTTTCCGGAAGCGATTTTCCTGGGTTGGCTGGATTCCGAAAAGTTGGCCGAAGTATTCTCGGCGGCGACGCTCTTTCTTTTTCCATCCTGGTACGACACATTTTCCTGTTCGCTTTTGGAAGCGCTGAGTTGCGGATTGCCCGCCATTGCATTCCGAACCAAGGGGCCGCAAGATATTTTGGAAGGCGAGCAAGGCGGTCTCTTGACGCGCACGGCGGATGACATGGCAATTGCGGCGATTCACCTCTTGGAAAATCCGCTGCATTTGCGGCAACTTTCCATACGGGCATTGCGACGCGCTTCCGATTTCAAACGGGACGCGATCCTGTCTGATTTATTGCAAGTGGTGGGCGGTAACGACCGCACGGAGTCCCGCGTCATGCCCCGTGCGGCCGACTTTTTTATCCCCGCCAAGATTGCCGCGGAGTCCGTCTGAACCCCTCGTCACCTGGCGGACCACACACGCCGCCCCCTGAAATCGACGCCCCCAAGGAAGAAAAACAAGGCAACGTTTTTTCCCGGCTTGGCCACGCCATGGTCGTTCATCCGTGGTGGGTATTGGCGGCGTGGATGCTTTTGGTAGGCTTGGGCTTGCCCGGCGCGTTGCGGGCGCCGTCGCTTTTGTTCAGCGGCACGGGAGACATCGCGCATAGCCCTTCGTTCCGAACGGATAGTTTGCTGCGCGCCGATTTTGAAAATCCCTATGCGCAATTGCTGGCGCTGACCCTGCAATCC
>JADGQO010000209.1 GCA_017881725.1 Fibrobacteria bacterium
CGCCCAGTATTACTGGCGGGTCGGTGACACCAATTCGGGTGGAACCGGAGGTTGGTCCGCGGCGCGACGTTTCACCACCCTCGTGGCGATTCCCGGCCTGACTGTATTGATAGCGCCGGTTTCCGGCGACACGGTAAAACTGGACTCGGTGATTTTGAAATGGCATGCCAACTCTCCGGGCATCACGGGATATCATGTGGAAATCAGCGCGGACTCCGGTTTCACAAGCGGGGTCATTTCTTATACACCCACGGACACTTCCCAAGTAGTGGCATCGCTTTTGAATGGCGTCACGTATTACTGGCATTTTCAGGCGAAAAACATCGCAGGGTCGGGGCCATATAGCCAAGCGGCGAAATTTATTGTGAATACTTCCACGGTATCCATATTACCTAAGGGATTCTTTGTGCAAAACCTGGGACTGGCGGGCGATGGCATGTTGCGATTCGGATTGGCGAAGCAGGCCCATGTGACCATTAAATTATTCGACTTACGTGGTATATTGACGGAAACACTCATCAATGAAGTTCGAAATCCGGGGTACTATACATTGCGACCGGAGGGAATGTCGAACGGTTCATACATCTTGTCGTTCAAAACGAATGAATTCCAAAAGACGATGTTATTTATCAAGCAGTAGATTTATAAAGCAGTAGGAAAATCTGGTTCTGACAAACCCGACGTCAATGGCGTCGGGTTTACCTTTTTTCCTATGTGGGGTCCGCCTATGTTCGCGGAGAGGGTCGTTGAGGTTTCATGTTTCCTGTTTCATGGAACATGGTATGCCAGCGGGTCGCCTGTTCCATATAAGCGAAAACAATCCGCAATCGGTCCAGACCCCGGGTGTCCTCTTCGTTCATAATCAGAGCCCGCAATCCAGGGTTGACGAAAAAGTCCTGGACCGGTTTTGAATGCTCCAGCCCCGCGATTAATTCTTTGCGAATATCCGCTAGCACACGCGTCTCTTCGATAGGAGGCCGGATGATAATCCGTTTCCAGGTTTTCAAGATTCCTTTGATCCGTTTGAGGCCGGTTTTTACCCAAGCATGCCTAACCAGGCCTTCCGCTATGGCAAGACACCGGAGCAACGCTGGGCGATTGAGCGATATCCCGTAGTTGAAATACTTTGCCTTGCAGGTATTCGGGTCGATGGAAAAAAGAAAATCCCTGAACAGCCAGGACGTTTTCTTGTTTTCGTCGATACTCATGCAATATTGGTAAAAGGGCAAAGCGAAATAAGGCGATATCGTCCAGAAATAAAAACGGTTTCGGTCTTCCGCTTCTCCGGCAAATCGGGTGTCGTATTCATGCCTGAACTTGAGATATTTCCTGTAGGTGTTTTTTTCGGGAAACGTTTCCAGGTAAAGCCGCAGATGTTCGCGTATTTTATCTTCCGGCACCTGGAAAATCGCGGCGACCTTTTTCGTGGAATATTTATAAGAGTCATTGGCACTCAGAAGGTAACGCGCAAGGGAATCCAAGGATGATAATCCTGCCGTGATGTGGCTATGCCGCGTAATCTCTCCGCCAAAAATCCCGGTGAAATAGACGATATCCCCACCGAACTTTTCCCTTAACTCCTTGAGATTCTGGTAGAGTTGCGCCAGATTCGGGTGACAGTCCAGCCCGTCTTTCAGGAAAACGATTTCCGCGAACGGCCGCGCGTTTTCAATCTGTCCTTGCGGGAAGGCGTACACCTCCGCGCCCATGAATCCCGCGACTTCACGCGCGGAAGATTCCTCTTCAGATTGCGCCGTGACCGCAGTGGGAGAAATTCCAGCACGCATCATGCCGGCCAGCGTCGCGCGCGAATCGAAACCGCCGCTCAGGGACACGATGGTTTTCTTTTGATCCACCCAGGCGGCCCTGTCGGTCATTCCTTCCATGAAAATCCGGCGCATCTCCTCGGCGATCTTTTTACGGCCTCCCGATTTTACGCAGGCGTCGATATTCAGGGCATGGTAAGAACCGTTTGTCGATTTCCCTGTACTCGTGTCGAACCGCATCCATGTCGCAGGAGGAAAAAATCTCACCGAATCCACGAAGGTGTTTTCCTTGAAGGGAAAACCGAAAAGCAGATATTCGAGAATCCCGTCTTGGCTGAAAGTGATTTGAGGCAAAAAGGGCAGTATGAATTTCAGCTCTCGCGAAACAATCAGCGAATCGCCGTCTGCAAAGAAATAGAGGGGAAGCCTCCCCATCACATCGTTGGCAATGAACAGACGCCCACGCGCTTTATCATACAGGATGATGACGAATTCACCTTCCGCCGCAAGCAGAAATTTCCGTACGGCTTTATCGCCGTCGCCGTCGCCATCGGCATGGGATCGAATCATCGTTTCGGCAAGCGTGGTCAACGCCGATTCAAGTGATTCCTTCGCAATGTTATAAATCCGGCCTTCAAGAATTATTACGAAATCACTTCTATCAATGATCGTCATGGGGTACTCGGCATACCCTGTAAAACCGATATTGACCTGATCTTCCTCGATTATCCCGTGGGAACGGTAAAACGGGAAATGCAGCATCGCCTGTCGTACCTGTGAACAAAAATCCACAGGAAGCGGCACACTGCCTGGTTTTCTGAAAACGGCGCTTATTCCAGGCATGTCAGGGGATTCCCACGGGACTGAGGCAAGAGCAAACCCGCCGCCCCCGATTCAACTTCTCCCGTTTCAGCAAATAAGGCATGGCTCGAGTTTCCTTACAGGAAATACGAGTTACATAAAACACAACCAAGGATTATTTTCAGTCAATTGTTTCCCAAGCTTGTTGACCCCTGTCGCCGCATGGGAAATCCAACCCATTTTAAATCCGGGAATGCCGGTCATGGCGTGGTCGGAGCTTGACCGGACTTAATCCAGAATTCGTTCAAGTCGTCATTCCAAGGTTTCCCCCGATCCAATCGGCAATAAATCAGGCCATAAGGCTGGAGATAAATCCTGAAATAACGGTTATCGTTCGTGGTGATGACGAGCATCCGGTTCCCGTCTCCGGTGATGAAAACCCCTTTATCCACGGCGGGTTTGTCGGTGGCAAACGCTGGACGGTGATGCGTCCGTCCGGCAGCGGGTTGGTTCTCACCTTCATCGTGAATTCGGTGAAACTCGGCCCCAGGCCGCCTGCACTCTGATCGAAGGTGGCGTCGTACTCCAGCGTGTCGGCCCGGTTGAAATTGAATGGGATAATGCCGGAATCCAAAAATACGGTGGTGGAATCCATGGGCGCGATGGCCGGAATCGAATCATAGCCCAACGCGACGTGATTGTCGACGTGGCCGGCCTGATCGACGATGATGCTGCATCCCGTCATAGCCAGGAGCGTTCCTCCGGCGAGTAGGGAGAGAAGGGCAATTCGGATCAGGTTCCGATTCACGGTTGGCTTACGCTTCCTAATCCGACCTTACTCGCACCGGAACTTGGTGCTGCCTTCGGGAATGTCTTCCGGGTAGCGCCCGTCGAAGCAGGCGGCGCAATAATTCTCCGAACCGCCCGGCGCCACGGCCAACAGGCCCTTGATGCCCAGGTATTCCAGGCTATCGGCCCCCAGTAACTTGCGCGTTTCCTCTTTGGTCAAGTTGCTGGCGATAAGCTCCGTCTTGGACGGAAAGTCCATGCCGTAAAAGCAGGGGTTCTTCACCGGCGGCGAAGAAATGCGGATATGCACCTCGCGCGCACCTGCGTCCTTGAGCATCTTCGTTAAAAATTTCAAAGTCGTCCCGCGCACGATGGAATCGTCCACCAGGACCACGCGCTTGCCGCGCAATACGCCCGCGATGGGATTGAACTTGAGTTTCACCTTCTGCTCGCGCACGTTCTGCGACGGATCGATAAAGGTGCGGCCCACGTAATGGTTACGGAGTAAACCGATGTCGAAGTCGATGCCCGCTTCCTGCGCATAGCCGATGGCGGCGGTATTGCTCGAGTCCGGCACGGAAATCACCACGTCGGCGGGAACGGGATGTTCTTTCGCCAGCGCCTTGCCGATGCGGCGGCGGATTTTATCGCAGCTTTCCTCGAAGATACGCGAGTCCGGTCGGGCGAAGTACACGAATTCAAAAATGCAATGCGCGCGGTGCGGCTTGCTCGCGAACGTGAACGACTCGATGCCGTTGGTATTGATGCGCAACAGTTCGCCGGGCTTGATGTCGCGCACGTAGGCGGCGCCGAGCAAATCCAGCGCGCAAGTCTCCGAAGCCACCACCCAGGTCTTGTCCAGGCGGCCCAGGCACAGCGGCCGGATGCCGAAGCCGTCGCGGGCAACGTAGATTTCGTTGCGCGTCAAGAAGGCCAAACAAAAAGAGCCGGTCAATTGCGCCAGCGTCTCGACCATGGCTTCCGCCAAATCCACCTTCTTGGAGCGCGCGATCAAATGCAAAATGATTTCCGTATCCGACGTGCTCTGGAAGATGTGGCCGTCTTCCTCCATCGTGCGGCGGATCTCGGGCGCGTTGACGATATTGCCGTTATGCGCCACGGCGATGGGTCCACGCTTGGTGGACACAAGCATGGGCTGCGCGTTGTTGATGTTGGAATTGCCCGTGGTGGAATAGCGCACATGCCCGATGGACGCGATGCCCACCATGGATTCCACCTCCTTCTCCTCGCGGTTGAGCTCCGTGACCAGGCCCATGCGCTTCAAGAGATGGATGTTCTCGCCGTTGGCCGTGGCCACGCCGACGCTTTCCTGCCCGCGATGCTGCAGGGAGTAAAGGCCCATCACCACCCGACGCGTCACCTCCGGCCCGTCAAAGATGCCCATGATGCCGCACTCTTCCTTGATTCTTTCCACCGCGCGCCCCTGTTATTGAAGGTCGGAAATATAGCACAACGCGCCTCCCGGTTTCCCCCCCATCGCCCGTAAACGGCGTTTTAGCGAATGGAAAGGGTCCTGCGCGCGGGTAAGACCCGTGCGACTAAACTATAAATCGGCCCGGCGCGGACCATGGGACGAATTTGGAGCCTATCAAAGAGATGGGCGGCCCGGGCGTCGCGGGGCGAGTCTTCCCGCCGCAATGCGGAGCCGATCGGGTTTGCCGACCCAGGCGCTTGTACAAATTCTTTTTCCATTTTGGGCCCGTTCGCCGCAAACCAGCGCGTTTCATTTTCGTGATCCCTCTTGGGGTCCGAAGGTCAACGCCGAATTGTTGAAATAGTCATGTCCAAACGTCAGCTCGAACACGCCCCGAACGGAATAGGAATACGGCCAGCATGGGCGCGCAGTAGATCGGGTTCTTCAGGCCTCGAACTATGACGCCAGGCATTTTTTACTCCTTGTACTGCAAGCGGGCCACCCACACATCGAATCGGCCTTCCGGTTTGAATCACCGCTCCAGCCTTTTTGCGGCTGCGCGCATTCCGGAAAGGATGGGTTCGGCCACGGAATCCGGGAATCCCTTGGGTAGGCGCGCCGCGACTCGCGTCGCGACCGTCTCGGCGGATTCGCAGAGATCCGAAAGAATTTGTTCGACCGAAGCAGCGAGCCCGGCTTTGTGGGCGGCATCTAACCAATGCCGTCGCGTGATGCGATTCCATTCATAATGTTTGTGGCCCGCCCGAACGGCCATGGCCAGCTTGACCTTTTCCTTGGCCAGTCGATTTTTTCCGCGTCCCAGCAGGGGATATGCGGAGATGACGTCGTAGAGCGGGGTCAAGGCGAATTTTCCTTTCCGTTCGATGCCTACGCTGAAATTCCGTGCGTGCCCGTCCGGCGCGCACAGCATCCAGAAAAGCACCTGGGTTTTGAAGAACCGGCTTCGGTCGGAAAAGGGTTCTTTGGCGCCCAACAAAAGCGTTAGGATTTCCGAAGCGCCGGGGCCCCCGTCCGATTCGTATTTGATTCCCTTGGGAATGCCCAGTGCCTGGCACATGTCTTCCTGAGGCAGTCGCAACCACCATTTTCCGTCGGGAGAAAGTTTCCGGTCGAAGCGTTCCACGATTAGTATCGATTGATCCTCGAACCGGGCCATCTCGCAATTTGCGGCTGGCATGCCGAAGGCGCGAACGATTTCCGAGCACAGCCATTCATTTTCCACCGAGGCGGACAGGTCCCCTTGGAACGCGCCGACTACTCCCATCGGGAACTTGAAAATATGCGTCGTGGGCGTGGCGCCTTTAGGAAGATGCCATCGGCCTTTATGTTTCAAGAACGCGGTTTTCTCCTGCGCGCCGGCCAGGGAGAAGCGGAATTCTTCCCCATTCCGTGATTGTCCCAAAGCGGGGCTGTTGACGCGGCTACGTAACATCTCCGCTACCTGAGCATCCGTCAAAGGCTGGCTCTCGATTCGCTCGACCTTCGGCGGGGGCGAGTCGGCGGGGAGGAATTGCAAGGCCCCGGCGCAATCGCGGCCGATTTCAGCCAGCAAGTCGATGGCTTGCGTCGATGGGGCGCCCACCCGGGCTTGAATCCTCTCCCTTATTTTCGAGTTGTCCGGCAGCAGGTTATCGAAGCACGCCTCCACGCTCTCGCCCCGGAAGGGCACGTTCTCCGGTCCCATCGGCATCGATAACGAGATGGGCCGCGCCTGGGAAGATTCCAACCAGGAAGGCGCGTACGCGAATTCATGTCCAACATTGGGCGAAACCTTCCATCGCCCCGTCAGCTCTCCGTTCATCCAAACATCCAGCGCCGGGTGTATCGCTTTCCGGGCCATGGCTTACCAATCCACCGCAGGGGATTTCGCCGCGCCTTTTTTCCGTCTGGCCGGCTTCTGCTCTTTAGGCGGGAGCGACTCTTTAGGCCGCAAGATTAAATCCAGGTCCAAGGCGGAGAGAAGTTTGCAGAGACTGGCCACGCTGCTCGCGCCCGGATTGGATTCCAAAGCCGAAACGGTTTTCGCCAGCACTCCGACGCCGCCGCCGGCCACGGCTTGGGTCTTGCCCTGTGCCTTCCGGTGGTTGCGTAAAACCAGACCCAATTGCCGCAGCGTGTATACCGGGTATTCCTGCATGTTGACCCTCCAGGGATTTATCTCATAATATACCCTTCAGGGGATAAAAAAACAATTTACCCTGTAGGGTATCTTTCAAGTATATACCCTACAGGGTAAATATATAGCGGAAAAGGGCTTAAATGCGGGTCAATCAGCGGGGGAATTAATTGCGCCGCGTGATACCGCATGGCGTTATCGCCCGCATCGGATTGACGCGAAAACCATCTTCCGATTACGCACAGATTGTACGTGAATCACGCAATCCGCGTGCGTCCTGCACGCAAACCCGCAACCCGCAGCCTCTCTGGGGCGGCACCGGCCTGCGCGGCCCGCTCACCGATCCGACTAACGGCAATCCGATTTATCCGGGATTTTCCGGGGACCGCGAAATGCCGTACTTGGTTGCCCCGGGTATTACCCCTTCCCCGGGAATAGCCATGAACTACTTGACTCCGACAACTCAGTACACTGCCCAGTATAACATTTTGATTCCGCCCTCTAAGCCCGCGGGCAAGCATTTGCGCATCGTGCTGACTTGGAACAGTTGCCCTTCCCGGACGGATCATAAGAACTATTTGCCGGATTTGGATTTGATTTTTATCGGCAATTACAGCAATTACCTTTGGTCGAGTAGCTGGAACGGCAATATTGAGATTGTTGATGTACCAGCATCGCAGGTCAGCACCGGGAGAACCTATCCGGCCCTGGTTCAAATGAGCATCAATCGCATTCCTCCTCCGGGAACAGCTATCAATAACGGCAATATGAATTACGCCATCGCCTGGACTTGGGTCAAGGATCATGCGGACCACGTTCCTTAAGGCATCGGGATCCGCATTATGGAGAACAGTTGCAAGCCTTCGTTTAGAAGGGAATCATAATTCATGCCGACTCAACTTCGTGGATGAGTTTTCGGCACCTGAAATGAAGGAATTCATATGAAAAACGGAAAAGTGATTTCAAGGTCGGTGAAAGTGATTTTTGGAGCCATGACGTTGGGACTTTTTTTCGGCATGAATCCCGTGACTGCAGCTGAGCGGGATTGCGATGGGTTTGTGGTGAATGATACGGCGAAAATGACTCATGGACTAATAGAAGAATTGAGTAAATCCGAAGGGAATTTCATCGATATTTATATTCAAATGTGGCCATCCGCCTCCCCTGAAATCTCGATTAAGTGGAACCAAAAAATATTCACGGATTACCAAATTTTCGAGACACCAGACACACTCCATCGAAGGAACCCGGGAAGTCCCTTTTCGAATGAGTATAATCTTTTGTGGGCCACCCGCTCCACGATTCTTGCTTTGAACCAGGAATGTTATATTAAGGAATTGGGGCAGTCCTATGCCCTGGCGGGAAGTGTTCATTCTGACGAAGGTGCAAGCTTACCTTCAGGAGCAAGTAGGCTGATATTCAACGTCAACGGACGGCGATTGAATGTGCCGATGATACCCTACCGTCCAGGTTTTACACCGACGTATTCGCGGTAGGGCTGTCCGTTTTTTAGACACTGCTGTCAACCGGAATTGCGATGGATATACCGTGGCGGACACGGCTGAAATTTCTTTGGAATTACAGCGGAATTTGGATACGGTCACATCTCCCTATATTCGATTCACGATTACATTTTGGGATCCCTCTGCGAATCAAACCATGCCCGACTCCTGTCGTAATGTTCATTGTTCGGATGTGGATTACACGCTCGCCCATAGGTACTGGGTGGCTTGGGACCAAAAACTTTTTACCGACTACGAGGTTTTTAACTATTTGGGAGACGCCCTCCATCGACTCAATCCATCGGATTCCCTGCAACGGCTTCATCCCGGAGATCGAGCGGATTTCAATTATGTGGATTTATGGGGCACCAAAGCGACAACTCAAGGGATTAGGAAAGAGTGTTATATAAAGTCGATGGGGATTACAAATGGAGGATGGGTTGGAGTGTTTGCGCCCTCAATAATTAGTCGACTGCGAGTACTGTCAAATTCTCTTTTCGATATTAAAGGCCGGCAAATCCACTACTCGCGAATTCCCTACCGGCCCGGTTTTGCGCCCGCGTATTCACGGTGAAACCATTATCGCCGGGATTGGATTTCCACGGTAGGGCTTGGGTTTTTCAGACCCGGAAGTGAGCCTGCGGTTTGCCGACCCAGGCGCTTGTCCAAAAATCCTTTCCGCTCTCCTTTGTGCACGCAGAATAGATCCGCCCGCAAGTTCTTTCCAAATGCTACTGACCCTGTCGGAAAAATAAAGAACCCCGCGGCAAGCCACGGGGTATTGAAACCAGGGGAAATGCAAAAGTCGAGAATTGCATGCAAATACCTAATCTAAAGCCGCAGCAAGCTGTGGGGAATTGACCCAAGTGAATAAAGAACCCCGCGGCAAGCCACGGGGTATTGAAACCAAAGGAAACGCAGGAAAAGAAAATAACACGCGAATTCCCAAACTAAAGCCGCAGCAAGCTGCGGGGAATTTGACCCAAGTGATTAAACACCGATGCGCAGAAATGGCGTTTTACTTGGCCAAGACCTTGTTTTTACCGCAGTATGATGGGGAGTTTCACTTTTTTCCATTTGATTCCCAAAAGCGCCAAAATTTTCCGAGTCTACGGGGTCATTTTTAAATGGCAAATCGGTGAGGGATATATAGTTTCGATGATATAGCGCTTGAGGGTTTTGACAGTGATTGGGATGTCGATGATGGGATCGAACAAGAAGGTCGGCCGGTCCATTGCATGGATTGGTTTTGTGATATTTTTCACGTTTGTATCCGTAATTTCGGCTGCGGATTTTTCCGCCTGGGCGCAGCATAAGGATATTTATTTCGATACCTCCCCTTCCGGTGCCGGCGTGGACGGCGATGTGTACGGATTCCCGGTGGTGGTGAGGCTCACCGCCGCCGACTTCCCCTTTGCCCAGGCTCGCGCGAACGGGCAGGACCTGCGTTTCAGTAAACCCGACGGCACGGCCGTTCCGTTCGAGATCGACAGCTACGATTCCACCGCCGGGGAAGCGGCGGTTTGGGTTCTGGCGGATACGGTCAAGGGCGGTTCCAAAGGCGCGTTACTGCGGATGTATTGGGGCAATCCCGTCGCTCCCACGGTGGGCGATTCCGGGAAAGTGTTTTCGGGCGCCAATGGTTTCGCTGCGGTCTGGCATCTCGGCGGCCGGTACCCGACGGCCCGGTCCAATTCCGTGGTGGGGGGATCGGAAGCGGTTCCCGGGAACTATGACGGGGACGAGCAATCGCCTGGCGTCATCGGTTTCGCCGACAGCCTCGACGGAGGGAGTCCCGGCGATCATCTCCAGACCTGGCAGCCCTTCGACTCCTTGTCCAAGGAATTCACTTTTTCGATTTGGGCCAATCCCAGCGGGGTCGCGTCGGGGCAACGGTTCATGGACTTGGGCAACGGAATGGGAAAAGACAATCTGGTACTGGGCCGGGTGAACGGCAGCGATTCTATCCGCTTCGAAAATTGGAACGATACGAACGGCAGTTCCATCGGCGCGCCGGGCGCCATCGCGCTGAACGAGTGGCAATATTTCACCGCCACAGTGTCCGGCAAGTCCGCCCGGGTCTATCGGAACGGAATCCTGATCGCATCGGGGCAATTCGCGGACACCATCCGAGCCGTCCGCCGGAATTCCAACTTCTTGGGCCGGAGCAACTGGAGCGACGTCGCTTATTATCAGGGAAAGATCGATGAACCGGAAGTTTCGTCCGCGGCGCGCGGCGCCGACTGGATCAAGCTGGCGTACGCCAATCAAAAGCCCGCCCAGACTTTGCTTTCCTTCCAGGCGCCGGTGGTCTGCACGCCGCTCTTCGGCGCCACGGGCGACACCGTTGTGTCGGAAGGGACGGTGTTGAGCCTGACCGGGGCGGCCGATTGCGCGGATCGATACGTATGGTCGGTCCTGGCTGGACTTCCGATCCGTCTGCTCGATCCGGAAGTCAAGGTGCTGGCCCTGCCCATTCCGCGCGTGACGGCCGATACCTCTGTGGTTCTGAGGTTCAGCGCCGACTACGGGGCGACTACCCGGACCCGGGACGTGCGCATCGCCATCAAAAATTCCATCCCCGATCCGCGGTTCACCCTTCCAGCCTCCCCCGTGTGGTCCGGCCGGGATACGCTGCCGATCCGCCCCGAGCTGACCAACCTGGCGGCGTTGAATGCCCACGGCCTTTCTGATTTGCATGCGGTCTGGACTTTGGCGGGCCCGGCGGTTGACACCCTGTTGCGTCCGGACGGCATCTTGCTCCTCCCCACGAACGAAGCAGGTAACCTAGAAGTTACCCTGTGCGTCGATAACGGCGGCCTCCCCTATTGCCTGACAATCACCGTGGCGGTGGGCGTCGCGGCGAACCTGGGGCCGGGGGTGTTGGCCGGCAGGCCCGGAGTCGTCCCCTCCGGTTACGAGGCGGATGGCCGATTGCGGAGCTCTGATGGCGCTTTCCGGCGGCTGTTCACGCTGCCGCTGCGCGCTTCCCGTTAGTTCGTAGACGCGCCGTTTTTCATATTCAAGTTCGGGCCACCTTGGCCCGCCGGGCCGCCACGGCCCGCCGGCACGATAGGAACGGGATTTTAGCTGGCCCTATGCAACGATCCCCGCACGATTACCCGGCCCTCGGGACTCCGCATTCCTTGCGCCTTCTCCTTGTCCACTCGGGCGGGCTCCAACAAATACCGCAGGACATAGTGGTTGAACCGTTCGAAGTCGAAGTTATAGCTGGTCAGATCGCGGCGCGCGCCCTCGGCCGTGTCGTCGAAGCCAACCAGGGAAATATCGCGCGGCACCCGCAGGCCGCGCCGCTCCAGGAATTCCAGGATGAGCAAGGCGGTGTCGTCGTCGACTGCCACCCAGGCGGTCAAATCCTTCCGCATCAGGGCCGATTCCAGCCGGGGTGTCAGCGCCTCCAGGATGCGCTCGCGGCGCACGGCGAGGTGCGTTTCTCTTTCCAATTGCGACGCCACGCCTTGGAGGGAAGGCAGAGGGCTTTTCCAACCCGCGGTACCCAGCAAGGAGCGCCGTAGGAGGCGGAAGGCACGGTTTTCCCGTACCTCATGCCGTTGGTGGTACGGCATGGAAAGGGAGTACTCCATCACGGCCGCCCCGGGGTCGGCGCGCTTGAGCGTGGCGGTCAATCCGGCGAAGCGGTTGCGCGACCAAACGGCATCGCGAAAGGGGGAGATCAGAGCCACGTGTCGATGTCCGCAGGCCAGGAGATGGCGCGCCATGATTTCCCCCGAGGCCGCGCTGATGGTCGGGACAAAGGCCCGGATCAAACGGTTGCGCCGCGACAAATCCGGCAGGGAAGGACTACCGATCTCGTCAATCACTGCCATTGGTTTGCGGTGCCGCGCCAGTTGGGGCAAAAGGTCCGCGCATACGTCGCGTGGACAGGCCGTGCGGATTAAAAAGCCGATGGCCCGCCGGCACAACGCCGGGAAGGTCAGGGACGCGCCGGGCGGCATCACCAAGTGGAGGTCGTTGCCCCGATAGCTGTAAACCACCACCGCCGGCTCCAGGTTCAATCGCTCACAGGCGGAGCGCAGGGCCTTCAGGTATTCGTGATCGAAAGGTTCGTCGAAGTGCAGGTTGCCGCCATCGTCCCCCCAGGCGAGGTAAACCACGAAATGACGATTCACGTCGGCCTGGCCGCGGGGCGGGGTGGGCAGCCAGCGGCGCAGTCGCTCCAGATCACGCAGGGCTTTGCGAAGGGTGGCGTAACACACTTGGTACTTCCCTTGCAACTCCTTGAGCGAGGGCAATGGTTCCCCGTGCATATAGACGCCTTGCAGCAGGTCGCGCTCGATTTCCTGGCGCACGCGCTCCCACCTCCGCATTCCCGTTCCTGGCCCGTCGGGCGCAGGCTCACGCGCGAGGGCGCCCTCGCGCATGCGGCCGGGTAAGCGGGGGCGTCTGCCCGGCGCGACGATGAGCAACTTGGCGTCGGCGGCCCGGCGCAAAGCCTTCCAGAGGGTAAAATGGGAAAAGCCGGAGAGCCGCGCCAACACGCGAACTCCCGGTAACTCGCCGCGAGCCTGCCAAGCGGGATCGGCGGCCATGCCTTTGAGGAATTCAAAGGCGGCGGCAATCCCGGGCGCGGAAGGGCGATTGGGTCCCGGTGGATGCGTCATGATGGTTTTGAGGACATTGGACAGTTGGATAGTATTTAAAAATTTTAAACTAGGATGGACCGAAAAATTCCGGCGTTGGGCGTATCTTACTCAGGCTATGAACCTTGACCCCAACAGACGATTCCGGCGTATCGGCCCTGCGCTGTGGATTTCCGTCCTACTGACGGCGGCGCGGCCCATACTCCCGCAGAGCTGCAATACCATGCCTCCGGCAGCGGATTTCAAAATCGAAACCCTGTCCACCGACGTGCCGGGCAACGCCATGGACCTGGCCGTGGCCCCTGACCTTAAAGTTTACTGGGTGGAACGCTATGGCAATTTCCAGGTCTATGATCCGACCACCAAAGCCACCAAGCTGATTCAGCATTTCGACGTCATGTACGACGCCACGGGACTCAGCTATCTCGGGGGGATGGAAACGGGGCTGGAGGGGATTGCCCTGGACGGGAATTTCGCTGCCAACCATTGGGTCTATCTCTGGTACTCCCTGCCGGCGAAACGGTTGTCCGCTCCGGTTTCGGGCGGTAAGCCCGGGCCCATCAAAAGGCTGGCGCGTTTTACCTTGAATGCGGATAACACCCAGGTGGACATGGCCTCGGAGAAAGTCATCTTCGAGCAAACCGTGTTCGCCCAATGTTGCCATTACGGCGGTGACCTGATTTGGGGGCCGGACGGCAACCTGTGGCTTTCCGAAGGCGACAACATGCAATGGACGCTCTCCACGGACGACCCGTTCCGGGAGGCGAACGAGAACACCGACGTGCGGCGCACGGCAGGTAACACCAATGATACCCGCGGAAAAATTCTGCGCATACGGACCATCCCCTTCCCGGATTCGCAAACGCCCGCTCCCGGCGTCGGCGCCACCTATACCATCCCCGAGGGGAACATGCGCGACTATTTCGGTAAGCAGGGATTTTGGAGCGCCGCAGAGCAGGAACTGGTGCGACCCGAAATTTATTCCATGGGGCATCGCAATCCTTTTTCCCTGGCCATTCATCCCGTGAAACTTTACCCCGCCGACGGCGAAGCCGGATGGGACAATGCCGCCAACGGGGAGGATGAAATCAACATCATCCCCCATCCCCAGAACAATGGCTGGCCGTTTTTCAATGGCGGAAATTACGACGGGACGCAGAAGGCGAGCCTGACCCCCAAGCAACCGGCCTCCGCGCCGATGAACCTGTCGAAGTGGAATACCGGCGTACAAAAGCTGCCGCCGGCCGTGCCTGCCGCCATTTCCAACCGCACCGCAGCCGTGCAGGTGAATCTGAATTGCCTGGGCACCGTGCTGGCCTGGGCGCATTATGATCCGGCCCTGAACTCCAAAGTGAAATTTCCTCCCTATCTCGATGGCAAATTGCTGTTCACTTCCTACGGCAGCTCGCCGTTGCAGGCAGCCACGGTGGACGACAGCGGACACGTTACCCGCGTAGAACAGGTGCTGACCCCGCGCAACGAACTTTCCTTTATTTTCCGATCGAAAACCGGTCCCGACGGAGCCATTTATATCGCCCGGGGCGAGGATCAATACGGCACCGCCCCAACCACC
>JADGQO010000029.1 GCA_017881725.1 Fibrobacteria bacterium
CGGGCGGAATTGGATTTAGGGGCAAAGGAATTGGACAAAGATGCGGCGGCTCTGGCGCGCGATATTTTTCGAGGCATTGGGGAAGGTACGGATTTATTGCTGGCCGGGTTGGCGCAGGAGCTTTCCGGCATGTTGGCCAAGCTTTTGCCGGACGAGCGCAAAGTGGCCTTGTCCGGTTTGGGCGACAAACAACTTAAGGTGGAGGATGCCTCCGGGCAGGATCGCATCTTGGAATGGTTGTCGAAAGGGACTCAGGACTCCGTCGTGTTGGCGGCGAAACTGGCCATTGCGCTGAAAACCCGGGTTACACCCGGATTATTGGTCTTGGACGACCCATTTTTATCCATGGATGAAATCCGCGAGTCCCGCGGATTGGACCTCTTGCGCGAATTCCGGGAGCAAGGCTGGCAAATCGTTCTGCTCACCAAGGAAATGCGTCTCCGCGATAAAATTCAGCGTTTATTCCCGGACGCTCGGGTTCATGATCTGGGTGAGGTTCACGGGCCTATTCCCGGTCCGAAGCCCGCACCCATTCCTAGACCTATTTCCAGCCCCGATTCCAAACCCGTTGCCGGTTAATCAATCCGACTAGTCAACCGCTATCCATTCCGGTTCGGCCATCCTCCCCTGGGTAGCGGGCGATTGGCTTGCGGTTACCAGATGGGAGACCACAGGCGTTCAATGAGGTATGCAGAACTTGGTGGCTTACAATGGCCCGAATATCATCCATTTCAATCGGCTTGCGAATAGTACTTTGTGGTTCTGTTAGTGTTTGAGATGTGTTATGATTAGACCAAGGCGCCGCGAGGCGAAAGTAGACCTGTTCACCCTCGGGGAGAGTTTCCATGAGTGAAGCCTTCAGGACCTTACCAGGGCTTCTGAAATATGCGGCGTCCCAATACCAAAACGAATGCGCCTTGGGATATAAGCAAGGTTCGGATTGGACCAAGATTTCCACCCAATCCATGTCCGACCAGGTCCGCGAACTTTGCCTGGGTCTAGTCGAGCTGGGCCTAAAACCCGGCGACACCGTCGGTATCGTCGCGGACCCGTCCCCGTTTTGGATTATGATGGATTTGGCCGTCCTGAGCGTCGGCGCGGTCTCCGTGCCCATGTTCGCCAATATCTCGCAAGATAACCTCGCTTTCGAAATCCAAGATTCCGGTATGCGGTTTCTATTCGTGGATTCGGACGAGCAATACCAGGCCATGAAACCTTTCTTCAGCAAGTTGGAAAAAATCATCACACTGGCCTCGGGGATTGAAGACGGGCATAGCCTATCCTACGCGGCTTTGCGTAAACTCGGGGTCGAAAGGCACAAGCATCATCCGACCGAATATTCGGGCCTGAGCGAGGCCATCAATGAACAGGATACGGCCACCTTGATTTTCACCTCGGGCAGTACGGGCGTGCCCAAAGGCGTGGTTCTGTCGCATAATAACCTGGTCACCCAGGTCCAGTCGGCCGGGAAGCGATTCCCCCTCAAATATTCCGAGGACAGCATCCTGAGCTGCCTGCCTTTGGCGCATGTGTTCGAGAGAATGGTTTTCTACTACTACCTGTCGACCGGTTGCAGCGTTTACTTCGCCGAGGAGATCAAAAAAGTCGGCGATAACCTGCGGGAATTGCATCCCACGGTGATTACCATGGTGCCGAGATTGTTGGAAAAGGTGCATGCGAAAATGCAGGCCAATCTGGAATTGGCTCAGGGTTTCAAAAAAATCATCGGAACCAAGGCCTGGGAACGCGCGCATGCGAAAACGCCGGGATCCAAGGACTCGTTCCTCGATCGCATTTACGATTCCTTGGTCTATCAGAAAATGCGGCAGGCTTTGGGCGGAAAACTCCGCGTCGTTATTTCCGGGAGCGCGCCCTTGGATCCCCATTTGGCCGCCTTCTTCCTCAATATCGGCATCCCGATTTACGAAGGTTATGGACTGACCGAATCTTCGCCTGTCATCGCCGTGAATTATCCCGGCCATCGCAAGTTGGGCACGGTGGGACCGGTCTTTCCCGGGGTGGAAGTGAAAATCGCCGACGACGGGGAAATCATGACGCGCGGCCCCAACGTCATGAAGGGCTATCACAACAAGCCGCAAGAAACCGCGGCGGTGATTGACAAAGGCGGTTGGCTGCATACGGGCGACTTGGGCCATTTCGATGCCGAGAATTTCATCAAAATCACGGGGCGAAAAAAAGAATTGTTCAAAACGGCCAACGGTAAATACGTTGCTCCGGTTCCCATCGAACAGGCCATCGCGGCTAATAAAATCATCGATATGGTCATGGTCGTGGCCGAGGGAAAGCCCTATACCACTTGCCTCGTGTTCCCGGATTTCGAAAATCTGCAAGCCGCCAAGACGGAACTGTCTTGCGCGGAAATGGGCGCCGACGCTTTCCTGGATTCCGAGCTGGCCAAGGCGGCCATCCAGAAAACCGTGGACGAAGTCAATGCCAAACTGAATCATTGGGAGCAAGTGCAAAAATTCCGCATCATTAAGATGCCGGTGACGGTGGATTCCGGACAATTGACTCCGACCATGAAAATCAGGCGTCACATTGTCATGGAAAAATACCGCGCGGAAATTGAATCCATGTATCGTACATAAGTAAAATGAGGCGAATGCCGAACCTCCGTTGCGGAGGGATCCGGCGACGTCGCCATCGCCATTGAATCGGGAGGAGCCTCGTATGCAACCAATCCGTAGCGCAACCGTCATTGGAAGCGGCATCATGGGGTCCCAAATCGCGGCCCATCTGGCCGGATGCGGCATTCCCGTGCTACTCCTCGATGTGGTAACGGAGGGCAAAAACAGGAACGCCATCGCCGAAAAGGGTAAGGACGGTTTGAAGAAAGCGAAACCTTCGCCCGTCTACACCGCCGATGCCTTGGATTTGATCACGACCGGGAATACCGCCGATCATCTGGCCGATGCGGGGAAAACCGATTGGATCATCGAAGCCATCATCGAACAACCCGATCCCAAACGCGATTTGTTCAAAAAATTGGCGGCCGTGATGGGACCTCATACCATTTTGGCGACCAACACCTCCGGCATTCCGCTGAAAATCCTTTGCCAGGATCTTCCCGACCCGGTGAAAGAACGTTTCATCGGCACGCATTTTTTCAATCCGCCGCGCTATCTACGCCTGGTGGAAGTGATTCGCGGACCCAAGACTTCGCAGAAAACGGTTGATCGCATCAACCATGTGCTCACGGCCGTGCTCAATAAGGTTGCGGTGCCGGCCCTCGATTCGCCCGCCTTTATCGCCAACCGCATCGGCGTCCATGCCATGGTGGCCACGGTGCAAATCGCCAAGCAAATGAACCTCACGGTTGAGGAAGTGGACTCGTTGACCGGCCCCTTGATGGGACGACCCAAAACCGGCACTTTCCGGCTGGCCGATCTCGTAGGCTTGGATACGCTCGGCCATATCGTGAACGGCCTCCAGCAAGCCTTTCCGTCCGAAATCTTCTCCGTCGATCCCATCATCCAAGGATTGATCGACAAAAAACTTTTCGGAAAAAAATCCGGCGCGGGGTTTTACCGCAAAGGTGGTATAGGCGGGAAGGGCCCGGACGGCAAGGACGTCATGGAAGTATTGGACTTCGCCACGGGAAATTATCGTCCCGAAGCCAAGGCCCGGTTCGAAGAGTTGAAGGACGTCATCAAGGAAGAGTCGCAGGACAAAAAATTCCGCAAGCTGTTCGCAGCCCAAGGCCGCGGAGCCGAGGCCGCGCAGCGCTTGTTGGCAACCACCTTGGCCTATGCCGCCACCGTCGCGCCGACCATCGCGGAAGAATTATCCTACGTGGACGAAGCCATGGAATTGGGTTTCGCCTGGGATGTCGGACCTTTCAAAATCATCGACGCCATTGGCCCGGAAGCGTTGCAAGCGGCCTGTTTGAAATACAAAATCGAATGCCCGGCCTGGGTATTCCAAAACGCCGGCGGCGACGCGAAGGTTTATCGGAACGAAAACGGCGGCATCGCCATCAAGGATTTGCCTAAACCAGGAAACGGGTCACCCGGCCGCCATACCCTGAAGTCGCGCGGTTTCAACTTGGCGTTGCATCGTTCCTATGCCAAGCCCGTGATTGCGTCCACCGACGCCACGTTATGGGACATGGGCGATCAAATCCTCCTTCTGGAATTCCACTCCAAGATGAACTCCATGGGACCCATTTCCTTGGACATGATCCTCAAGTCCGTGGATAAGGCCAATGACGGATACCTGGGCCTGGTCATCGGCAACCAAGGGCAGAACTTCTGCGCCGGCGCCAATATCGCCATGGTGCTGGTCGACGCGGCCAACGGTGAGTTCGACAATATCGATTTCGCCATCAAGCAATTCCAACGCGTCAGCATGGCCATTAAATATTCCGGCGTGCCGGTCATCGTATCGCCGCATAACATGGCTTTGGGCGGCGGGTGCGAATTCGTCTTGCACAGCAACCGTCCCGTGCTTTCTCCGGAAACCTACCTGGGCTTGGTGGAGGTGGGCGTAGGTCTTCTGCCCGCCGGTGGCGGCACCAAGGAATTGACCATCCGTGCGATGGAAAAAGGCAAAGGCCCGCTGGCCTTGAACAGCCTCATCAAGGCCTTCGAACTCATCGCCATGGGCAAGGTTTCCACCAGCGCCAAGGAAGCGTTCGACATGGGTTATCTCGATCGGCGCGCCGTCATCGCCTCCAATGAAAGCACGCGCCTGGACCAAGCCAAGGCGGAAGCCCTGGCCATGAGCCGCGCGGGGTATCGTCCGCCCGCGCCCGCCAAAAAAATCGAAGTGCTTGGCACCGAGGCCTTAGCGGCTTTCGACACCGGCATATTCATGTTGCGCGAAGGCGGATTTGCCTCCGAGCACGACGCGATGATCGCCAAATCCGTCGGTCGTATCATGGCCGGGGGAAATGTGACGCCGGGCGCCACGGTCGACGAGGATTATCTGCTGGAATTGGAGCGGGAAGAATTCCTAAAACTGGTCGGCACTCGCAAGAGCCAGGAGCGCATCGAATTCATGCTCAAGAAGGGCAAGCCTTTGCGGAATTGATGCCGCGCCCGCGCGCATGTCGGCGCAGCGTTAGGTACCGGGAGTTTGGGAAATCGGGTAACGTCTAGGTTACTGGAGGAAGTCATGAACGAAGCAGTCATCGTCGCGGGGGTTCGGACGGCCGTGGGCAAGGCGGGCAAAGGTTCGTTTACGCACGTGCGATCGGATACCCTGGCGGCCATCACCGTGCGCGAGGTGCTCAAACGCGCCCCAGGCGCCAAACCCGAGGATTTGGAAGACTTGATCCTGGGCTGCGCCATGCCGGAAGCGGAGCAGGGCATGAACATCGCCCGCATGATCGGCATGATGTCCGGTTTGCCGGATACGGTGCCGGGCATGACCATAAATCGATATTGCTCTTCCGGTTTGCAAAGCATCGCCCTGGCGTCCGACCGCATCAATCTCGGCGACGCCCAGGCCATGCTGGCCGGCGGGCTGGAAAGCATGTCCCTGATTCCCATGGGCGGGCATAAAATCGCCCCGAATCCGGAATTGGTCGGTAAGCGTCCGGAATCCTACATGACCATGGGCCTCACGGCCGAACGCGTGGCGGAGAAGTACGGCATCAGTCGGGACGAACAAGACGCCTTCTCCCTGCGGTCGCATCAAAAGGCCGTCGCTGCCATCGCCGCCGGAAAGTTCAAAGATGAAATCGTCCCTGTCGTCTGGACGGAAACGCAGTTGGACTCACATCGTAAGGAAAAAAGCATCGAGCGCACCCTGGCGGTCGACGAAGGGCCGCGCGCGGACACCACTCTCGATGCGCTGAAGGGATTGAAACCGGCCTTCAAGACCAATGGGTCGGTCACGGCCGGGAACAGCTCCCAAGTCAGTGACGGGGCGGCCATGGTGATGGTCACCTCGCGTAAATACGCCGAGTCGCATGGACTGAAACCCTTGGCGCGCTTGGTAAAGTACGCCGTGGTGGGCGTGGCGCCGGATCTCATGGGCATGGGCCCGGCGGATGCGATTCCCGCCGTCCTCAAAAAGGCGGGCGTCGGCATCGAACAAATCGATCTCATCGAGTTGAATGAGGCCTTTGCGGCCCAATCCCTGGCGGTGATGAAGGTATTGAAAATCTCGGAGGAAAAGGTCAATGTCAATGGCGGCGCCATTGCCTTAGGTCATCCCCTGGGTTGCACGGGGACCAAGCTCACCATTTCGCTTATCAACGAATTGCGGCGTCGCGGTGGAAAGTATGGCATCGTGAGCATGTGTATCGGCGGCGGAATGGGCGCGGCGGGATTGATTGAATTGCTTTAGGACTTTTTAATCGCAAAACCGGGTCGAAGCCCGGTTTACCACATTATTTCTTCGTCAACGTCGTCGAGTCCGTATCGGAATGATAAGGGACTTGAATCTTCATGGTTTTTCCGTTAATGGTCCCATTGGCCGGGTTTACATGAGGCGGTGGGATACCTATGACTTGGAAGCCGCTGGCGTAGGTTAGCGTAATGGTATTCCCCTGGAGAGTATAGGTTCCGGATATTTGGTAGGTACCGTTGGGGTCGGGGAGTAGGGCCGAAAAGGTCGCATCGCCCTTGATGACCAAAGTAAAGGTCGAATCGGAAACCTTTCCCGTCCAGGTACCCACGGGATCCGTTGCCTGGGAACCCGTGGAGTTATCGCATCCGACAAGCATCAATAGGCTGAGAAGCGATCCGAAAAAAACGGTTTTGATGAGTGCGCTCAAGGCTAACCTCAGGGAAAATGGTGGATAAAAAAAGCCGACCCTGTGTTTGCCGCAAAGGGAAAGGGTGCGCATGGAAAATAATAATTTTAATTCGCCTATAATCCGTTATACAGGCTTTCGTCCAAGTTGAAATAAAGTTGCGCCCTGAAGGTCTGCATCTCATACTGATTTTCACCGAAGATCGTAAATGGGGCATTCAGTTCAAGGCTGATGAGTTTATTGAATGTCCACATCAGGCCCGGTCCCACTTGGAATAGCTCGGCGCCCGCGTCCACGGATTCGCCGGTGACCATATGGTTAAAGTACACGTCATAAGTCATCGCCAAACTCACTCCCACGTTTTGCTTATGCGCTTGCAACCAGGGGGCATGAATCATGTATTCCGGTTTCACGAACAGCCGGAGATTGTCGATTTTGGTTTTATCCGCGTCCTCGGTATTAAAGGAGTAAGAAATATTCGAATACAAATTCAGGTAGGTGAAATTTTTATCGTACATGGCGCCGCAAGTCATGGTGGCATATTCACCCGAGACCATGATGTCGCGAAAGCCCACGGGTACGGTGATGGAAAGGTATCCACCCGCTCCGGTCGCGGCATCGCCGAACTTTAACCCCAATACTGGCCGGTCCATGCCGGTTTTCCCCGAAGCGTCCTGAACCTGGTAGCGGATACCCATGGAGCCTTCCAATTCATCGAGAAGTCCGAATTTTCCCTGGATGGGGATGCCCGTGGGATTGTTCTCACTTTCCTTACCATTGGAATTCCAGTCCTGTCCATAGCTCCCGCTAATTGTGGATCTTTCGAAGCCCATATCGATTTGCATCATGCGGGCGTTGATGGGCATGTATTCGTCCAAGGCGAAAACAGCCGGGGCGGCACATAATGAAAGGATCGTGGACAGCTTGGTGAGATTGGACATTCCGTGCTCCTGATCGAGTTCAAGGGAGTCTAAAATTCCTGAAAGGATTACCGCCTTATTTAACTGTTTTTTCAAACCAAATTCAATATCTTGATGCGCTTTCCGATAGAATTATCCGTGTCGGATTTTTTCGTTGCCCTCATCGGGGGGCAATTTTCGGTTTCTGGGATTGATAGCGGCCGAAAACGGAATATGGAGTTAGACTATATTAGGACCTTGAAGAGCTGATTCCGATGAAATTCACAAAAAAAACCGACTATGCCCTGCGGACCATGCAACTTTTGGCCCGCCAATACTACCGCACGGTTGAAAAGGGAAAGCCGCTTCCCGTCTCGGTGGCATCAATTTCCGAACAAAGCCATTTGTCCATGCGCTTTCTCCAGGGCATCGTTTCCAAACTTTCCCATGCCAAATTGTTGCGTACCGTGCCCGGCGTCAAGGGCGGAATCATGCTGGCGCGGGACCCGGACAATATTTCCATCCTCTCCATCATTGAAGCCGTGGAGGGAAAAATCAATTTGATGGGGTGCCTGGAACATCCCGAGCATTGCGATGATTCCAAGGGTTGCTCCATCATGGGCGTATTGCACACCGCGCAGGCCGCGCTAGTGAACAGCCTGACCCGATCGAACCTACGCCTGATGGTCATCGCCCGCACCGACCCTTTCCAAAACGTTCCCGAGCAGCACTTTCTCAAGCCTCAGTTCGGCTGTCCGGTTCTCAAGTAAGCTGCAATCCACCGCCTCCGCTTGATTCAAGGAGGGCGAACAACCCATTGCACAAAAAGGCAAGATTTTTCTAGCCCAGGGAAAGGCTTCATTTCCGACTCTTTACTCTAAAACGATTGAATCTCAAGCCCGTTTTGAGCATTTTTTATCGTTCTACTCACAACCAGGGATGTTCCATGAAGTTGCACGAATACCAAGCCAAGGCGTTACTCCGCCAGGCTGGTTTACCCGTTCCGAAGGGCGAGGTGGTTTTCAAGGCCGAAGACGTTCCCATGGCGCTGGCCAAGCTGGGAAAAACCTCGGGCGTAGCCAAGGCGCAGGCGTACACGGGCGGTCGCGGAAAGGCCGGGGGCATCAAGCTTTTTAAAAGCGCGGAAGAAGCTGCGGCGTTGACCAAGCAATTGCTGGGGATGACCCTCGTGACCAAGCAAACCGGACCGGAGGGCGTGAAAATCCATTCCGTGCTCCTGGAAGATGCCAGTGTGATCAAGCGAGAGCTCTATGTCGCCGTCACCCTGGATCGCGCCAAGGCCAATATCGTGCTCATGATCAGCCCCGAGGGAGGCATGGACATCGAAGAGGTGGCCGAAAAGACTCCGGAAAAAATCAAGAAATTATATCCGGCCTGGGGCAAAAATCTGGACGCCGGACTCGCTGCGGAGGGCGCAGCCTTCCTAGGGCTCGTCGGACCGCAAGTGAAGCAATTCTCCGACGTGTTGGAAAAACTTTATCGCTTGTATCAGGAAAAGGATTGCGGCCTATTGGAAATCAATCCCTTGGTCGTGAACGGGGAAGGCAACCTTTCCTTGTTGGATTGCAAATTCAATATCGACGAGAACGCCTTGTTCCGTCAAACGGATACCGGCGGGGATCCAGATGCGGAAAAGGATGCATCGGAAATCGAAGCAGCCAAATTCGGCCTCAGCTATATCAAACTCGATGGCGACATCGGCTGCATGGTGAACGGCGCGGGGCTGGCCATGTCGACCATGGACATTATCAAGTACGCCGGCGGAAGCCCTGCCAACTTTCTCGAC
>JADGQO010000210.1 GCA_017881725.1 Fibrobacteria bacterium
CGGAAAGCCGCATCCGGGACGTGGACTTCGCGAAGGAAACCACGGAGTTCACGCGTGCCCAAATCCTGACCCAGAGCGCGACGTCGATGTTGGCGCAAGCCAACCAGTTGCCGCAAGGCTCGTTGGCGTTGTTGGGACGCTAAGTTCAAAGGGCTTAACTCCCTCAAGCCATGGGGCCTGAGGGGTTCGTCCCAATCGCCCGGACCGCCGGAGTTGTTCGGGGGCGGCGCGAATAGACGGACTGGTTTGGTATTTAAGCCGGGGGGACGCCCTCGGCTTTTCCATTTTATGTTCCCGAAAATCATGACGGGACGAATCGATCAGGCTTGGTCACCGGGCGCCAACTTCGTCGACGATCCGGCCGGTAATCTTTGCCGGGGATGTTGAGTTTTTTTTCTCATTCAAAAATAGACCCCATGATTTTTAGGGGTATTGGCGTCCCTGGGCGGGAATTTGAAGTGCAACTTGAGGTAACTCTTACCGGGACACCTGGAAAAAACTTCCAGGAAACTCTCATGAATTCCTCGCGACCGGACGATAAATACTGTGGGCCCGGGTTCGGGCCAAACGAGACATGGACGCCTCGTCGGAAAAATAACACGGAGGTTTTTTCCCATGCGTATTAATCACAACATATCCTCTCTGATCGGCCAAGGGGCCCTGCAAACCCAGCAAACATCACTCGCCAAATCCCTTGAAAAATTATCCACGGGCCTGCGCATCAACCGCGCGTCGGATGACGCCGCCGGACTGTCCGTATCCGAATCCATGCGTTCCAAAATCCGCGGCATGGACCGCGCCAAGTCAAATGCCGAAGACGGCATCGCCCTCGTTCAAATCGCGGAAGGCTCGACCGGAGAGATCAACAGTATCCTGCAGCGGATGCGCGAACTCTCCATCCAGAGTTCCACGGATACCATGACCACCACGGAACGCGGTTATACCGACAAGGAATTCGGGCAGTTGATGTCGGAAATCACCCGTATCTCCAATTCCGCCTCCTACAACGGGATGACGCTGCTGGATGGCCAAGCGGGATCGTTCGGCGTTTCGGGCGGTTCGTCCTCCGTACTGCACATCGGTTCGGGATCGAATGCGGCGGTGGATGAGATGAGCGTTACGATCAATGCCATGACCTTGGGTGCCTTGGGATTGAGCTCGACTACGACCTCGGTAAGCACGGCCGCGGGAGCGCTTTCGTCCTTATCCCTGATCGACACGGCCATCAAGTCGGTGAATACCATGCGCTCCGACATGGGCGCGTACGTGAACCGCTTGGAATTCGCCATCAGCAATCTGGGCAACCAGATCTATAACACGCAGGACGCGGAAAGCCGCATCCGGGACGTGGACTTCGCGAAGGAAACCACGGAGTTCACGCGTTCGCAGATTCTGACCCAGAGTGCGACGTCGATGTTGGCGCAGGCCAACCAAGTCCCGCAGGGTGCGCTGGCACTGCTTGGCAAATAGGCCAAGTACGCTTGGACACTAGTCCAAGTACGCTCGGGTAGGTGATTGGGGTTCTTGGAGGCGACTCCGGCTCCCTGAATGCCCCCGAGTGTAAGCGCCATCACATATTCCTTGGCTTTGCCGCCAAAAATCCAGTAAAAGCTAAAGCGGAGGCTCATAAGCCTCCTAAAGAATTTTTCCGAACCTCTCGATGAAAGGAAGGACGCACGGGAGGCAAACGCCATGAGAATCAATCACAATATCTCATCTATGATCGGGCAAGGCGCATTGGCTACTGCCCAGGGTTCGTTACAAAAATCACTCGAAAAACTTTCCACGGGCCTGCGCATCAACCGCGCCTCGGACGACGCCGCGGGGTTGTCGGTATCGGAATCCCTGCGCTCCAAGATCCGCGGCATGGATCGCGCGAAGTCGAACGCCGAAGACGGGATCGCCCTTTTGCAAATCGCGGAAGGCTCCACGGGAGAAATCAACAACATCCTCCAGCGCATGCGCGAACTGGCCATCCAGAGTTCGACGGATACCATGTCGACTACGGAGCGCGGATACATCGACAAGGAATTCGGGCAGTTGATGTCGGAAATCACCCGTATTTCCAATTCCGCCTCGTACAACGGCATGACGCTGTTGGACGGCCAGGCGGGATCGTTCGGCGTTTCCGGCGGATCGTCTTCCGTGCTGCATATCGGAGCAGGATCGGATTCGACCACCGATGCGATCAGCGTGACCATCAACGCCATGACCTTGGGCGCGTTGGGCCTGAGCACTACGACCACGTCGGTGACCACCGCGGCGGGAGCTTTGGCCGCCTTGTCCATCATTGATTCCGCGGTACGCTCCGTCAATACCATGCGTTCCGACATGGGCGCGTACGTGAACCGGTTGGAATTCGCGATCAGCAATCTCGGCACTCAGTTGTACAATACGCAGGACGCGGAAAGCCGCATCCGGGACGTGGACTTCGCGAAGGAAACCACGGAGTTCACGCGTTCGCAGATCCTGACCCAGAGTGCGACGTCGATGTTGGCGCAGGCCAACCAAGTCCCGCAGGGTGCGCTGGCACTGCTTGGCAAATAGGCCAAGTACGCTCGGCAAGGGCTAGGGAATGATCGTAACCACCTCCCGTATCCGGCTCGGCGCAAACCGCCGGGCCTTTGTGTTTTTTTGGGATGCGAACTAAGTTTGCTCCCAAAAGGGACGCCACCCCTTCCGCTTCCGCGTCTCGAATCTGCCTTGGCCGCGGCTCGCTCGCTCGCACTTTGGCCTCGCCGGGGCTTTTTCAATACCTTACATTGGGTCGATGGAATTATTCCGTTTTGCGTATGAATCCCGGTCTTGCCACTTGTTTTACCTACCCGTATAGTGGTCTTGGAGACTTCGGCGCAGGCGGGCCGGGGAAGCGATCTGCGGATAGTTAACCCGCGTCGCCATCGGCCCGAAAAGTTGATCGAAAAAACTAATGGCAAAAAACGGAAATTTCATCGGGAAGAAAGCGGTCCGCGCGGCGACCCCGATTTCACCCAAGCTCGATGATTGGAAACCCGGGGATTCCCAGGGTAGCTTGCATGCTACCGTGGCCGGGCAGCGAGATTTGCTCTCCGTGTTCCAAACCTCAAGCCAGGCATTTTTCCTGTGCGATGCGGACGGGGTGATCCGTTTCTGGAACGATGGCGCCCAGGAGCTTTTCGGATGGACCCGCGTCCAAGCCTTGGGAAAAAATGTCGAATCGCTGTTCGCGTCGGGCTGGGCGTCGCCGGGAGCGGGATTGGCGGTCCGGGTTCCTTCCGCACGGCCCGTTCCGGGCGAGCCGGTGGTGGCGCGCGGCATCAAATCCGACGGCTCCCACTTCAGCCTTGAATACACGCTGTCCACTGCGGCCGATAACGCCATGAATTTGATATGCGCGTCGCCCCTAAGTGAGCCATCGCATTCCGCTGACTCATGGCGCACCAGCGAGTCCGAACACCGGAGAACCCAGGCGGAGTTGAAATACCGCATTCGGTTCGAAAATCTGATCACATCCATTTCCACCCATTTCATCCATCTGCCCAGCGACCGCATCGACATGGGAATCAACTACGCTTTACACGCCATCGGAGAATTCGCCGAAGTGGATAGGGCGTACATCTTTCTTTTTTCGGCGGACCGGGTTACGGTGGACAATACGCACGAGTGGTGCTCGCGCGGCATCGAACCGCAAATGCAAAGCCTGCGCGCGCTGCCGGTAGCGCGATTCCCATGGTTCATGGATAAAATCAAAGCCATGGAAACGGTTTACGTTCCTTGCGTGGGGGATTTGCCGGAAGCGGCCGCTGCGGAGCGCATGGAGTTCGAACGGGAAAAGATCAAATCCCTGGTGATCGTGCCTATGTTGCACCGCGGCATCCTGCGCGGATACCTGGGATTCGATTCGGTGCAGAACGAAAAGGCCTGGACCGACGATATCATCGGTCTGCTGCGCATCGTGGGGGAAATGTTCGTCAATGCCCTGGAGCGCAAGAAAGTGGATCAGGCCTTGACCGAGGCGAAGGCGAAATACCTCAACATCTTTGAGAACGCCGTGGAAGGCATTTTTCAAAGCACGCCGAACGGAAAATTTCTGGGAGTGAACCCCGCCCTGGCCCGCCTCCTGGGATACCTCGACCCGGCTGAAATGGTCGGGCAAATCACCGACATCGCGGCGTCGATTTATTTGGAGCCCACGCGCCGCCAGGAATTTCTCCGCATCGTGACGGAGCGCGGCCGTATCATGGAATTCGAATCCCAGGTCCGGAAAAAGGACGGGACCATCATTTGGATCACGGAAAACGCGAGGGCGGTGCGTAAAGCGGACGGCGCTTTGGATTATTGCGAGGGAACGGTAATCGACGTGACCGAACGCAAGCGCATGGAGGAGCAATTACTGCATGGCGCGCTGCACGACTCGCTGACCGGGCTTCCCAACCGCGTCTTGTTCATGGAGCGCTTGGGACGAAGCCTGGATCGTTTGCGGCGTAAACCGGGAAATCCTTGCGCGGTGTTGATGCTGGACCTCGACCGTTTCAAAATGGTCAATGACAGCATGGGCCACATCCTTGGTGATCGAATGCTCGTGGCCTTCGCGCGCCGCCTGGAAGCCTTTATCCCGCTGGGGACCACGCTGGCCCGTTTGGGCGGCGACGAGTTCTGCATGCTGCTGGAAGATTTGACGGATTATTCCCAAGCCACGGTATTGGCGGACAGGCTGTTCGAGGCCCTTGCGCAGCCTTTCGATCTGGATGGGCAGGAAGTGTACGCTGCGGCCAGTATGGGCATCGCTCTCGGAACGGGCCGGGGGGCTTCTCCCGGGGAGGTTCTGCGCGACGCCGACACCGCGATGCATCGCGCCAAGTCGGCGGGAAAAGGGCGCTACGAAGTGTTCGACGTTTCCATGCATGCGAAGGCCGTGCAGATGCTCACCCTGGAAACGGACCTGCGCAAAGCATTGGATCGGGGAGAGTTCCGCCTCCATTATCAACCCATCGTATCCTTGGTCGACAGCGCCTTGACTGGCTTCGAGGCGTTGATTCGTTGGATCCATCCCCGGTTGGGCATGGTGTCCCCTGCGGACTTCATTCCCCTAGCGGAGGACACGGGGCTCATCATTCCCATCGGCCGGTGGGTGCTTTGGCAATCCTGCAAGCAATTAGTCGAATGGCAGGATCAATTCGCTACCAGTCGTAAGCTCACCATGAGCGTCAACCTTTCGGGCAAACAATTACAGGATTTGGATCTGGTCCTGCAAATCCAATCTATCCTGAAGGAGACGCGGATGGATCCGGCCATGCTTAAGTTGGAGGTGACCGAAAGCGCCATCATGGAGAATCCCGATCGTGCCGCCTCGATTTTGAAGAGCCTGCGCGATGCCGGAATTCAACTCAGCCTGGACGATTTCGGAACGGGGTATTCCTCGCTCAGCTACCTGCACCGGTTCCCGTTCCACAATCTGAAAATCGATCGATCGTTCGTATCGAAAATGGAGACCGGCGAGAAGGACGCGGAAATCGTGAAGATCATCAATTCGCTGGCCCGGAACCTGGGTATGGACGTGGTGGCGGAAGGCATCGAGACCGAGGGCCAATGGGCGTTGTTGCACCGACTGACCTGTGCGTACGGCCAAGGTTTTTATTTTTCCAAGCCTCTGGAAGACAAAGCGGCCCAAAAATTGATCGAATCGGGGGGATTCGCCTCGCGAGGCCCGCAAGGTGAAGGCCTCCCGGCAGTTTAGAATGTCCACACTAATTGGGGGTGCCAGCCCAATTCATCCCAACCCATATTCATGCGGGGCGCCGAAAGCGCCGAAGCCGCCGAGGCTTGGGGAGAGGAGGCGCCGCAACGTCGTTGACTTAAGGAACACGCACCATCCCTGCCCTACTTTCCCTCCATTTGTTATTGGTCGATTTAGAGATTCTGGGATAGGCCTTTCGCTTATGACGGGGCCTATAATATACCACCCGTCCTATATCCTCCAGCAGCTCCGTAAATAATCGCTTTGCGACCGCGGGTTTATTTGCTGCCAAGAGATACGCATCCTTAGCCAAGGCGTGGATGGCATGCTTGAATTGAGGGGCTCTTTGGATATCGGTGGTTTGGCTGTGCATGAGTATCCTGGCTATCGTCATCATAATCAAGCTGGCGAACAACTCTTGTTTGACGCCATTACTGCTCTTGCTGTGAAAATGCTCTAAATCCATCGAACACTTTTCGTCCCGATAATGGCTTTCAATTTGCCAGCGCTTAAAATAAAGATTGCGGATGCTGGCACCGGAATATTTCTTTTTATCCATGAGATTCGTGAATAATATCGACTGCGTACCATCTGGAGATTCAACTCGAATGGCTCGTAATGTGAGACCTCTAATCGTGAGAGGGGCATCGGGCGTCTTCATCTGTTCTATTTCTTTAAAACTGCTTTTGGCGGGGCAGCGGATTACAAAATGACCCTTATAGTTCTCCAACAGAAAGGCGAAGAATTCATGGCTTGGAAACCCTCTATCGCCCAGGATGACTCCATTTTCTGGAACCAATTCAATGAGATCCATAACCTCATGTCTTTCAGAGCGATCGCAAGGGACAATTTTTCTGGCCATGGGTAATTGCCTCAAGGCATCGGTAATGGTCATCACCAACGCCGGATTTTGCATTTAGTGACCAACGATCTTAAATCCCAGAGTTTTCAAGGGAATTTAGTGGCTATTGCCTTAAGTCAACGGCATTGAGGAGGCGCCGCCGCCCGTATCCTGAGGGTTACGGCGCGACTGTTCGTGCAGATATGGAAATCCCCATCCGAACAATGCCCCGGCCGCCGCCCCGACGATGACGTCGGAGGGGAAGTGTTTTCCGGCCGCAGCCCATAATCCCGCGATGATGGCGGCGACGGTCAAACTGCCGGACCAGAGCCAGGCTTGCCCCCGGAAATCCGGGTGCCGCTGCGGATACGTATAGGACAGGTAAACCGCGGCCAGAAATGCCGCGTTGGCATGGCCCGAGTAAAAGCTGCCGGAGGCTTCGCGGGCGCAGCGTTCCGACGCAGGCGGTCCGCTCCATAAACGAGCGGGCGCGGATGCATGCGCATCGATCGCGCCGCCAAGTCCAAGGCGGAAGAAATCGACAGCGCTTCCGCGAACACCACCAAGTCCGTCGCCACGGGGCGCCAGCCGGTCCCCATCCTCCAACTGTCGAATGCGGATAATGCCGTGGGCAAAGCGCAGAAAGGCACGATCAGGAAATCGCTTAGAGTGGCGGCCTTCGGCCGGTAGGTGCCCGCCACCCACCGATCGAAAAAGGGTAAATCGTCGCGGCGCAAATTCGCCGTGTCCGCGATTGGCATGCTGTTGTAAAGCCATTGCGCGGGAATTTGCGACAATCCTGCCAGGGGGATCCAGGCCGCGTCCTGCCAACCCAGGGACATGGTCGATGTAACTCCGTTCGCAGATGTCCCAGACGTTGGAGCCGGGGCGGGTGAAACTCCCGAGACGCCCAGTGTCATCACCAGGCCCAAGGCCGCAGCCAGGAGGGGTAGGTCGATGCCCGGAATTCGGGATCGGGAAAGTCGTGGATGTCCTCGGAGGTTAAAATCGAAAATCGCTATTCCCATGGTTCAATAGTAGCGATTTCTGACGTTGCCCCCGACACGGAACTTAGCTACATCCGGAATTTTCCCCGGGCCGGAATCCATGCAGACCCTGCTCATCGACAATTACGATTCCTTCAGTCACATCCTGTTCCAATACCTGTGGGAGTTGAACGGTACGCGTCCGATTTTCATCCACAACGATGCCTGGACCATCGCCCAGGTCAAAGCCGCCGAGTTCGACAATATCGTGATTTCCCCGGGTCCGGGGCATCCCGCGTGGTCGAGGGATTTCGGAATCTGCCCCGAGATTCTCGCAACTTTTCCGGATACTCCCATCCTGGGCGTATGCTTGGGGCACCAAGGGATGGGGCTTCATTTGGGCGCGCGCGTAGTCGCGGCGCCGCAGGTGCGTCACGGCAAAGCTTCACGCATCCGGCATGAGGGCAAGGGGATATTCGCCGGACTTCCGACGCCCCTCTCGGTCATGCGTTATCATTCCCTGGTTTTGGAATCCTCGTCCATTCCGCATGTGCTGCGCGTAACGGCTCGCTCCGAGGATGACGACCAAATCATGGCCGTCGAAGTTCCCGGCCGACCGTGGTACGGGGTGCAATTCCATCCGGAATCGATAGGAAGCGATTGCGGAAAAACGCTGCTCGCGAATTTTCGGGATCTCACCGCGTCCCGACGAACGTTTTTTCCGGGCGCAAGGGAAATCAGGGGGGGAAGGACAGACGACTTCGGGGAAGTGAACACTCTGGACAAAACCGGGAGTTCCGGCCCTCGGCCCATTCGGCTACCCTGGCGCGATCCGGAAAGCGTGTTCGCAACCCTCTTTGCCGCTGAGACCGCGGCCTTTTGGTTGGATGCCGCCGCAGCGACGATCGCAGGAACGCCGATGGGAAGCCAGGACGAGAGCCCACGGGTTTCCTACATGGGAACGGGCCGTCGCTTGTTTGCGACGCGCGGAAGTGAACTTTCCGTATTGGAACCGGATGACGGGCAGGGTGCGTTCGGGGTCGTCGGAAGGGAAACCGGAGATCCCCTGGATTGGCTCGAGAGAAACCTGAAGCATACGGTAACCTGTGAGGTACCTCAGGAAGATGGTTTCCGGTGCGCGTTTCGCGGCGGATTGATCGGGTATCTCGGATATGAATTAAAACGCTTCACGGGAACGGGGGATACGCCTTCCTCTTCCCATGGGTCCATACCCGATTTACCGCTATCGGAATGGCCCGACGCGCTTTTCCTGGAACCCAATCGGCTGCTGGCTTTCGATCATGAATCCCGCGAGGTATGGGCTTGGGTATCACAGGACCCCGCCGCCGCCCTTCGCTCCCCTGCGGTGGATGGCTGGCTGTCGGAGCTGCAGGCCCGTTGGGAAACGCTTCCGGAATCGGAATTGAACTTGCGCCGGACCGGGGACGAGGCGGTTCCGGAACCCGATGGGAAAGCGGACTGGAAACTTTCCCTTTCCAAACCGGAGTACCTTGCGCGTATCCGTAACCTGCAAGCTAACATTCACGCGGGCGAATCCTACGAGGCCTGCCTGACCAATTCCCTGGAATGCGCGGTGGAGGCCGATCCTTTCCTTGTCTACCGGATTTTGCGACGCACCAATCCGGCTCCCTATGCCGCCTATGTGAAATTCCCGCACGGGGCCATCCTTTCCGCTTCCCCGGAATGTTTCCTCAAGTCCGACGCGGCGGGAAACCTGATATCCCGGCCCATCAAAGGCACGCGGCCGCGTGGTCGCGACGCGAAAACGGATGCTGCCTTACGCGCCGATCTGGCGGGAAATCCCAAGGACATTTCCGAAAACCTGATGATTGTGGATTTGGTGCGTAATGATTTCGGCCGCGTCTGCGCGGTGGGCAGCGTGGATGTTCCCGAGCGCATGCGCGTGGAGGCGCACCCCACCGTTTTCCAACTCGTCTCCACCGTATGCGGTCGACTCGCCGAGGGACAGTCGCCCCTGAGCGCCGTGCGCGCTTGCTTTCCGGGAGGGTCGATGACCGGAGCGCCGAAATTAAGGACCATGGAATTGCTCGAAACGGCCGAGGGACGGGCGCGCGGGATTTTTTCCGGCGCCTTGGGTTATCTCGGTGCGGACGGCGCCATGGATTTGGGTATGGTCATCCGGACTTTGGTGTATTCCAACGGTCGTTTCTCCGTGGGTTGCGGCGGGGCGATTTTAGCGGAGTCGGATCCGGAGGAAGAGTTTACCGAAGCCATGCTCAAAGCCTGGGCGCCCATGCGGGCCGTGGAACTGGCGGTAAGCGGAAACGGCCCGGGCTGGCGGCTTGAATTCCCCGGCATCGGCGCCAAAGGGCCGGAATAGCGCCGATTAGCCAGTCTCCGGGGAAGGGATTGGGATTGCAGTCCCGGCATGACTAGCTTTCCTGCTTGGAAATTTGCGACAATCGTCGGCATCGGGGAAATACGCAACCCGGTTAACGCGCTGAATAGGAAGCAAAGGAAAGAAGGGTATGACGAAACTGCACGCTGGATCTTTAATCCTGCTCGCCGCGTCGCTGGGATGGTCCCAACCTTCCCCACATGACCGTCAGAAAGCGCATGCGGGCAATCAAGTTGCGGTTAAATCGGAGATACCGCGAACTTCCGATCCCTCCCTTACCGCATCCGTGCAGCCCCCGGCCGCCGCGGCGAATCCCGCACCGTCTCCGCAAGAAAGCGCGCGCAAAAGACTGCGCAAGCCAGCGCCGTTGCAGCACCTTAACTTTTCCGCCCGCCAGGGTTTTTCCCTGCGCCTCATCAGTAACGAGCAGGTTACGGCGGAACTCAAAAATGGCGCCGGCCGCACGTTGGCGCGCGGAAACTATACGCTGGAAGCGGGCGAGTGGAAGCTTCACCCCCGCAACCTTCCTCCGGGACTGTACACAGTCCTGTTGCGTACCGGAGCGCAATTGCGATCCATGCGCATGAAAATCGAGGATGCTGAGCGCGGACAAGGATCCCCGGAATGGGTCCTGGAAAAATCCGCCGACAATGGCGCGGAGACGGTCGTACCCGCTCCCGGCGCGACGCCGGGCCCCACCGCCGCGCCGGGCGCATCTCCCGCGGGATCGCGGCTGACGGTTTCTTTTTCCGCATGCCCGGTTTAGCCGGACCTTTGGGCCGCAACGGCCACCCTGTAACAACCGACCAACCGGGCCGAGACGTCGGACCCCTTTGGAATCCGTGTTCCCAGATGAAGGACTACGAGGATTTTCCGCCCTTGGAAATTTCCTCCGCCGCCGGATGTTATTTGCATTTGGCCGATGGCCGTAAACTCATCGATGCCGTATCCAGTTGGTGGTGCAAAACGCTCGGCCACGGCCACCCCCGCCTTAAGGCCGCCCTTACGCGGCAAGCGGAGCGCTTCGAACACGTCATCCTCGCCAATACGACCAACGATGTGATCGCCCGGTTATCTGCGCGCCTGGGATCGCTGGCGCCCGGGCTTTCCAAGGTGTTTTACGCCGGGGACGGATCCTCCGCCGTGGAGGTGGCCGTCAAGCTTGCGGTACATGCGGCGCATCTCCGGGGCAAGCGAGGAAAACGGGGCAAGCGGGGTAAGCCCAAATTGATGTCGTTGGAAAACGGATATCACGGCGAAACGGCTTTGACTTTGGCGTTGGGCGATGTGGGGATTTACTCCGATCCTTACCGCGACCTCGCCGTGGAAACCGCGCGCCTCCGGGGACTGCCCTACGTGGCCTCGACGGCGGACCCGCTCTGGGCCGACTGCTCCGCCGCTTGGCCCGCGTTGCAGTCCCAACTGGACGCGCAGCTTCCCGATTTATGCGCCGTCGTCATCGAACCCATTCTGCAGGGCGCCGGCGGCATGCGCGTTTACAGCGCCGATTTTCTGCGGCGTCTGCGCGCCTGGACAGCCGCCCACGGGGTGTTTCTCATTGCCGACGAAATCCTTTCCGGATTCGGCCGCACCGGGACCATGTTGGCTTGTGAGCATGCGGGAGTCGTGCCGGACTTGGCCTGTCTTTCCAAAGGCCTTACCGCCGGTTGGCTGCCGATGTCGGCGGTATTAATATCGGAATCCATTTACGCGGATTTTTATGCCGACTATGGACAAGGACGGGATTTTTTGCATTCCAACACCTACGCCGGTAATGCCTTGGCCGCCGCGGTGGCGCTTGAGGCCTTGGATATTTACCGCGACGAGAAAATTATTGACCGGGTCCAAAGCCAATCGGTCGCATTGCGGGCTGCGTTTGCGCGCGTGCAATCGGCCACGGGGCGGTTGGAAAACTTGCGCGGTATCGGCGGCGTAGTGGCCGCGGACTTGTGCGGACCGGGGACGGAAAAGGGGCGTCGGGCGGGTTATTGCGTCTATCGGGAAGCCGTTGAGCGTGGCGCGTTGTTGCGGACCTTGGGCAATACGGTGTATTGGCTTTTGCCCCTGAATGCTCCCGACGAGGTTATTTCCGATTTGGAAAGCATCACCGTACAGGCGATTGCCGCGACTTTGGGCGTTTAGCCTCGATTCGGCGCCATGCAAGGGGAATGTTCACCGCTTTTTTTACCATTCCGACCAACCTTGCTAGATTTATCCCTTCATTGGAAAAAAGCCAGGCGGGGCGGTCGGAATCTCCGCAGACCGAAAGGAACGACGGGTAATGAAGTTAGTGGTGTTCTCGGAAAACAGCAGCCTCAGGAAACATTTGGAGGATCTTTTGACCTCCACCCCGCACAATTTCCAAACGTTCGATCTGGCCTCCGTGCTTTCGCGCGGTCGCTTGGGCGCCTTCGACGGCATGTTGGTCGATCATCAAAGCTGGCAACGTTGCGTTTCCCTTTTCAAATATTTCGGCGTGTTGGAGGAGATCAATCCCAAGCCCGTCATCGTGTTCAGCAAGAGCAAGAAACTCCCGCCGCTGAAATTCCGCAACGCCAAAACCTTGACGGCGCATTGCTCGGTGCCGCCCGCCACCGAGGATTTTTACGCAGCCTTGCAGCAAATGTCCTCGGCCCTGGTTCCCGCATAGCCTTTACTTTCCCGGCTTGCCTTGCGCCCCGCCCGACACGGCGGGGCCTCGGCGGACCCGGTTCCCCGTTTTCCCATGAATGAGCAACCCTGGTACCGGCGCTGGTTCGGCGACGCGTATAAGCAGTTGTATCCGCACCGTGATTTGGAGCAGGCGGAGTTGCAAGTGGACATCGTATTACGCGAGTTACCCGTAACACCGGAGTGGCGTATCCTGGACATCGGATGCGGGGCGGGCCGGCATCTTGGCGTATTGCGGCGCAAAGGATTCCGGAAATGCCTGGGAGTGGACTTGAGCCTCGCCCTGCTTCGCGACGCGCGCTCCGGAGGATTGGCCGTGGCCCGCGCGGATATGCGCGGCTTGCCCTTCCGGCCGCATGGTTTTGATCTGGTGACCTCCTTTTTTACCTCCTTCGGGTACTTTGCAACCTTCGCCGAGGACGTCGCGACGTTCGGCCAATTCGCATCCTTGCTCAAGCCGGGCGGCTTTCTTTTCCTCGATCTGATGGACAAGGAATACCTCGTGAAGCATCTGGTTCCGTCGGACACAAGTAACTTGGGCGACGCGACTTTGGAGCAGAAGCGTCGGATCGAAAATGGATGCGTTTTCAAGGAAATCAAAATCCAAAAGCCGGGCCAACCGCCCGAGCGCTTTGAGGAACAGGTCAGGCTATACAGCTTGCACGAAGCGCATGCGCTTGCAAAGCGTTTTTCCTTGCGGCCGGTAAAGTCTTTCGGCGACGAGTCCGGCGGCGAATACGTACCCGGAACATCCCAACGCATGTCGCTGCTATTCCAGGCATTCCAGGCGGCCGGTTAAGGACATGCTGCGTATCGTACGGAAAGCGACGGCGCCTTCGGTCGATGCCGGACAGCGCCTGCTTTTTGAAGACTCACCGGTTTTTCCCGGCGGCCACTTTCGTTCTGAGGCTCATTTGTCGCGGCGTATCGGTTATTTGGATGCGCGGCGGAATGGGCTAGACCTTCAGGCTTTCCTCAAGGAAGAAAATAGTTTCGCGACTCTGACCCCTGAACAAACCGCGAATATCGAGGCGGCGGCTTCGGATCGCGCGGTGTACGTCCTGACCGGCCAACAACCCGGGCTTTTCGGCGGGCCGATCCTTTGGTATTACAAAGCCCTGACCTGCGCGGCCTTGGCGCGCGACGCCGCCCGAAAGTTGAACCGGCCGGTGATTCCCGTTTTCTGGATCGCCGGTGACGACTCCGACCTGGCGGAATGCAACGGCGTTGAGTTGCCGGAGGCTTCGGCCGCCGGCCTGCCCGGCCCGTGGAGCCTGGAGTTTCCGGAACCTCGGCGTCCTCTCGCGATGGGAGAGCGCCATATCGATTCTGTGTCGCTGGAATCCTTGCTCGGCCGTTTACATCCGATCTGGAACCCGGACACGATCGATTTTTTGCGTGGCACTTTGGTCGCTCCGAAGACCCTGGCGTCGGCGTTTAAGCATTTGGCGCAATCGTTATTGGGCCGCGAGGGCATCCTGTTCGTCGATGGGTACTCGCCGAGGCTGCGCCGCCGGGCGCGGCCGGTTTTGGAAAAGGCGGTTGCGGATCGCTCGCGCTGGGAAACTTGGCTGGCGTCCGGAAGCGCGGCTGCAGTAACGGCGGGGTTACCCCAGCAAGTGGCTTTGCGTCCGGGCGTGGCGCACGCGTTCCGGCTCGAAAAAGGCGAAAGGATCCGGCTTTACGGCGAGGAAAATCCCGATGGCTTGCGCCGACGTATTTACACGCAGGAGAATCCGGGCGAGAATTTGCTTCCGCGGATTCCGGATTTGGAGCTGACCCATGACGTATTCTCCCGTCCCTTGATCGCGGAGGCGATTTTCCCCGTGCTTGGACACGTGCTGGGTCCCGCCGAGCTGCGGTATTTCGGGCAAATGTCCATATTGTTTCCCCAGGTAACCGGCGGGATACCCATGCTGCATCCCCGCATGACGGCCGCCGTCGCTCCGGAATCCTCCTGGAATTCGTTTGCCGCCTCCGGTTGGGCCCCTGCCGAAGCCGCGACCCTGGGTTTGCGGTCGATGCGCGAAAGCCTGTCCGAACGCGCGTGGCAGGCGCACCCTGCTTCCAGAAACCTGTCGTATGCGGGCGCGGAAAAATGGTTGGACGAGGTGAAGGCGGCTCACGGATTACATTTCCGCGATTCCGGGGCTCTGCTCAGGCTGGAGAAAAAAATGGCCGTGGCCTGGCGGCATTATCTGCAAGCCTTGCGGCGCGGGCTGTCCGCAACGACCCAAAGCGAGGCTGTCGATTTGGTCAATGCCTTGCGTTGGCTGGGCAACGGGCTCGGCCAGGATCGCCACTTGACCTTGCCCTCGTTGCGCAATGCCTTGGGTGCGCAAGGCCTTTCCGATCTGCGCGAGTCGTTGGATCCACTGGCCACGGATTTGCAGATTTTCGGATTCGCGGATACGTCAAATGGATCGGATAGTTGAACCGCAATCGCCCCGGAAAAACCGGTCGGAGGCAAAATGGATCAAGACGGATTGGACTTCATGGCCATAGGCGCGCATGCCGACGATGTCGAATTGGGTTGCGCGGGCACGTTGTTGAAATTGGCTGCATTGGGACGGCGCGGAGTCGTGGTTGATCTCACCGACGCGTCCATGGGCACGCGCGGCACTCCGGCCGTGCGCCTCAGGGAAGCCGCGGCCGCCGCGCGCAAACTCGGAGTCACGCGCGTGAATCTGGGATTACCCGACGGGCGATTGGCGGACGGTTGGGAAGCGCAGGAAAAATTAATCCGCGCGATCCGCGAGCATCGCCCACGCGTCCTCATCACGCATCACTGGAGCGAGGAGCATCCCGATCATGAGGCCGCTGCGCGCATCGTCAAAGCTGCATCCTACAAATCCGGGCTGGCCAAGTTGGATTGCCCTGGTAAACCTTTCCGGCCCCAACGCATTTTCCACTTCATCGGCGGGGAGATGCAGACGCCCTCGTTTTGCGTGGACATCACCGCGCATTGGCGGGGCAAGTTGGCCACCATCCATTGTTATAAAAGCCAATTTCATAATCCGGCGGCGAAAAAATATTCCGGCCGGACGGACATCTCATCCGCCGCTTTCTTGGAGTCCATCGAGGCGCGGCACCGTGTATGGGGCGCGCGCATCAAGCGCAAGTACGCCGAGGCCTTCGTCAGCGTCGAGCTTCCTGAGGTCCTGGACATTACCGCCTTGGGAGGGGCAAGATTCGCATGAAAATCGGCATCACTTGTTATCCAACCTATGGCGGCAGCGGCGTCTTGGCTTCGGAACTCGGAAAATTCCTGGCCAAGCGGGGGCATGAACTCCATTTCATTACATCCGCCATTCCTTACCGTTTGCAACGCGATTTCCAGGAGCGGATCTTTTTCCACACCGTGGAGATGGACCCATATCCTTTGTTCGAACATCCGCCTTATGACTTGGCGCTGGCCTCAAAGATGAAGGACGTGTTCGTATCGGAGAATTTGGATTTGCTGCATGTGCATTACGCCATTCCACATGCGGTTTCCGCGCTGCTCGCTTCGGCCTTGATCCGCCCGCGCCGCATTCCCATCGTCACCACTTTGCACGGCACGGACATCACTTTGGTCGGGCAGGAGAAAAGCTTCTTTGACATCACCCGGTACAGCATCGAGGAGAGCACCGTGGTCACCGCCGTATCCGACTCCCTGAAGGCGGAAACCGAAAAAGTATTCCATCCCACCAAGCCCGTGCATCGCGTCCACAATTTCGTCGACCTCGATCTGTTCCGGCGCATCTACAAGGGATGCCATCGCAAGAGCCTGGCCCGGCCGGACCAACCCATCTACATCCATGTCTCCAATTTCCGGCCCGTGAAGCGCGTGCCCGACGTCATCAGGATTTTCGCCAAGGTTCGCGAGGAGTTGGACGCCGTCCTGGTGCTGGTGGGCGAGGGCCCGAGCTTACGCGACGCGAAAGAGTTGGCCGAACAATTGGGCGTGCAGAAACACATACGTTACCTGGGCAAGCAGCTCGACGTGGTCGGCGTGCTGGCGTGTTGCGACGCTTTGCTTTTTCCTTCGGAATCTGAAAGTTTCGGATTGGCGCCCCTGGAAGCCATGGCCTGCGAGGTCCCGGTGGTCGCCACCCGCACGGGCGGCATCCCGGAGGTCGTGACGCACGGGGTGACGGGCTTCCTCTCCGCCGTCGGGGACGTGGATTCCATGGCGCGGGACGCGATTAAAATCGGAAAGGATCCGGCTTTGCGCGCCGCCATGGGTAAGGCGGGCCGCGAGGCTGCCGCGAAAAATTTCCATCCCGACATCATCGTTCCGCAGTATGAGGCTTTATACGCCGAAGCATTGCGCCTGAACCAGGAATGACGAAATAGGGCTTGCTGAATAGCTCTCCGGGAGCCGGAATCAATACATGCGCAAGACGCCGCGTTGATCGCGCGTGATTTCCTGCTTGGAGAACTCATCCGCCAATTTCCGTCCGTCTTCCCGCGTTTCCGCTTTGGCCCGCATGGTGGCCGCGAGTCGGGGGTGTTTAAACGCCGAGTCCATCCATCCGGAAATCCAATCCCAATCGACGGCGAAGGCAGGCTTATGCTTGAGAATGAACTCCGCCGCGGAAAGCCGCGTGGCTGGATTTATGCTGCGCAGCAAATAGGCCGCGATGCGTCGATCCGCGCTCAGGAGTTTTTCGATATCCAGGAATTGGTCGCGGTTTTCCAGCATTTGACCGGCCTCTCCGCCGCGTATGCCGTAAAGGGTTCCCGAATAAGGCGTCATGTAATAGGCCAGAGTCTTTTGGATTTGCGCCGAGGGGAGCGAGTCGGGGCCGCTGCCCAGCGAATCCACGGGCAACAATTGCGCGGCTGAATCCAGGTTCCAATGCAAGGGGAGGAATGCCGACGCGCCCTCTACGCTTGCGCTGGGTTGGAAGGCCGGAGACAGCACCGCGAGGTAACGTCTACGTAACCCCCCGTAATTCATCACGGGTCGGGCTTCGCAACTGATGGGCCGCTTTCCGCGATACACGATTTTAAGCGCGAACCCCAACCGGCCGGCGGGATTGAGCCAAGCCTCGCGCAGGTTGAAACCGAACCCCAAGTCATGATCGCGCAGGATGGCCGGCGACCCTCCTTTTATCCCGGAAGCACCGACCTTGCCTGCGGGATCTCCGCTCGGACCCAGCAGGGAATCGAGAGGCGGGGGATTACGGGTTAACGCCGACACCAGCGCTGCCGCAGACGTCGAGTCTGCTTCCGTCCAGCCCGGAGATTTATCCGATTGCGCATGTACTAGTGAAAAGCCTAAACACGCCGCCGCGGCCAGGGAGCCAAGCGTTCGCGAAATTCGAACGGGTCCGACGAGTCGCTTATGCGTTGAGCGTGCCCTTGGTGGACGGGATACCCGCTACGCGCCGCGAGGGGGAAATTGCCATCGCCAAAGCGCGGGCAAAGGCCTTAAACAGGCCTTCCAGGCAATGATGGGTATTGGTTCCGCGCAGTAAATCCAAATGGAGGTTCAGTTTGGCGTTTTCGGCCAGGCTGCGGAAAAAATGCTCGATGAGTTCGGTGTCCAAATTGCCGATGCGCGCGGTAGGGATGGCGGCGTTATAGACGAATCCGATCCGTCCGGACAAATCCAGGCAACAGCGCGCCAAAGCTTCGTCCATGGTCACGTAATAAAATCCGTATCTTTCGATGCCCTGCTTGTCTCCCAAAGCCTTGCCTAAGGCTTCGCCCAGGCAAATCGCGATATCCTCGACGGAATGATGCATGTCGATGTCGGTGTCGCCATTGCATACTACGCTGAGGCCCAGTCCGGCATGCTTGCGGAGCAGGTCGAGCATGTGGTCCAGGAACGCCGAACCGGTTTGCACCGGTCCGTCCAAGGGCTGATCCAAATCCAAGGAAAGGGAAATGTCTGTTTCTTTTGTCTTCCGCCTGACTTCCGCTTTACGCACGCTTCCCGCCTATCTGTGAATTCAAAGGCTAAGTCCGGCCCTGGAGTTTCACGATGGATTGCATATTGGGCGCGGGATCCGCGCTTTTCTGAGGCGGCGCAATGTGGTACCGCTTGAGCAGAATTTCGCCCAAGGCCGCTGCGTTTTTCTCGAATGCGTTCAAGGATACGCTTAGGAAAAGCATGGCCACGGGCAAAACCAGAACGCAAAGGATGAGGAGAAGGGTGGTCATTTTAATAGGTCTTCAGGATGTTCCCGTAGATTTTAAACCTTTTACGATCAGGAATCACGCTCTTGCCGCCCAAGGTTACTTCCACGGATTTGCGCTTGGAAATGAAAATGACGATGGTGTCGTTATGGCTGACCTGCATTTGCTTGCCGAGGCGTAACAAAGTCGCGAAGTCTTCCTTGCCGGTGCGCATGACTTTCACCCCGACGCTGTCGATCAGGGGTTTAACGATCACGGTGTTCATATGCGAAGTGTCGGCCGGGGAGGAAACGCCGGTCCCGGGAACCGGTGCAGTCGTAGCGGTCGCGGAAGCTGTGGACGTTCCAGGATTGTTGTTTCCGGTCGAATTGGTGGCGGGAGGTCCGCCGGCGGCTACTATCGGCTTTACGCCGCTCGCGCCGGGTTTAGGCACGGTTGAGGCGATAATTCCGGAAGGCGTCGGAGCCGCATGCTGGGAAGGGTTGGTAATTGGATTTGCGCCCCCTGCCGTGGAGGACCTTTTGCCCGAGGACGCTTTGACGGCCAGGGAATCCGCATGGGTCGCGCGCGCGGCGCCTAAGGGCCGGGCCTCGCCTGAATCGGCCGGCGCCTTGCCTTGGGCCGAGTCCGGCGCCAGGGAACGGCTGACCAATCCCGTGTCCTGGGGGAGTAATAAGCTGTCGGCCGCGCCCATACCCGGAGGGTTGGTTTTTCCGAAGCCATGCTGACCCTTGTTGACTTTTCCCGCCAGGAAGAACAAACCTCCCAGCAGCACCACGACGACGACCACGAAAATCTGCTTATGCGCCGTCGAATAGGTTTGCGCCCGGTCTTTATAAGGAGCGATGGACGGAGCGGGCGCTACGGCCCCGATTTCCTTGTTGTATCCCTGGATCAGGGCTTGGGCGTCCAAACCGAGGTAACGTCCCAGTGACCCCAGCATGGCCCGGATGTAGGGATCGCCCGACAATTGCTGGTAATTGCCCTGCTCAATCGCTTCCAGCGCCTGCGCGGAAATACGCAAATCCGCGCACACTTTTCCCACTTCAAGGCCCGCGGCCATGCGCGCCTGGCGCAAGGTTTCCCCGATGGAGGGTCCGGCCTTGGCGGTTTCTTCGTTACCCGCCGCGTTATTCGCGTCGCTCATGTTTCTCCTAGTTCCAAATAAGGCGCCAACATCCTCAAGGTCAATTGGATGGGCAATCCCATTACGTTATAAAAGCACCCTCGCACATGATCCACCAAGCGGGCCCCGTGCCCCTGAATGGCGTAAGCCCCGGCCTTGTCCTTCGGCTCTTCCGAAACCGCATAGGCTTTTAATGCCTGTAAGGACGAGTCCGCGAAGGTCACGTCCGTTACCACGGAACCCGAGTCCACGATGCGGCCGCCCTTAGCCAGCGCCACGCCGGTCACCACCTGATGCGTGCGCCCGTTCAGGGCGCGTAACATTTCCAAGGCCTGCTCCGTTCCGTCCGGTTTGCCGAGCAAGGTGTCGCCCAATATTACCACGGTATCCGCGCTCAACACCAGGGTCTCCGCGCCCACTCCCGGCAGGGAAACGGCTTTACCCCGCGCGAGGTATTCCGGAGCCTTCCCGGATTCCATTCCCGAGGGGATGATTTCCTCGTAATCCGGAGCCTCGGCCCGGAACCGAAATCCCAACATCGTCAAAATTTGCTCCCTCCGCGGCGAACGGCTGGCCAGGATCAATTCAACCTCGGTCATTCTGCAAATTTAGTTATTAAACCTAAACCGAACGTTCAGGGGCCGAGACGGCGTTGTTTACTGTCGCTCGATTCCAGTTTTACGTCGGGCAGATCCGTGATGCGGATGTTGAAATTCCAGCCTTCCGAAATGCCTACCGGGGTCCAATGGAAATCCATTTCCCAGCAATGCAGGGTCCGGTGAAAGGAAAATGAATGCTTGGAAAACCGGCCGTCGGAGAAGTTGTAATCCGTATCGTAGGTCATTTGCCAACCGGCCGTGGGATTCAGCCGCAGGCTGCCGTAAGCCTGATGGGTGCGCGTGCGCTGGAAGGTGCCGGTGGTCCCGATTAAGCGGGAAAAATCGTCGCCATCGCCGCCGGCAACCCTTCGCGAGGTGAAGTCGAAGCTGTAATTCACATCTGCGGACCAAGGGGTATGCTCAAAGTGATCGGTCGGAAACCCCCGGGTGTCGCGCACCCGGACGCCGGAATTGAAGTCGCCGGCGATGGCCAGGCCCTTGCGCCAACCGAAACCGTAGGAAGTGAGAATTGGGAAAGTGAGCCGGTCGACTTGGCCGTCCCCGGCGAAATCATCATATAAGGCATGGGTCGCGCTCAGGGTCAACGCGACGTTTTTGGTTAAGTAAACGTTGAATGTGCTCGGGATATCCGACCACTCGCGCGTGTCTTTCGCGAAGTTATAACTGGCGGAAGAGGAGGCCGAAAGGACCTTGTAGGACTCTCCCTTTTTTGTGGCCCCGTTCGGTGTCACCGGGCTCCCACCCGGCAGTCCCGAAGACGAGCCCACAGCCCCTGTCGGCCCGGAACCGATGCCGACGATTTGATTTCCCGGGGCATTGGGCGTATTTCCCGGCTGCGCCGAGCCAGCGTTGGCATTGTAAGCGGCGTTGGCCGTTGCTGCCGTGGAAGCGGACAAATCCTCCGGAACGAGCTTTAAATCGATGTCGTTTCCCAAGCCGAAGTTCACGGTTTTTTGGCGGGCTTGAAAAGCCACGCCCCCGATTTTCGGATTGGGCAGGAATTCTGGGTTGCTGTCGATTTTCGGCGCGTAGGTGAAGCCCATGGTCGGCGTAATGGTGTGCCGGATGCCCAGCAAGGTTCCGAACCAAGGTTTGTTTTCCGCCTGGGCGATGCCGTAAATGCGCGTGTCCAGGGAAAGTCCCGTGCTGAAGTTCGGGAAGTACTCGCCGAATTGGTTGTTGGCTGGATCCCACGCGACTTGCACCGGGTTTAAGGAATCCCCTTTTTTCTGGAGGCTCCACATCTCTCCGAAATTCACCGACGGCGTGAGGTTGAAATATTTCAGCAACGGGTATTTACCGGAAATGCCGAGATGATCCTGATATCCGACGTAGGTATTGGAGTCGCCGCGGAAGGACGTATTGCGCGGCCTGCTCACGTCGTTCACGTTGGCGCGGTTGTCGTAGCTCCAATTGATTTTGCGGTACCAGGGATCTTCCTCGGATCGGATCGGGCCCATGTCGGCGTCGTCCGGGGCCGGGAACAGCGGGCCGCCCACGCGGAAGGACAGGTCGGGAATATTGCGATCGATGAGCGAGTCGGTCAGGTTGTAATCCTGCGAGAGATTAACGTTTAAGGTCGCCTGGTTCCAATCGAATTGGCGGCGGTAGCCCAAGGTGGCGTTGGCCGTCTGTTTCACGCGCTCGGATTCCGTCAAGGCGTTGCGGTCCACAATGGTGGGGTCGGATTGGAAGCGGCCCGTGCCTTTCAGGGTTTGTTTCCCGTCGGGCGTGACGTTCTGATCATGCGCATAGTCCACCATCCAGCCCGCGTTGCTGGGATCGAACTCGTTCACGTATAATTTGCCGCCCAGCGATCCGGAGTACTGGTAACGTTGGTTGTAGCGGAAAGTGGAATTGAGGTTGGTCTTGTCGAAGGTTCCGCTTTGGCCTTCAATCAAATCCCCGGAGACCATGAGATCGGTGTAATCGTTGAAAGCCCAATAGTACCCCAGGCCCATCAGGTAAAAGCCCTGGCTTTGGTCGCCGCCGAACTTGGGTTGCAGGATGCCGGACCGTCGCCCCGATCCCAGGGGCATCACCATCATGGGCAGGATGGCCACCGGGACGTCCCCGATGTTCATCACAATGGGGCCGGACAGGACCTTGGACTTGGGCTCCATGATCATGCGCCGTGAATAGAAGTAATAATGCTTGTCGAGCGAATCGCAGGTCGAAAAATCCCCCCGCGCGATGTACACGTCCCCGTTTTTCTGGCGGCGGACCTCGACGCCGTTGAAGGTTTGGTTCCCTTTCTTGGATGAACCGTAATAGATTTCACCCACCTTGGTCTTGAGATTGTAACGCATGCGGTACCCTAAAATCGGAGGGTTGGCCGGATCCTGGATCAGAGGGGCGCCCATGGCTTCGACGACGTCGTCCTGGCTGTAGAAGACGATGGAGTCGGCGGTGAGCGATGATCCGCGGTAGGTCAGCAGGGCTTTTTCGGAGAGCGAAAACCGATCGGTCCGGTAGCGGATGCGCGCGCCGGAATAGGTCACGGTGTCGTCCCCGGCCAGGGAATCGCTCGCCGCCTTGGCGGAATCGGTTTTGGCGAGCAGGGAATCCCGTTTGACCTTCGCGTCCAGGCTGTCCAGGGAAAGGTGGGGAAACGCGTGCAGTTGCGCGCTGATCGGGGATGCCAGGAAACCAAACAGGACGAAGGCCGCAAGTAAAGGGTTTAAACGCCGCGGCGGAGAATAGGAAAAAATGTCCAAAGACACGGCGATAAGATAAAAATCCCGTCCGTATCCAAACAGGCGAACGTAAGGGCGGCGCGGAGAGCGGCCCGCCTCACAATAATTTCAAACGTTCTTCCGGCGACAACAAGGTCACGATGCGCACGGCGAAGTTCTCGTCGATGACGGCCACCTCGCCCTTGGCGATGCATTTTCCATTGATGACCAAGTCGACCGGCTCGCCGGCCAGGCGATCCAGTTTCACGATCCGGCCGGGAACCAAATCCAAAAGTTCCTTGACGCGCATCAGTTTGTGTCCTAATTCCAAACTCACCGGCATGCAGATATCCTGCAAATGCTCGATGGTCAGCTTTTTCTTGGTCGATCGCTTGTATTCCGCCGCCATGGTGCAACTCCTTACAGGATATCCAGGAAGGCCCGCGCCTTTTCGATTTCGTCGGCCGCGCGCCGCTCTAAGCTGTCCCACCCGGCTTCCTCGAGCTTCAGGCTGCGGCGCACCAGGTGGTGGATCTCCGCGGTGCTCGCCAAATCGATTTTCCCGTCCTTGAGCCCCTTGGCCATGGCGTCCGCCGCATGCACCATGAAAACCAAGTTGGACGTGTCGTTATTCGGCGCCGGTTCGATTCCTAGGTAATCAATCGGCTGATGGTGCCAATGCATGACGTCAATGAACGGGGCGGGCAAATTCCATTTTCGGGCCAGCCATCCTCCGATCTCGCCATGCGTCAGTCCCAGGACGGCCGTTTCCGCCGCAATCCAACTCGAGCCGTGTTTTTCCCGGTGGGCGATCACTTTTTCGAATTCGCCGCTGATTTTCTGGCTCAGCACGATGCGTCCCATATCGTGCAACAATCCGGCGATGAAAGTCTCTTCCGCGAAGTTCGCCTCCCGCTCCAGGGCCAGCGATCGCGCGATGGCGCCGGTGAGCAGGGAATGCTCCCAGAAGGATTCGACGTTGAATCCTTTATGGCCGGAATTCCGTCCGAAGGCTTTCAGCACGGAGGTGGTGAGCACCACGTTGCGAATGGTGCTGAAGCCCAGAATCACGATGGCTTGGGTGATGGTGCTGATGTGTCCCGGAAATCCATAGAAAGCCGAATTGACGAGTTTGAGGACTTTGGAAACCAAGGACGGATCGGACGCGATGGCGCGTCCCAGTTCCTCGGCCGAAGTACGCGGATCCTGCATGAGGCGCGTAATGGTCGCCATCATGACGGGCAAAGTGGGCAAGTCCGTGATTTTTTGGACCAAGGCCCTGAGCTCTGTGGATTCCGAGTTCAAATGGGCATACCTCCGGCGCCCGGCATGGCCCGGCCCTTCCATTTTATTACCCAGGCGGGCGGACACGCAACTTAAAATATCGGATAATCAATAGGATAGGCGAAAGGGAGTTTCTCTGAGGCTGTTTTCAACATGGAAAGAAGGACGCGGGTATTCCGCGCGGACATGGGCCATCGGCCTCTGGTCGGCGGTGGCGTTTCCCCAAATCGCCGGAGCGGCCGCCTCGCAGGATGTTATGCATGCCTTGGGGAGCGGATTCGGCCGCATCAGCCCGCTGGGATTGATGTTGTCCGGATTCGGACTGATTTGCATCCTCGCTTTGATCGTGGTTCTGGAAATCATGCGGACGGATTCCCGGCAGCGGGAAAAGGTGGACATCGGCTGGGAATATTTCACCGAAATGGCGGGCCAGAAACGTCTCACTCCGCAGGAAACCGACATCTTAAAACGCATCGTCGAGTCCGGGGACGTCAGCAGCGCCGACATGGTATTTGATTCCTCCTTCATCTACGAGGACGCGTTGGAAGCGTTCTTGAAAACCAACTCGGTCAAGCTGGAACGCGACGAAACGCAATTCGCCCTGCTGCGCGGCCTGCGCGTAAAATTGGGCTACGCGCAACTGCCCCCCGAAACGCCCTTGTCCAGCACGCGGCAACTGGAGGAAGGCATGCCGGTCAGCGTCGTGGACGGCGAGGAACAGCCCCGCCGCGGACGGATTTCCGAAGTGCGCGAACGTCAGTGGGCCATTACGTTGGACGCCGAAATTCCTCCCACCATCGCCGTCGGCGCGGGATTGGAGCTGTCCGCGCTGCGCGCCGGAGACGGCGAATACGTGCTGCGTCTGCCCGTATCGGCTACGCGCTTGGGCCAACGAATCATCTACTTGCCGCATTCGCGCGTCCTGGAACGCAAACAATTGCGCAATTGGGTGCGCATCGACGTCAATATCCCCTGCCGGGTCACGGTGGCGGGCAAGCCGGAAGGCTGGCGCCAAGGCGATGGCGGCCCTACATTGGGTATGGTGTTGGAGGGACGGTTGTTGGATCTTTCCGGCGGAGGCGCTTGCGCCCGCTTTTCCTCGCCGATACCGCAAGGGCATAAACTATCCTTGAACTTCGATCTGCCGGGGACGTCCTTGCGCGGATTGCAGTCGGAGGTGATGCGCATGACCAGCACGTTGCGGAACGACCGCGAAGACTTCGAGCACAACTTGAAATTCATGGCCATGGAAACGGCCGCTCAGGAAAAAATCGTGCGTTACGTCTTCGAAAAGCAACGCATCGATTCGCAAATGCGAGGCCCGATTAAGATCGAATAGCGGGAGAAAATTCAGAAGCGAGAAGCCGTGACTTGAAAAGTCAAAAGGCAAAAGCTAAAAGTGAAAAGTCAAAGTGAAAGAGAAGAAAAGCTGCGCCGCCGACTGAATAAAACCTCCGAGACCCAACTCCCCGCATTCCATTCTCACCTCTGACTTTTAACCTCTGACTTCTGAATTTTCCAGTCCCGGCCGCTCCGTCCTTCCCGTTGACCCTTTCTTACCTTCGGCGAACCCTCCGTCCCCCAACCGCGCGAATCCCGCTTCAAGTCCCTGCAATTACCGGATATCCGTCGTTGCAAACCGTTTTCCTGCGGTGCTATAATAACTGAGTTGAGAAAATTAGGCCTGGATTGAGAAGATTCAGGTCACCTCAAAATCGAGGGCGATTCTTTTGGGCTTCAAAGAAAAAGCGTTGAACCTGATCCAAGGCGAGCCCACGACCGTGGGCATCGACATCGGCAATTACAGTATAAAAATCACCCGCATCGCGCATCGCGCCCACGGGCCGGTGCTGTTGGGCGCGGGCATACACGTTCTCAAGCCGGACACGATCGTGGGCGGCGAAATCAAAAATCGCGACGAACTCCTCCAGTCCTTGACCTCCCTGGTGCATCGCACCGATCCTTCCGGAAAAATCCGGGACGTGGTGCTTTCCCTTTCCTGGTCCTACGGCGTGATCGCGGATCGCATCAAGCTGAAGTCCAGCAAGGCGGAATCGGATGAGGAAGTGATTCTGATGGAAGCGGGCCAGCGTAGCCCCTTCGACGTGGATAATATCACCTTGGATTACAAAATCCTCAACAAGAGCATCGAAACCGACGAGATGGAAGTCCTGCTCGTGGCCGCCAAGCTGCAAGTGATGCAGAGTTACATCGACTTGCTGTACGAGGCCGGGCTGCGTCCCGTGGTCATCGACGTGGACGCCTTCGCCGTGACCAACGCCTACTTGCTGTCGGCCCCGCTGGAGGACGCCGCCAAGGTCGTATCGCTCATCAACGTGGGCGAGCATCTGACCAACCTCACCTTCCTGAAAAACGGCACCTACCACAGCACGCGCGATATCGCCACGGCCTGCGACTTTTTCGTGAAGAC
>JADGQO010000211.1 GCA_017881725.1 Fibrobacteria bacterium
CAGCGGTCCGCGTGGGATGCCTTGCCCGCGCGCGTGGATCAAAATGTCGGACGCATTCTCGATTTGTTGGAGAAGACCGAAACCCGGGCCACCTTTTTCGTGTTGGGTTGGGTCGCGGATCGCTACCCGGACCTAGTCCGGCGCATCGCGGAAGCGGGCCACGAAATCGGAACGCACGGATACTCCCACCGGTTGATTACCGAAATGTCGCCGTACCAGTTCGAAAAAGATCTGGATCAATCCCTCAACGCCCTGGGGCGCATCGTGGCGCAACCGATTCACGGGCATCGCGCCTCGAACTTCAGCGTGGTGAAATCCACCTTGTGGTCGCTGGAGATACTTGCGCGTTACGGTATCACCTACGATTCGTCGATATTCCCCGTCACCCGGAAACGCTACGGGATCGGAGACTATCCGAATCCGCAGCCCCATCGCATCCAGCTGGAAAGCGGCGCGACCTTGACGGAAGTGCCGATGTCCACCTTGCGTTTTGCGGGCCGGGGCTTGCCCATCGCCGGGGGAGGCTATTTGCGCCTGTACCCGCGCGTAGCCACGGAATCGTTCATGGCCCACCGGAATCGGCAGGGTCTGCCGGGAATGGTTTATATCCATCCTTGGGAATTGGATCTGGAACAACCGAAGGTGAAAACCTCGCGTCTGAACGCATTCCTGCATACCGTGAACATGGACACGACCGAGGAAAAACTGTCGCGGTTGATGGGTAATTTCCGCTTTGAATCGGTGCGGGCCGGTCTCGAAACGCAAGCCAACCGCGAGTTGCTGGATCAGAATCCGGTACGCATCCGTTCCCTGGGGCTGCATGCGGCGGAAACGGTTCCGGTGCTGGCACGGAAAAAGCCTTCGGGCCGCCGCCTCCTCAGCGACGAGGCGTTTACCGAAAACGCGGTGGCTTCCCTGGTGAAAGCCGTGCGTACGCTGGCCGCGTAGATTTCAGGAATCGCTTAAGGTTTTCCGAGGGCGTCATGGGCTCGGGACTACAGATTCAAAGGCTATGGGGTCGCGACGGAATCATTCTCCCCTGATTCCGACCCAGCAAACCAGGTACTACTTTTCCTCCTTCCAGCCGGAGACGCCGACCCGATACGGGCGGCAATCCTTCGGATTAGGAGGCAACATTCTTTTCGGCATTCCGATCGAATTTTATTTGCTGGGCGCTACGTTGTTGGGCGTGGCGATTTTCCACGAGCAAGCGACTCCCGTGGCCTTATTTGGGTTGGCGGGCGTGGCCTCGATAAAAATCCTGCATGGTTTCCCGCTGCTTTCCCATTCGCGCGGCGAAGCGGGGATGTTGGCCAACTTGGCCGCCCTGTTGATGGGCTTCGCCGTCCTGGCCCGGCATTTCGAAGATTCCAAACTTCCCGATCGCATTCCCAGCCGACTGCCCGCCACCTGGATTGGACCCTTCGTACTCCTGGCCGCCGTCTTTCTTCTCTCCGCCGTGCTCGACAATATCGCGGCGGCGGTCATCGGGGGCGCGTTGGCGCGCAAGGTATTCGCGTCCAAGTTACATGTCGGCTATCTCGCCGCCTTGGCGGCCGCGAGCAATGCCGGCGGCGCCTGGAGCGTATTGGGCGACACCACCTCCACCATGCTGTGGATTGCCGGCGTCCCGGCCGCGCACATCGCCCGCGCCGCCGTCGGATCCTTGGTCGCGCTGGTTACTTTCGGCCTTCCCGCCGCCTGGCTGCAACACCAGCATCAAACCCTGCAATCCACGCCCCATGCCGAAATCCCCTTGGACTGGAAACGGCTCGCCCTGACTGCGGCCGTTCTGATTGGAGCCGCGCTGGCCAACGTAGCATGGGCGTTACCTGGCTTGGGGATCTGGGCGGCCCTCTTGGCTTTTCTACCGTGGGTGCCCATGCCCTGGAAAACTCTGCGTCAATCCCTGCGCGGGGCGGTGTTCCTGTGCGCCTTGGTCCTGGCCGCCTCGCTCATGCCGGTGGAAGCCCTGCCCGCCGCTTCCGTCCGCTCAACGTTTGCGCTGGGATTGGTCTCGGCGTTTTTCGACAACATTCCTTTGACGCGGTTGGCCTTGCTGCAAGGCGGGTATGACTGGGGATTCCTGGCTTTCGCGGTAGGCTATGGCGGATCCCTGCTGTGGTTCGGATCCTCGGCGGGCGTGGCTTTGGCAAGCGATTTTCCCGAAGCGCGTTCGACATGGAAATGGATTCGCGAGGGATGGCCTGTGGCTTTGGGATATATCGCCGGATTCGCCGCGTTACTATGGGGCGTCGGCTGGCACGTTATTGGGCTTTAGACGGATCCGAAACGGATCCTAGCTGAAATTTAGAGGAACTTATGGCGGTCCTCGCGAGCAGATTGGCCTACTTCGTTTTGGGCTCCGCGCCCGTGGACGCCTGGACGCGATAACTCACCGCCACCATCACATTACCGCAATGCGGGCAGGCTCCCTTGCCGCGCGGTACCGATCGCTGGCAACGTGGACACGGTGTGGCAAAAAAGGTTCCCGCAGAACTCGAAGCGTTTCTCGCGGAATCGGAAACCGTTCCGGCGGAACCGAAACCGGTTCCGGTTTTGAAGATTCCCGCCTGAGCGGGCCAAACCATGATTATCGCCCACCCCAACGGCCCCAGCACCAGGCCCAATAAAAAGCCCCAACGGGGAATGCCCTTCCATTGGCCTAGGACGTATCCGACCAGGCCCGTGCCCAACATCCATAGCGGGGGCTCTCTCAGGGGAAACATGCGCGTTACCCCGCCACGACCGGGTTTTCCAGGGAGCCGATGCCGTCGATGTCGATGCGCACTCTGTCTCCGGCCTTGAGCCAGCGCGGAGGATCGAAGGCGAAGCCCGCGCCCGAAGGCGTGCCGGTCAGGATCACGCAGCCGGCCCTGAGCGTCATGGTGGAGCTGAGGCTTTCGATGAGCGCGGGAACGTCGAAAATCATGTCCGAGGTGAGCGCATTCTGGCGCAACTCACCGTTGACGAAAGTTTTGATGCGCAGGGCTTGCGGGTCGGGAATTTCATCCGCCGTCACCAGGCAGGGGCCCAGGGGGCAGAACCCATCGAAGCTTTTCCCGCGCGCGAATTGTCCGCCGCCCAGGTTGCGCTCGCGCTGCCAATCGCGGGCCGTCACATCGTTGGCGCAGGTATAGCCGAAAACGTATTCCAAGGCATGTTCCCGACGGACGTCTTTGGCGTCCCGCCCTATGACCACGGCCAGCTCGCCTTCATAATCCAATTGCGTGGTCCGCGGGGAATGAACGATATCCGCGCCGGGGTGATTCAGGGTATTGCCCGCCTTGATGAAAAGCATGGGGACCGGAGGGCTGGTTTCGTTGCGTTCCGCCGCGTGTTCCCGGTAGTTGAGGCCGATGGCCAGGATGTCCACTGGAACGATGGGAGCCAGTAATCGGTCAATCCGCAGTCGCTCCTCGCCGAAGGCCAATTCTAGTGGAAAGACCGGATCGGCCGCATCCGAATAGAGTAACAGAGATGCAGTCCCATCCTCGTTCAACTTGCCTTTGAGGGTTTTACCCGCGCTACGAAATCGAATCAGCTTCATACTCATGAAAAGTAGTCAACATCAAAACGGCGAATCCGCTTTCACCCCGGAAACCGGTTCGTGGCCGGACTACGGAAAATAGGGACTTTATCTATCTTGAAAACGCTTTTACCGGCGATTTTCGCCATGCCGTCTATGGACGTCAATGGCTGTGAAGGGCCGCGAGTGACCGTGAATGGTCATCCTTGGCTTTAACTGGCCGCGAGCTTTCCGACTATTAGACCACCTGGCCATCGGGCCACCAGGTCATTAATGAAAGGGTCCCATGTCTCATTACCATACGCTTCGTCACGCCGCTTTAGCCTCACGCCTGGCCGGCCTGCTTGCCGTGTTCAGTTTGGGGTGGGCTTTGCCGGTTGCCGCGGACGACATGGAGCCGTCCGCCAACGTGAACGGCACCTTGGGCCTGGGCCAAGCGGTTTCCGCCGAGGCCATGGGCCAAGATCGGTTAACCGTTACCGCGCGGGGAAATCTGTATCCGCAACAGAAGGACTACCCGGGTGCGCCGTTGAAGAACGCGCAAATCACCACCGGAACCGCCGCGATCGCTTTCGGAGTGAACCCGTACATCGACGCCTTCGCAAGCCTGGCTGGGTACAATTTGAGCGGTTCAGCGCCGGACAATGGAGCGGGCGTGGGCACGGTGACGGGCGGCTTCCAGGGCAGCTTGCCCTTTCCGGAAAAGATACCCGGCCGCTTCGGGTTCCAGGTCGCGGCTTTGGCGGGCCTGGCGGGAAACCAAATCAACACCAACTTTCCCGACGGATACAATTACCTGGAAACCCGCACGGGCAACGACTTTTCCATCAAGCTCACGCAAACCGTGATCTTCAATCAACTGGGACTGGCCTTGCGATTGCATTTGAATGAAGGCATCATCACCTCCCTGGAGGACAATAAAACCGCGTTGTTGACACAAGGCGCGGCCATTGAATTCAATCCCACGCCCTCCTTCATCCTGGGAGCCGAATTTCATTCCCGCTCCGTGCTCAAGAACGCGCAGAACTCCGACCCGATGTGGTTCACGCCTTCGGTGGAGTTCCGCAGCGCGAACCATTTGAACGTGCAATTCGGCGGTGAAATGTCCCTGTCCCAAGAACGGGATGGCGGGACGACGCGCGCCTTGGAGCCCTGGCGCCTATTCGCCGCCGTGACCTGGTCCATGGATTTGATGGCCGGCAAGCGCCGCGAAGCGTTGGAAAAAGCCCGCCTGGATTCCTTGTCGCGCCTGGCGCTCGAAGCCCAGGCCCGCCGCTCCCAAGAGTTGGCCGACAGTCTGGCTCGTAAAGCGCGGGAGGATTCCTTGATGCGCGCCGGTGAAGCGAACGCAGCCCGCAAACTCGCAGATTCCCTGGCCGCCAAGGCCAAGCTGGATTCCATCGCCCTAGCCGACGCCAACCGTCGCCTGTTGGATGAACAATCGCACCGCAGCGACTGGGAAAAGGAATTCCTGAAAACCGGCGTGTTGAACATGGAGGCGCTGTACTTTGAAACCGGCCGCGCGGTGATTTCCATCAACTCCAAGCCCTATCTGAACCTGGTCGGAAAGATGTTGAGCAAATATCCCAAACTGCAAATGGAAATCGGCGGGCACACGGACAATGTCGGAGGCGCGGCGGCCAATCTCAAGTTGAGCCAGGATCGGGCCGACGCGGTTCGTTTGTACATGACGGCGGCCTACACGGAGTTGAACGGTCACCTTACCGCGCGCGGGTATGGGCTGACCCAACCCAAGGCCAGCAACAAAACCGCAGACGGGCGGCAAATCAATCGCCGCGTGG
>JADGQO010000212.1 GCA_017881725.1 Fibrobacteria bacterium
TGGCAGAAGACCGGGCTGGTGGATGTGCAGTGCGCTCAGTTTCTGCCTGAGAGCGACCGGTTGTTGCGCGATTATTGGGTAGAGCGCCCTGCGGGTCAGAATGTGGACCCGATCATGCGAGCGATGCCGAACGACGACTCCGGACTAATCGGTCTCTTCTGCCTGGTTGCCCGCAAACGATAACTCGGTGATTGAGTCCCGGAGCCCACGTTCAACGACTACTTCCATGGTCCGACGGCGGGAAGTCCCGCCCCGAGTGAACATCGCAACAGGTTTCGCAGGCAGGACTTGCGAAACCTGTTGCGAAATGGGAGTGCCGAACGCCTGGCGCGGGGAATTTATCAGGTGGCACAGGCTCCGATGCTTACCCACCCGAGCTATGCCGAAGTGTTTCTCTGATCGCCCAAGGCAGTCCTATGTCTCTTGTCCGCTCTCAACTATCATGAGCTGACGACCCAACTTCCACATCAGGTTTGGATCGCCGTAGAGGGGACTTCCCGGGCTCCCAAACTTGTTTACCCGCCTTTGCGAGTGGTGCGCTTTTCCGAGGGGGCTTTTACCAAGGGTATCGAGCTACATCGAGTCGATGGGATAGCCATGCGCGTTTACAGTGCTGCCAAGACCGTGGCCGACCTTTTTAAAATGAGGAATAAAGTCGGGCTGGATGTGGCCATGGAAGCACTGCCATGAGCGACATGGCCCATTCCGTGGCGCAACGCCTTTTGAACTTCAGCAAATCCAGCGGCGAGGAACAGGACTACGAGGGCGTGCGTGTTCAGTTGCGGGCCATGCCGGGCCGTATCCGCATTGATTTGCAAGTGGATGTCGGCTTTGGAGACGCGATCACCTCCGCACCCGATAGGATCACCTTTCCCACCTTGCTGGATGGGCCGGCGCCGTCACTGTTGGCCTATCCACCTTATACGGCCATCGCCGAAAAATTCCAGGCCATGGTCGTCCTCGATATGGCCGATTCAAGGATGAAAGATTTCTACGACATTTGCGTGATGTTCCGTTCCTTCCCATTGGATCCGCAAACTCTGGCGGACGCCGTGAAACGGACTTTCGCGCGACGCAACGTGGATGTTCCTGGGGAAACGCCGTTGGCCATTGCGGCCCCTATTTTTCGGATAAAAGTTATCGCTGAATTTCGCATAAAGGTTATGGCTGAAAATTGTACGGGAAATCACCCCATTTACGTCCGCGCCCTCGATAACGTACAATCGCCGGCGGTCAGGCTGGGCGTTGGGTTCATCCCGCGCTGGCATGTCCACCGACGGACGGTTCCTGGCCACGGGATTCCGAGGCCTGAAACTCAACGATTTGGTTTTGGGAACGACAAAAATTCTTTTACCGCGCCGTTGAACGGAAAAAATCCGGGCGGTGGGTCGGGGCTATGACATCCACGAATTGGCCTTCATGACGGATACTGAAGGCCGCATGAGCAGATGGTACTCCGCTCCCGCCTGCGAACGGGGCTGGAAGGGACCTCGAGTTACGTCCATTTTTACGACGCTTATAATTTCGGAAACCACGACTATACCGACGATGAGGCCGTAAACGCCGGGCACCTGGATGCCAAGGGCGCCGCCAAGCTTACCACGCGGATTGACAGCATCATAAACACCTTTCCGTAAGGTGCCGGGCGGCCGGAAAAAATGCCGGCTCCGGAGTAGCCTGGATGTTACGGGTGTCCCGACATGTTACCCAATGCTCCGGAAAGCGCCGCGCGGGCCTCTTCCAGGTGCGGATCGATTGACAATGCCTTCGCGTACAGATTAATGGCTTCCGGCAAGTTTCCAGAGGCCTGGGCAATCTTCGCCAAGCCTAGCATGGCCCTAGTTTCATTGGGATTCAATTCCAGGGCGCGCTTGAAATTTTGAGTCGCCTCCGAAGCTTTTCCGATACGCAATTGGGACGTACCCAATAGGGTCCGCAAATCCGCCCGGTTAGGTTCTTTTTGGACGGCGGCGTTCAAGTCCGGCAATGAGACGGTCATCCCGGCTGATTCGGCCGTCACGGCCGACGCTTCCAACTTCGATTTCAGCCCGTTCAAATGCGCCTGGGCGTCGGGGTCGCCGGGATCCCAATCCAAAATCTGCCGGAACTCGCGGGCGGCGGCGGCGAATTCTCCTTTGCGCTCCAGGGCCGCGCCCAAATACTGCCGGGACAACGGATTGTTGGAATCCAATCGTACCGCGCGTCGATAATGGACGATGGCTTCATCTTCCCGTCCCTGTCTCTCACGCGCCGCGCCGACGAATAGGGAACTCCAAATGGCCTCCAATCCCGTCGAATCCACGGCTAGGGCGCGTTCCGCCACGCGCGCTGCGTCATCGTGTTTGCCGGCCCAATTGACCACCTTGGCGATGTTGTGCAACCCTTCGCCCAGCTCATGCGGACCCATTCCGGACATCACGCGATCGACGACACGCTTAACGGCGGCGGTGTCGAAAGTGGGACTTAGCCGCAATTCTCCCGAGGCCGCCAAAGTATCGATGATGGTTTGGGCCAGGAGCCGATAATCGTCAATCGAAAGGTGCACGTGGTCCACAAAGTCCGGCTCGCCTAAAATATCGTTCCCGGTGGCCCGTAAGGTCCGCGCTTCCAGGAATCCGGTGAAGTCGAGTAGCCGGGAATCGGTTTGGTCCGCAACCTCGCGTACGATTCCCCGCATGACGGGCAAGGCCCGCAGCGGGCAGATATCCTCTTCGATCGCCTTTGCGAAATAGGTTTTGGCCTTCGGGAATTGACCCACGGCATACGCGGCCATACCAGCCTGAAAACACAGGGCTGCGTCGCGCGGATCCAGCGTCAGCGCAGAATCCAGCATGAGCAAAGCCAAGGCCGGCGGAACCGTTTCCGCGGTCATTCCCCATTTTGCCACCCGCTGCAAATTTTCCGGCGCGATACCCGGAGACGGCTCGCTTTTAAACGGGGTACAGTTCCTTTCATTGGACGGGGTCGTCACGAACAACACCTGCGCGCCGGCGGAATGCGCCAGTTTCGCTATTCGCTCCAGGGAGGCGCGAAAATGTTCCAAGACTTCCTGTTTCAGGGTATCGTTGCGGACATAGGACGTGGGTCCGATAGTCTTGGCCAAAACATCATCGACTTCGCCGGCCAATTCCGGTCGCTTGCCGTCGGAGTGGTTCCCGCCGCCTTCCGAATTCCCGGTTCCGGTTCCTGGGGACGAAATTCCCGGAGTAACCTGACCGTTACCTGGGTTGCCGGTTTTCAACGCCATACGCCTCAGGATGGAATAGGTGCGGGTATGATCCAAAAGCGCGCTGAGTTCCCTAACGATGCTGGGAATGCCGGCGGTTTTGCGATACGTACGCTCCTCCAAAAATTCATTGTGGCCGCTGTAGACGATGAACAAATCCGGTTGGTACTGGATTAGCTCCGCCGCCAGCATAGCTTCGCGATAACTGGCATAACTGATCCCGCCGCAGTTGATTACTTCGTATTTGCGGGACGGGTCGGCGATGGGCAACAATTGCCGCAGCCAGCCGCTGTAGGAAACCGGGTCGCGCCAGGGGTGCCCGTAGGTGGTAGAGCCTCCCAGGGTGAAAATCCGATAGGTGCCCGGCGGTTTTTTTCGCAAGAAAGTTTGCGAATTGAAATGGGTTAGCTTAACCGGATTGGTGGCCATGGTTTCGCCATCGGACTGAAGCAGGAAAAGGGGTTGTGAGGCGGCGAAACCGACGTAGGGATCTTCGGTCAAGGATAAGGGCCGCACCCCGGCAATCCAAAGGCTCGCTTCCACAATTGCGAAAAAAATTGTTGGAGCGGCAACGGCCAGGAGAAGATTGAGGGCAAGGCCTTTGGAGATCCGCATCGTGCCGGATTAAAATGCCAATTCCGGCCCCCCTAGTCAACGCGCGCTGGGATGCGATGTTTCAAAAAACTATCTTCCACCATAATGGAAATCATGAAAACGCCTTTAGCTGGACTACTGTTATTGCAACCGCGCGTATTTCGGGACGATCGCGGCTGGTTTTTCGAGAGTTACAACCGCGAAAGTTTTGCCAAGGCAGGAGTCCAAGTCGATTTCGTCCAGGACAATCACAGTCGATCCATCCGGCATACCTTGCGCGGGCTGCATTTTCAAACTCACCCCGGGCAAGATAAACTGGTGCGCTGTACGGCGGGAAAGATATGGGACGTCGCCGTCGATATTCGTCCGGATTCACCGACTTTCGGGAAGAGTTATGGCGCGGAATTGGATGCGGAATCGGGCCTTCAGGTGTTTATCCCGATCGGATTCGCCCATGGGTTTCTGGTGCTTTCCGAATGGGCCGAAGTCCAATACAAATGTTCTTCCGTTTATAACGGCGCCACTGAATCGGGAGTCCAATGGGATGATTCCGATCTGGCCGTGGGTTGGCCTTTAAATGGGGCGGCACCCTTGCTTTCCGAGCGCGATAAATCGAATCAAAGTTTCGCTCAGCTCACGCAAAAACTCAAAACTTAAGCGGCCTTCAGGCCGATGGTCGGCATTGATATCGCCTTCGGCTTAGCCCGCGGTGGTTGACTCCAACTCCAAGCCGTCGTAAGCCACGAAGACATTTTCCGGCAGCTCGGCCTGAAGCGCGTCGTGGTCGAACTCATGGCACATGTGGATGAAATAGGTGCGTTTGGCTTTGATCCGGGCGGCATACTGGATGGCCTTTTCCAGGTGCAAATGCGTCGAGTGCGGCTGCCGCCGTAGGCAGTCCAATGCCAAGAAATCCAACCCTTCCAATAATTGAAAAGTCTCCTCGGGTATCACCGTCACATCCGTGATGAAGGCGAAATTATTGATGCGGTAACCGAGTATCCGATCCGGCCCATGCAGCACGGGCAAGGGAGTAATTTTCCAGGGTCCGAATTGAAACGTTCCGGTTATTTCCTGTAAATCGAATTGCGGCGTGCCGCCTCCGTATTCCTTGGGCGGGTTAAAGGCGTAGGCAAATCGGGTGGTGATGTCGCGCAGAGTTGATGCGTCGCTATAAATGGGCACGGCCTTGCCGGTGGTTTGGGAGAATATCCGTAAATCGTCGAGGCCGGAAACGTGGTCGGAATGGGGGTGGGTCAGCAACGCGAAGTCCAAACGTTTTAATCCGTATTCCAGGGCCGCCAGTCGGAATTCGCTGGAGACATCGACCACGGCCGAAAGTCCGCCGTCATCGTGGAGCCAAACTCCGGTTCGATTCCGCCGGTTCTTGCGGTTGGTAGACCTGCACACGGTGCAATCGCAGCCGATGACCGGAATGCCGTGCGAGGTGCCGGTTCCCAAGAAAGTGATTCGCATGGATTAAAAATAGATAATGGCGAAATTCCCAAGGCCCGGGATAACGCTTTGCATCGGATGTGCCCTCCTAGAGATACTTTACCCGATTGTGCTCGCGGACACTTCATCCCCAATCCCTCGGAAATACCTTAATGGACCTAACGCACCCACACGCGGGCTAATGGATAACGGCCCGAGAAGGAGATAAAATGTTTCGTACCAGCGCGCTCATGATTTCCGGTTTGGCGGTATTGACGGGGCTACAAGGATGTTTACTCGGGACCGATTCCAATCGGACGGCCACCAATCATTCGGATGGATCCGCATCGCTCCGGCTGCAACTGCGTCCGGCTGCGCTAATGCGTGCCGCTGCCGGTGGGGGAACCTCGGGAGTAGATTCCGCCGGAGCCGGCGCATCCATCGACTCCGTTTTTTTGGTAATCACCGCCGAGGACATGGATACGCTCACTTTGGGCGTTTCCGGAGATTCCTTAAACGTCAACGTGGAGGAATTGCCTCCGGGAAATAACCGGATGGTGTCCGCCGATTTATTTTGCCGCGGCCGACGCCTTTACACCGGTTCCGCAACCTGCGAATTCCGACGCGAGTCCCGGTTGGACCTAAGTTTGCCTTGCCGGCCATTGTTCGCCAGCGTCTCCGCTTCCTTCCACTTGCCGATTGGTCTCCCGCGACCCATCGTGTCGGGCCGGCTCGCTTTGTCGGGAAAATCCGGGATTTTTTCGGAACCCTTGGGCATTCGGGATGAATTCGCCTCGGTCAACGTCAAGAATGTGCCGGGGGGCGAAGCCTACGACGTGTCCCTGGTATTGTCCGATTCGGCCGGTAAAACGCTGTACGAAAGCGATCGAAGCGGCGTGGTTCTGCCCCAGGGAGAAGTCGTCCGGTTGGACCTGTCGCTTTTGCCATCGACGGCATCGGCCGCGTTGAGCCTGGCTTTGGAGGCTGCGCCCGGAGATAGGGTGGAGGCGGACTTTCCGGCCCGACGCCGGGCTCCGACGGCATTCGGGGAAATCGCCATCACGGATTTTTATCCCGCTCCGTCAGTGAAGGACTCTTCCTCGGAGGCGGAATGGTTCGCGCTTTTCAACCGCACGGCCGATACGCTCGACCTTTCGGGTTGCCGCTTCGGGCGCGATCGTACCCTGGGCGTTACCCATGCTTTTTCGTTCGCGGCGGATCAATTCCTGGCGCCGGGCCGCGTCATGACGTTTGGACGCTCGGCGGCGAACGTCGAAGTCCATTACGCCGATTTTCAGATGACCAATTCCGGAGGCAGCCTCCTGCTGTTGGGCCGCGATGGCGCATTGGTGGATTCTTTGCGCTATTCCACGGTGGGCGCGGATAGCCTTACGGCCTTGCCATCCAAGGAGGGTTGGGTTACCAACCTGGATCAATATGCTTTAGGTCGCCGCAGCGATCCGTCCGGCTGGTGCCTGACGCATGTTTCACCGGATTCCCATGCTCAGTCGCTGTTGGGCGGCGATTGCGCGGGGCTGATGGAGCCTTTGCTGAAATAACCGAAACTGAATCCGACTATTCCGTACATCACCAACATGCCGTAGAGATACTCCGGAAAAACCATTCCGAATCCGGAGATGTATCCGATGATGATGTTCGCGATTTGCAACAAGTTGAACAATTTGTTTTGCCGGCTGACGAGTTTGGGCAGGTACAACGGGCTGACCATCAGGATGCCGGTCAGGATGAGCAGCAAGGGCAGGATGGCCATGGCGCCGGGCAGACGGTCGGCCAATTGGTATTTGGAGAAAAGGATGACGCTCATCGCCATGAATCCGCCCGCGAAGGTGGAGGGGAGGCCATGGAAATAATTCACCAGCTCTTCCGAATCGATGGCGTTATAGCGAGCCAGGCGCATGGAGGCGCAGAGCATGTATACGGAAATGGAAACGATCATGAGGGGCCGGTGGGCGGCGAACCATTGCCCGTCCAGCGTCTGCATGTAGAAATAGACCAAGAATCCTGGTGCAATCCCGAAGGCGGTCAAGTCGGCCAGGCTGTCGAATTGCGCGCCGAAATCCGATGACGCCTTGAGGATGCGCGCCGCGAAGCCGTCCAGTTTATCGAACAACACGCACCAGATGATCATCCAGGCCGCCAACATCAACGGCGCCTTGGTGAATCCCAGGATCGGCTGGCCGGGCACGGGATTGGTGAAAGTTTCATGCATCACCAGGATGGAGAAGACGCCGAGCAGGAAATTAAGGCCGGTGAACAGGTTGGGAACCAGGAATCTCGACTTCACAAGTTGTCCTTTTTTAATGGGCAGTTCGGTGCGATTCAAGTGAGGGCTGGCCCGGTAGATGGGACCCGGGGTGTAGCGATGGGCATGCGGGAAAAAGTAGCAATGCGGGGCAATCAGGAGGGAAAGGAAAGGATGAAATCATCCAGCGTTCCGATGAATACGGAATTGCCGAACAGGACGGGACTGCCGGGAAGGTCCGGGAGCTTGTATTTCATTATCAATTCATGATTGAAATTCCGTTTTTCCAAAGCGGGCTCGGTCGTGCCCAGCCAATAACCGTGATCGATGACGGTGGGTCGATTAAACAAATACGATTGGATCCGGATTTGGGAAAGGATCGCGCCGGTGGCGGCCTGGACGCAGATTAATTTTTTCGCGGCCGTGGTGATGACCAAGGTGTTGTCTTTATTTCCGGAGAGGCTGAAAATCTGCTCTCCGAGATCCAAGGTCCAGGCCGGGGCTTGGCGCGCGCGATCGATGCAAACCAATGTGCCCTGATTATATCCAGCATAAATGAAATCACGGTTGGAGAAGGTTTCCGTGATGGTTCCCGCCGGCATGCGCAATGACCAGAGCACCTTGCCGGAAGTGGCGTTGACCGCGAAGTAATTGCCTTCCAGATCCATGACGTCCAAATAGTCGGCGGATTTGGATTTCCCCACCAGGAGCCCGCTCTGCCCCAAGTGCCTTTCCCAACGCACGGTGCGATCCGGTAGCCCGACCATATTGAGATTTCCGTACCAATCGCTGAAGACCAAACCGCCATTGACCGCCTGCGCCTGGCAAACGGGATTGCGCAAAGGGAATTGGCTGAGTCCGCCCGCGTTGAGCGCAGGTGAAAGGAAGTATAAACGCGAAGGGCTGCTCACGCATAAGGTGTCGTTTTTCCAAAGTCCGACCTTCATGTCCAGCTCCTCGGAAAAGTGGAATGAGTTGACCAACTCCCCCGATTCATGGTTCAGCACGACCAAGGTTTGGTTGTCGTTTTCCAGGTAAAAGGCGTTGTCTTTACGCGGAACCAGGGAAGGATAAAATTTGGGTCCGAATTGCCGCTTCCAAACCCAATTCGCGCCCAGGCTGACGCCCAAATTCTTGAGCACGGGCGCGGAGGACCAGGGCGGGGTTTCTTGCGATCGAGACGCTTCGATCAAAGGTTGCGCTTGTTCCAATCGCGAGGCGCCCAGGTTGCGCAGGGTGGATGCGCGCAGGCGCCACGCCTCTCCATTGCCCGGCTCCAGGGAAAGGATATGCGTCAGCGCGTTCAGGGCTCCTTTCCAATCACGGTCGGATTCGCGCGTCCGGTAGTCCATGAACTTGAAGCTGTTGGCGTTTCCGGTGACACGCAGAAGTTCCCGGTTCAGTTTAATCCGCTGTCCGTCGGCGTAGTGCAGGACCAACCAATCTTCGTTGGGAAGCAGGGCGGGCTCGCGGTCCCAGCCGTATTCGTAGGTCCAATTGACTTTGCCGTGCAGATCCAGGCAAACCACGGTTTGCGCGAAAGTCGTGGCGAAAATCACATCTTCGAATACTCCCAACTGGCTGATCAGCAATTCTTTTTGCCATTCCAATTGGCCCGTTTCGATCTGGTAGGCCTTGATGGTTCCGCGCGCGTTGACTTGGAATACGTGGCCGCCTCCTAATACCAGTTTTTCCTGCAAGGGACTCGGCAACCCCCAGCGCACGGTTTCAAATCCAGGTCCCGTTCGGATTTCGAACCGGTCGATATAGCGGATGGCCAAAAACTCGCCGTCCCAAGCCACTTGCAGCGCCCTATCCGAGACCCCCGGAATGGGTTTCAGCGCGTTCAATCGAGTATCGGCGAGGAACAATTTATTTTCGGCGCATTGCAGAATGCCGCGCGGCCGGCCATGAGCCGGAATCCATGCGCACCCCTCCTGACCTAAGGGCGCCTCCCAGCGAAGTTTTCCCCCGCCGTATACGCGGAGGTTCCCGCCACCGGCCACCAGGAACCCGTCCGGTTCGCCTGGAAGCAGGCCGCCGGTTTCCGCCTGGCCGGAAGTCGGCGATGCAAGGATGGCGCCGTCCTTAAGCGATCGCAATGTCACGGTGCGGGTTTCGCCGTTCAACACCAGACAATGATCCTTGTCGGCGTCGAGAATTTCCTCGCGTCCGGACAAATGCAAGTCCATCGGCACGTAATCGCCATTGACGTCCTGGAAACCCGTCTCCTTGGCCCGTTCCCATTGGCTGTCGGGAGGGCCGCGGAACTCCAAGGCATATACCGTGCGACCGTTGACGTGGTCCGCAAAGGCGCGCGTCGGGCCGGATTTAGCCGGAGCGTCCACGGCCATAGGGGCGACCGCAGTCGGGGAGAGTTGGGTAAGCCGCCGGAACAGCCATAATTTTTCGGGCGTTTGCAATCCGCGTCCCGCCAGGGATTTTTTATAAGCGTCGACGGCGGAATCCCGCCGCCCCTGCTGATCCAAGATACGGCCTAAAAGGAAAAACGATTGGGATCGGATTTCCGGGTTGCCCGAACTTGAGACGATTCCGAGCAGATGCTGTTTCGCGGCAGGCGCGTCCCCTTCGATTCGATATTGGTAACGAGCGGATTCGACGGCTTGTTGTTCGGCGTTGAAATTAAGATTGCGCGTTTGGGCCGAAGCAATGGAAAGGACGAAGAGAGGGGGGAGGACGAGAGGGAGAAGAGAGATTGAAAGAGGCAAATTGAAAATTGAAAATTGAAAA
>JADGQO010000213.1 GCA_017881725.1 Fibrobacteria bacterium
GTCCATAGCTGGAAGACGAAAGACCATCGGCCCCGAGTCCCACCCATGCGAAAAACGCGATCAGGCTGATGCTATGGAAGGTTTTGGAATCGGTGGGGTTTCTGGATTTCCCCAGAACCAGGATCTTCAGTCGTTGTATTGGGGAAAGGCGCGGAGCTTCTGGCATTTATTTCTGGAAATCAATTCAGGCGAAATCGCTCTAACAATTTCCTCATGATGGGCGAAAAATATAATAAAGGCATTCCCGTTGTCGAGTTGCTCCCAGGCCCCGACATCCTTGCGTTCCCACCCAGACGACTTTGAGTCTTTTACCTCGGGATTCCGGATACCTTAAGTAAAGGGGATTTTTCTAGCTTTTACGCCGCTCTAGGAGGCGTGACCGAGCGGTTTAAGGTGTCAGTCTCGAAAACTGAAGTACGGGTAACCGTACCGTAGGTTCAAATCCTACCGCCTCCGGAGCTAAATGCCCCTTCATTATTTTAATCCGCGACTTTTAACGTCATCGAATCCGAGACCATGGAAACCCGTATCCAGCTTGCGCGCTCTATCTCGCTCCAATGCTGAAATTCAGATTCCAATCGCCGCCCGAGGATTGGCAACATTGGCGCAGGAATCCAAATGTGGTGTACTTGGAATCCAGCGACGAACGCGCGCCGGTTTCGAAAGAACGATCGTATTTAAAAACCGCCCGAAGGATATAGGCGCCCGTTCCGGCCATCTCTTTGGATAATGTCCGTCCATTCCAAACAATCCGCTGAATGTATCGGGTCTGATTGGGGTCATGGGTGGGATCCTCAATCTTTTCCAATAATTTTAAATCCGCTGCTTCGACTTTCCCGGATCCCTTGGCCACGATTTGTCCGAAGTTCGAATAGACGGAAAACTGGTAGTTGACCGGGTGTTTGGTAATGACGTAAATCACCGAACCGGTGAACAAATCTCCGTCAAGGGCGGTACAGGTGCCGCATTTGCCGTTATCCGATCCGGGGAGGGCATATCCCTTGGAATCCACGGGGATAAAAGTGTGCTCGGTTTCTCCCGTGGGCGGGGCTCCAACGGGATTCGATTTGGATCCGTTCGCAAAGGTTACGTAAAAATCGGAAATGGTTTGCGTGGGCGCGGCTCCGCCCAAAGGAGCGAAGGTCAACCGGGTTGGACCACGTCCAAATAAATCACGAATGTCCCCGTTCGTATTGATGGCGGCGGAATCGCCCCCCACCGGTTTAAAATCAGCAGAAGCCGATAAATACAGGGTGTAATGCAGATCGTCGATTTTTTCGAAATGGTCGATGGGCATTTGCTTGGTTGTGAATATCGCGGTATCACGTTTGATGACGATAGGCTGCAGGGAATTGTCCCGCAATTTTAGGGGCTCGGAAAACGTCAGCAGGATGCGCAACAAGGAGTGGCTGTCGTCGGCTGGGAGCACCTGGGCGTCCGCGATGACTGGTGGCAACGAGTCGTCTACTCGGAATGTCCCGTCGGCCATGGGCAGTTCGACCTGGCGGAAAGTGCGGCCGGAAGTGTCGGGCATCGCGACGGAACTGACTCCATAGGGAAATGGGGTGGCCAAGGTCACGATTAAATGCGATCGATCCGGGGTGGAATCGCTTTTCAGCGCGAAGCGAATTTCGTTCGAGGTAACCTTGGCGGTACGCTCCCAGCGATTGCCCGTGGCGTCGGTGATATGGAATTGCAATTGGTACGGCAGCCCCGATAGGGCCTCCAGATACTTAATGTCCACGGTCTCGATTTGGCCGTCCCCATCGAGATCCCAAAAGGCGGCCTGATCTAAATCCGGTCCATACTTGATGCGGACCTTGACGGAAACGCTGTCCTCCCGCAGGTAGGGGTTGGCGTAGGTAACGATCACGTAATCGCCATGCTCCACCTGGATTTGGCGATCCCCGGGTTTCTTTTGCACGGTCAAGTGTTGGAAAGGCTCCGATCCGCTCCAGGTCGAGTCTTTCCGGTTACCGGGTCCGTTCCCCACGGTTTCCAAATCTTGTTGGGCCGTCTGGGCGGTTTGCGTTCGGATCACTACGTCGAAGGAATCCAGACCCGGCGCGGACGTCGTGAGGGAATAACGGAGCAAGGAATCCTTAATGGTGAAAGGCAATCCCAACAAGTTCACCTTTTCGTCATTTGCGTTGTACAGGATGAGTTTGGGCATATCCCGGCAGGCTTCCACGAGGTTCGGAAATAAGGAGTCCGTCGCGCCGCGGTTGATTTTGAAGTGAACGTCGTGAGTCGTGCCGCCGTAACCGTATTCGGTTCCCACTACGATATCGTTGAGTCCTGGTTTCAGGAAAAGGGGACCGGGCATCAATAAGGTATAGGCGCCGGAATCGGGTTGCGCTACGTGGCTCGCGGAATCCAAGGAAAAGGAAATGGTGTCAGTGTTATTGCGCACCGTGGTCCGGGTCGGCACGGCGCGGCGGAACAAATTCTTGGAGATATCGTCCGTAAGGATTTTGGCCAATTGGCTCACATCGGTGATGTGAAAGAAGAATCCGCCGGTCCGGCTGGAAATGTCCTGCATGTCCTTATAGTTCGAGGAATTGTCGCCGAGAAAAATGGAATGCACCGTGGGAAGGCTATCCCAAAGGGCCAAACTGTCTCCGGGGGTTTTGGTTTTATACGTATACGGATCACCGTCGGGCCGAGTAGGATAATCCGGGCGGCCGTCGGAAACGAAAATGATGAACTGTTCCTTTTTTGGTTTGTGGGAAGTGGCGAGCAATCCCATAGCCGCGCGGAAGGCGGCCGTATAATTCGTTTCACCGTCCTCGCTCATGACGATGGAATCCTTGATGCCTTGAACTGTGGACGCATTGAGCGGGACCAGCTTCACGGATTTGGCGTCCGCGCCCTCCGAAAAAGTGACCACTCCGATATTGACGCCTTTACCGCCTTTGGCCAGCGCGCTGTCCACGAATGTCTTCAGGGCCGGACCGCGCAGACGATGGGGATCGCCGCTGATGCATCCGGGATCGGAAATTTCCTTATCGGGGTATTGGCACCAACGCGGAACCCCGTTCACCGTCTGCAAACTGTCCATCGACCGCGTATTATCCATGATGAGGACGATGTCCGGCGAGGTCGTGTAATTGTACGAACTGTCACAAATGGCAAAGCCATCGCTCGCGATGGCCGCGTCCTGCGCGGGTATGTTCAGCGTCGCGCCTTCGAGTTTGGATTTATCCAGGCAGCGCATGACGGGTTTGACTTCACAAACCTGTTTTCCTTCTCCGGAAATTTTCCGTGTGGCGGCAGGGGTGGAAACGGCTGAAAACCCGGCTAAGGCCAGACCAAAAAAAATGGCGACTCTGTGCATACTGCTCCCCACTATAACCTATACGCGACCCCTACCGCCCTTTTCCGGGTCTTCCGATTAGAAGCGGAACTACACGTTCCGAGGCCGCACCAATCCGTACAAAGCGAGCCCAGCTCCGCATGGCGAAGTGGATAAAATACACCCTCGCGGTCGCCAAGGCCAGATTACGACGGCCGTTCGGCGTTCATGATGGGGGTTACTGGGAATTGACCGGTTGCCGAATTCCTTGCTCGCGGCCCGGAGGAAATCGATCCGGTTTCCACCCCCGAGCGCGCGGCATGATAACCCGGCGCGGCGATGCGTGGAACCCTGATTCCGAACTGAGGCGGCGTAACTTGAGTCTCCTGATTCCCGGAACGCCATCCCATTGGAAGGCATGATTCCTGGGGAGGCCGATCAGGAACCTCATCCGGGGAAACTCTTCCAGCAGCCACTGTGCGAACCAAGCGAGGGCATAGGATCCGACCAGCACCAATACGATGCGGTTGATCAGATCGAATACAGTCACTTCCCAGAGCAATAAATCCACGATGCGTAGAACGTGCGTATGGGCCAGATAAACAAAAAACGTATAGGGCGCGAAGTGGGTGAAGAGGATTTTACCGCGGGGATGCGAATAAATGTTCATTCGGAACCAGTTCTTGAATTTCATAAAAACGAGCAAGCTGGCGAGGCAATACACTAAGACGGCCCACCGGTTAAAATGATCGACGTCATTCAAGGATTTGTCGCCTTGTATGTTCCATAAGAATTCGAAATTCAAAAGCGCTCCGGCCAGCAGCCAAAACATCACCACACCGGCCTTGCTCCAACGCGTGACGACCGACATGAGAAAATCCGCGTTGCCTGCGGCGAACATGCCCGCGAAGCAATAGAACCAATGGTAAACAAGCGAATTGGGATGCAGCGCCGGCATTTCCAATCCGAATAAATGCAAAAACGTTTCGGAAGGCGACAAAAGCAGTAAATGCGCGGCCAGAAAAATTCCCAACCATTTATGCGAACGACCCAACCGGTATACAAAAGGGAAAATCAGGTAGAACTGAAAAATGACGATGAGGAAATAATATTGGTAGTCGAAGCCATCGAGGAATAAAAATTTTGACAACGATTGCAGCGCCGAAAAAGGATAATGCCGCCAAGGCAGATTCTGCAAATAGCCCATGTGGCGAAAGGCCGTGAGTCCGGACCATACCAGGAAGGGTCCCAGAATTTTGGCCAAACGGAAGCGATAGTAATTTGCCGGTACAAGAGGTTTTTGGTTGAATTGCAAGGCCAAACCAAAGCCCGACAGGAATAAAAATAACGGGACGGTGAAACGCGTTAATTGGTCAAACAGCGCACATAGGAAGGGCAAGGAAGCCCATTCGCGCGCTTGGCAAAACCGTTCCACCCAGTAGTGAACGCAATGGGCCGTCACCACGGAAACGCTTGCGATGACGCGCAGGAAATCCCCATCCTGTTTCGTCAGGCCGCGTGAGGATGGTTGCAAATTCAACGGGAGGCTCCCAGGAACAACTTTTCCTAAACTACAATCAGCCCCGGGGTTTGCAAATCAGACCCCGGGAGCGACGGGAGAAAGCATTTGGCCATCCAGGCCAATCCAAATCGCCGACCACGAACCGCGTGGAAGCGAAGGAGCCCGATAGTGTCGTAATTCCTCCACCGTGAGCCGGGACCGGTGTAACCATTTGGTTTTTCCCGCGGCGTCCAAAAATCTGATTTCCAAGCGGTGCGCGCCCGGTATGATTTCGTTCGGAACCCGATACGCTTTGCCGAAAAGCATCACCTGCGTGGCCCGGAATGCTTCCGGCGACAAGGCCGTGGGCGATCCGAAACCCACGGAAAGGAAAATGCGCTTGCGGAGGAGTGTCGGACCCGAAGCCATTATCGTTAGAGTGTCTACGCCGAGATCTTGCGGGCCCGGCGTCCAGGTCAAGATTCCATTGCCGTCGATGAGGGCGTTGGCAAGCCCGGTGGCGGCGTAAGCGTATGTCCGCGGGGCGGAGGGCGATAAACCAATGGTATAAGTGGATTTTTGTCCGACCCGGCAAGTCAAATGCGTCGAGTCCGATAATACCAAGCTGGGCAATGCAGAGAGGTAAAAATCCAGTCCCTTGCCGATATCCAAGCGCCCGCCGGTGGCGACGGTTCCGGTTAAATAGGCATCCTGAACCACTCCCGTTAAGGCGCGTGCGCGCGTCCAAGTGACGCCCATCCGATCACAAGCCAACCGCTGCAACCCCACGTAAGCCGTCACGTAAGGCGCGGCGATGGAGGTGCCCGCCAATACTGCGTAAACGGATTGGGACGCCGGATGGGGGTCATGCGCGGTAATGGAAAGCCCGTCGAGTTTGAGTTGGCGGCCCGCGCTGGAAAACGAGGTTGAATTGCGGAAGCGTATTTTAAAACGGGCGCCATCGAAAGCTTGCAATCCGAAATCCAACGGATAATCGGCGGCGACGTCCGCGTCGATCCAGGCGATTTCCACCCATTGGGACGACCCTTCGCGGTTGCCTTCCACGACCAGGGCGTCCCCGGTATTGGCGGGATGGTAGGCGAGATAAAAACTCAACGAACCGCCCTGACGGCCGGTTAAATCGAGGAACGATGCCGTGACGATGGATCCATTCTGTCCGGAGGACCAGGTTAAGCTCTTCGTGCCTTGCAAAGGCTGCGTGGAGGATTGGTTCCATCCGCCTTGCGCCGTCCATGCGGAAAGGTTTGCGCCCTCAAAATCCTCCTTCCAAACCGCGACGGGATCGGGAATCCCCGCGACCAAAATATTTTCCCCCGGAGCGGCGAGGTGGACGGTATTTTTCCCGTAGTTTGAAAATGCGGAGAGTCGTCCCTGCGCGTCATGCGCCGCCACCACCAGCATATTGTCGAAGGGGTAGGACGCGGGAAATCCCGGCGTCGAATCATTGTTCAGCGCGCTGTTTCCGGCCGCGACGACGACGGGAACACCGGCAGTCTGGGCGGCTTGGAAAGCCGAGCGCATGGCCGGATTATCGACGTCCCCGCCGATGCTGAAATTGATGACCTTGGCTCCGTTGCGCACCGCGTATCGAATGCCTTCCGCTATTTGATCCGGATCCCCGTGGCCGCTGGCGTCCAATACCCGCACCGGCATGATGCGGCATTCCGGCGCTACCCCGGCCAGGCCTTCATGGTTATCGAAATGAGCCGCGATTACGGAGCTGACATAGGTTCCATGGCCATGATAATCGTCCGGGGAATTATCGCCATCGACGAAATCCCAGCCTAAGGAATCGTCCACATAGCCGTTGCCGTCATCGTCGATTCCGGGCTTTCCCCGCGCCTCCGCCTGATTGATCCAATTGCGGCCGCGCAAATCCGGATGCTGAAAATCGAATCCCGCATCCACGACGGCGATGACCAAGGTGTCCGCGCCGCCGAATCGATCCCATACCCGTTCCACGTCGACATCGACGCCGGCCCTCGCCGGCCCCCCGCCCACGCTTGCGCCGGTATTGTGCAAGGCCCAATCTTCCGGCGCGTCGAAATAGGCGTCGTTGGGCGTGAACAAGCCGTAGGCGCCCCCGCTGGAGCGCATTCCCAGACCATGGGTGTTCCGGAGGAAGTCGGCGAAGGCCGCGCCCCGCGGAGTTCCCGGGGTACCTCGTAGGTTACCCTGGGAAATCGACCTCATCAGGTCGTAGGAGATTTCCAGGCGGCCGTTCCGCACATCGAAATGATGCGTGGAATCCCGCGGGGAAGCGGCAGCGAGTTTCCGGAACGCGGTCATATCCGCCGATCCCGGCGCGGCCAAACGGACGGGCAGGAAAGGCGCGGAACGGGCGGGATTCAATCCATGCAGGGGACGGGTGTATCGTAACGCCGAAGACGACGAGGGGCCGATTCCGAGGGTAATCGAAACCAACCCGTAAATCAGGCTTAGGATCCGAAGTCGGCGGTGAAGGGCTAGGCTTGGGTAAGAAGGGCGGGATGCATTCGGCATCCTTTGATTTTATGGGGCGGTTGGACGAAGCGGAAGTCCGTTCCGGCCGATGAAAGGGAAATTCCCGGGGGGCAATCAACTCCAACGGGAATAACGCCCCCAAGGTCGCCAGTTTCGCAACTCAACGTGGCGTACAAATGGGGGGCGAACTGATTCAGTTATTTTTTAACAGGCCCTAAGGAGGTTTGTTCGGGTTCCATCGGGCGAAATCCATTCCATGGAAATGCCGAGGGCCGTGGGGAATTCGCATTCGAGCCTTCCAGACCGCGCATTGAGCCGGCCATTTCCGGGCAACACCGCATGGCGCAACCTGGAGAATTTTGATCATGCCCCCATCTTCCCTATCTACACAATTTAGGCATTTTCGATCCACCCAAGTCCCGCAAAGCGGATCACAAAAAGTAACCGAACCACTTGCCCGCCCACTCCCAAGATGGTAAAATCCCACCCCCATGAAATGAGGATTTCAAGTATATTACTGGGTGATACCCGGTCAGGGCGCTGATGTCCGGCTTATCTCCAGGAAGGGATTTCCCAGCTATGAAAACGTTTTCCACATCGAGGGTTTGCTTGGCCGCGTTCATGTGCGTGCTGATGGCATGTGCTTCGAACAAACAGGAACCGAACAAGGCTGCGGCCTCGAATGACCTGCTCGAATTGTTGACCGGTTTCGGCGAGTCGCTCTCCAAGCGTAATTTCGACAAGGCCGTGGACTACATGGTTCCGGAAGAGAAGGCCATGATGTTGGAGAACGGCCAGGTACCGGCGGACAAGCAGAAAATGCTGCTGGCCCTTCCGCTGCAAAGGTTGATCCGTCATCCGGGCATCCGTGTGGAGAACGGGCATATCGCCGGCATTTACGCCGTGCTGCCCAATTTGAAACAAGGTGATGCCAACTCAATGGCCACCGCGCCTGCCGACAACGGCTCGGCCGAACCGGCTCCCGCCGCCGAAGCGGGCCCTATGGCCGGCGCTGCTCCTGAAGGGACGCAAACGGATGAATCCCAGGGGACCGAACAACTTGCCAATAATCCCAATGACCCGAAATTGAAAGCTGCGGTGAACAAATTCTTTTCCGCCGTGAACAAGAAAAACTGGTCCAGCGCTTTGGCGATGATGAGCGATAACGAGAAGAAGTCGCTGCTGGACGAGAAGGGACGCTTGAAGGAATCGGCCAAGCAAAGGTTGGGGGCCATCGACCAGAAGAACCGGGACGCCCTGATGCTTCAGGACGGCAAGTTGACCGGCGTGACCTTGCTGTTACCCAGCGAGTAAATTCGGCGACGCGATTCGCGCGAATGCGCGACCCGCGCGTATGTTTTGCGATTATCGCGCTTGATGTAAAAGTGATAAAAGTGATAAAAGTGAAAAAGGGCCGGACGAAAGTTCGGCCCTTTTATTGTAACCGCCGGGATTTTAACCGGCGGTGAGAATCACCGCGGGATCGATCTATTTCGCGTTGAAAACAATGGCGAGGGTCAATCCCACTGCGGCCATCGCTCCCACCGTCCACCAAATGAATCGGTGTGATCCGGCTGCCTCAGGTTGCGACGACTGGGGATTGTCGGCATCTTCGCTTTCGTCTTCCGCCTTCGCCTTGGTGGTATTGACGGTTCCGGCCTTGGCCGGCAAAACCAATGAGTAGGTCAACGCGTCGGCGCGCTTCACTTCGAAGGTTTTGCAAACGTTGTTGTACCCGGGGCTGCTGCCGCAGAGGGTGTGCTTGCCGGGATTCAACGGGAACCGCGAGGCAATGGCCGCCATGGGCGTACCGTCTATGGTCAGCAGGGTGTTGGTGGGAGAAAGGCTGAGATTCAGCCACGCGGCTTCTTTCTCCTGAAGCGCCGTGGCGAGCTCGCCGAATCCTTCCGCCAGCAGCTTCTGCGGGCTTTTGGTATAGGCTTTGGTGATGGTGGTGGTGATTTCACCCGTTTCCAAATCGGTGTATTTCAAAGTGAGGTTGTACACGGTATCCAGTTTGGCGACTTCCAAGGTCACCATCTTGTCCGCTGTCAGCCTGCGCGCGATGTCCATGCGGCACTCCTGGGTCAAGCAAGCGTCCGGCTTGATGCGCATCTTTTCCATGGTTTCCGCCACCGAGTTGCGTTCCAAGGTATGGAAGACGTCCAGGCGTTGCATCTCCGCCACGAATTGCTGGGCCATGGCGGCTCCATCGCTGGGGCTGATTTCGGTGCCATGGAAATCGAATACCGCGACGGCGGGAACCAAGGCCTTACCACCCTTCTGGGCTTGATAGGTTTTCCGGATTTTCTTGAAGCGCAGGAGAATGGTATTGCTGGCGTAGGTGTCATGGATGGACGCGAAGGGATCCAAATCCAAGAGCCGTGAAAAATACCGGTCGCCGAGCGCTTTCCGTTTCGGACTGGAGCTGTAGAGGACACCCAGGTTTTTCAGGATGTAGATGCTGTCCTGATAGGCCAAATCCGTGGAGCCGAGATAACTCTCCAGGGTCTTCTGGGCCCGGCCGACTTCGCCTTCCTGAAGAAAACCCTCTATCGCGCGGCGGTTCACGATTTGGGCCTGCGCGGGCGCGTAAAACCCAAAGCACAGGATGAACAAAATTCCCAGCCAATACACGTTATTTTTTTTCATTGACCCCCCGCTCAAATAGGTAGCTCATCGCCGCTTGCTTTACAATGAATACCCGGCTAGGCGGCTTCGGGTGTGTCGGCTTTCACGAGGTTTAGTTCCGACGGCGACTGCGCGGGGGAATCATCGGCGCCGGCAACGCCTGTCGGTGCAATGGAGACTTCCTGGGATTGCGGACTCGCGGCTGCGAATTCTTCCAGCGCAGTCTCTTCGCGCATGATGACGGCCTTGGCTGCCTTTTCCGATCTGGAAAGGACGTTCAGTTTCACCTTTTCCGGGGACAGTTCGAAGAGCTCCCAACATAACGCGTACAGATCCAAGGCGCCGAAAGACGTGGGCGCATACTCGAATATGCTCAAGCCTTCCTTGGCCGCTTCCGCCAATTGGATGGTTTGCCGCACGGTTTGCGCGGCCACGCGACCCGGGAAGCCGTCCTTGATTTCTTTCAGGATGGTTTGATGCAACTGGGTATTCGCCCGGAACATGTTGACCACGATTTTATGCACTTGGGCGGTAGCCGTCATTTTATCCAGCAATGGGATCAAGTCCTGGAGGCCTTGCAGCGCATAGGGCTCGGCTTGGATGGGCACGATCACCGACTCCGTCGCGAAGAGGACCATGCGCGTTAACCAATTGACGATGGGAGGGCAATCGATCAAAATGAAATCATAATCCGGAGCCAGCTCCGCGATCACGGATTTCAGGCGGGCGGGTTCGCGTATGAGACGCGGATCCAGAATCGGCAAATCGTCCAGGGTGGTGCTGCCCGCAAGCAAGTCCAAATTTTCATACCCGGTTTCCAAAATGGCCTCGGAGGGAGCGCATCGGCGCAGCAAGACTTTGGAAATATCGGGCCATCCGGATTCGGCGGGTGATGAGCCTCCCGACATCAAGTGCTTGGTGAGGTTGGCCTGGCCGTCCATGTCGATCAGCAGGGTGCGGAATTGTGAGAACGCCAGGGCATGGGCGCAATTGAGCGTGAAGGTGGTCTTCCCCACGCCGCCTTTTTTGGAAAGGAAGCAAAACGAACGGGTCATGACTGCTCCACTGAAATCGGCACGCCCAGTTGCCGGAATTTTTCAACCACGCGATCATACCCCCGCTCGATATATTGCACTCCGGAAATTTCCGTGCGGCCCTTGGCCAATACCGCCGCGACAAGGTAGGAGAAGCCCGCCCGCAAATCCGGGATTTCGATGTGCGCCCCGGTCAACGGCGTCGGCCCCATGATGACGGCCGAATGCTTGTGTCCCAACTGGCGGAACCGGCAATCGCGCCCGCCCAGGCATTCGCTGTACAACTGGATGCGCGCGCCCATGCGATTCAAGGTCTCGGCGTATCCGAACCGATTTTCATAAACGGTTTCATGGATGACGGACATGCCCTCGGCCTGCGTCAGGAGGATGACCAGCGGTTGCTGCCAGTCGGTCATGAGCCCGGGATGCACGCCCGTTTCCACAGCGATGGGTTTCAGTTTGGAATGCATGCCGCAAAAGCGGATGCCGTCTTCGACCATCTCAAACTCGCCTCCGGCTTTGCGTAGCCAGTTCAGGAAGGTGAGCATGTGCAATTGATCCGCGCCGCGAATCAGGACGTCTCCGCGCGTGGCGATGGCCGATACCGCGAAGGACGCCGCTTCGATGCGATCGTTGATGACGCGATGCGTGGCCGGATGCAGGGAATCGACGCCTTGTATGCTCCAAGTCCGATCCGTTTCCTGGGTGATGATGGCTCCCATGCCCTGCAGGAAGAGAGCCAAGTCGACGATTTCGGGTTCGATGGCGGCGTTGCGGATTTCCGTGGTCCCCTGCGCCGTCGCTGCGGCCATCATCAAATTCTCCGTCGCCCCAACGCTGGGAAAAGGCAAGGTCACGCGCGCGCCGCGCAGCCGCTTGGCCGTGAAATGATAAGCGCCGTCACGGTATTCAATGTCCGCTCCGAGGGCGCGAAAACCCTCCAAATGGAAATCCACCGGGCGCGGTCCGATATCGCAGCCGCCCATCATGGGGATTCCCGCCCGGCCGAAGCGGTGCAAGAGCACACCGGCCAATAAGATGGGAATCCGGTTTAGCCCGGAGTATTGTCGGGGCACCACGGGCGTGGAAAGATTAGCGGCGTCGATTTCCAAAACGCCTTCGTCTTGCCGATGCTCAATGACGCAACCTAAAGAAGCCAAAATCCCGCGGGTGATTTCGACGTCGCCGATTTCCGGCACGTTGGTCAGCACGGATTTTCCGGGAGCCGATAATGCGGCCACCATTTGCTTGGTGACCGCATTTTTTGCGCCCCGGATTCGGATTTCGCCTTTCAGATAGCGTCCACCCTCGATGATGAATTTTTTGGCCATTTTGGAAATGTACAAACTGGGCTTAATGGACCCTAAGGGCCAGGGTAGTCTTGCCGCTGTATACGCCGCCCCGTATACTTTCCTTCATGAACGGAATATCGGGTCTCGGATCGGCTCCCGCCCAGGGGCAACCGGAAGACGACTTGTCCATCAAGATGCTTAAGAAATCCCAAGATTTGGCCAAGGATCAAAGCGCCCAATTGCTGGCATCCTTGCCGCCGCCGAAATCTCCGAATCCCCCGGGGATGGGCGGAAATATCGACCTACACGCCTGATAGGCACGCGTGCTCCGGATGCGGCGCGCGCGCGTTCCGTAGGCGCGCAGCCGCGAACAACAGATCTCTTTTGAGATTTTTGTCGCTTTCATAAGTCTATCGGACCCTGGGGACCCTCGGTTTTCCATCGGCCGCGGAGAGTGACCGTCTTTTCGGTTACCCATGCGCACCAAATTCCCAAGAGCGGCAAGAGTGGAAACACCTGTCTGGGAAAACAACTCAGGAGGGAAAGGCCCGCCAAGGCGACCATGGCGAAAATAAAACATCCATGCCACGGCCGGGGGGATTATCCTGCGGCCCAACCATCCCGGAGCCATGCACAGCGCCAGCCAAATAAATGGCAGGGCATAGACGAAACTTCGGTTGCCGGTGACGAGCTCCGGATTTACGCCGGGATAGGCCGAGTTGGGGTATCCGAACACCATGCGATTGACGTTCGCCCTCCAATTCCGAAAATATTTAAACGGATGCTGTTTGATGTTACGCAAGGCCGCGTCGCGAAAAGCCTCGTCCCGGCTGATATAATCCAAAGTCGAGAGTCGCCGGAAAAAGTCCGTTTGGGAACGGAAAAATCCCGTGCTATCCAGCA
>JADGQO010000214.1 GCA_017881725.1 Fibrobacteria bacterium
AGGCCACGGGGTGCTGGAAATTGGTCCCGGCGGGAATGGTCGCGCCTTTCCAGTCCTTGTTCACCGTATGGCAGGCGGCGCAATCGGTGGAGAACTTGAGGTCCGCGTGATTGGGGCTCGTGGTGGCTTTGTAGTCCTTATCGTGACAAGACTCACAAGTGGTCGATGTTTTGGTGTAACCCGTGGCATGGCATTTCGCGCAATCGACCGCGCTGTGGCCGCCGTCCAACGGGAAGGTGACGGGATGCTTGCAAGGATGGTTCGCCGGTATGGTCGCCCCTAGCCAGTTGGTGATGCTGTGGCAGTCCGCGCAGCTCGTGCCGAAGGCCAGGTCCGTATGGTTCGGCGATTTCGTCGTATCATAATTGGACTTGTGGCAGGTGTAACAATCGGTGGGCGTGTTGGCGTAGGTCCCGTTTTTATGGCAATCCGCGCAGGCGGCCACGGCATGCCCGCCATTGAGCGGGAAGGCGGCGGGATGCTGGAAATTAGTCCCGGGAGGAATCATGGCGCCCTTCCAAACCCCGGTGGTGTGGCATTGTTTGCAATCCATGCTGAACTTCTGCTGGACGTGGTTCGGAGCGGTCGTACCCTGGTAATCCTTTTCATGGCAACCGGCGCAATCGGTTTTCGTCCCGACATATCCTTGGGCATGGCAATCGGCGCATTTGGGTTTCGCATGGCCGCCCGTCAGGGGAAAATCGGCCGGATGCTTGAATTGGGTGCCGTCGGGAATCACCGTGGCGCGCCAATTTTCATTGGTGTGACAGGAAGAACATTCAATCGGGAAGGCCAAATCCCTGTGGCTGGGCTGGGTGGTGGCGTTGTAATCCTTCTGATGGCAGGAGGCGCATTGGGGATTGAGTCCCGCGAAAGTGGACTTTTGGTGACAGGCGAAGCAGGAAATTTTTCCATGGGCTCCCGTCAGCGGCAGGGACGCGGGATGCGTCGTCATGGTGGCGCCGGCGCTCCATCCGGTCAGGATGGCGGAGGCATGGCAGGAAGCGCAATCGGTGGAGAAATTCGACGTCGTGTGATTGGGCGCGGTGGTCTTGTTGAATTCGGCCATGTGGCAGCCGTTGCAGGCCGTGGGCGTATTCGCATAGTTCTTGGGTTGCTGGTTCTTATGGCATTTCACGCATTCATCGATGGCATGGAATCCCACCAGGGGGAATTGGTTATGGGCTTGCGCTTCAACCGTCAGGAACTGCGAGCTCCATTTTTTGGGGGTGTGGCAGGCCTGGCAATCGTTTCCGAACTTCCCCTTATGGACATCCTTGTGGCAATCGGCGCAAGCGGAACTGACCGCTTGGAACTTCAAATCCTTGTGGCAATCCAAGCACGCGACGGAAGCGTGGCTTCCCGAGAGGGGAAAACCGGTTTTCCCGTGATTGAAATCGAGGATGCGTTTGGTCGGCTTCCAGCGCTTGGCGCTATGGCAATCGCTACAGTTCATCTTGATGTCGCCATGCGGATTCGCCAGGCGCGCGGGCGGCGCGGACGATGCGGGCGACGCGGGAATCACCTGTCGAACGGACGACGCGGCCGCTACGAAAAGCACCAGGGATCCGATCGCAAGGAGCAGGCTGCGAATCTTCATAGGTGGTTCATCTCGCTACCCAATTTGAATTTCCCCGGGATGTATCTATCCGACCCAATTGACCCGACCAAACCGGTTGATGAGTATCACTATTGTTCATGAGTAACACTATTGTACCGGCTCTTTCGTAGTTATGGCCAAATATAGCTCGAATTCCATTTTAAATCGATAGATATATATTTTTGATTCACCGTTGTGTAAGAATTGGCCTTATTCATTAATTTTTAGCCATTTTTACAGAAAAAACTACCGTATTGTTTTATATAGTGAATCGAAATGATTCACTAAGACACTAAATTAGTGACTATTTGACCGGCACACTGTCACCATGACAGGTGCGGCATTCGGCATTGATGGGCTTGTAGAGGACATAGGATTTTCCGGCGCTGATTTGAGTTTTATGGCAGGCTTCGCAACGAGCCTTTTCGTGCGCGCCCTCCAATTTGAATCGCGATTGGGTGTCGTGATTGAACAACTCGGCGTACCAATCGGTGGTGGTATGGCACCGCTCGCACGTCACGACGACGCGGCCGTCCTTTTTCAATTTCTCCTGGAACTGTCCCTGGTGTTTGTCCGCATGGCATTCGAAGCAATGTTGCCTCCGCTGCGCGAAATCGGGAATCATGAGCCGGTTGCCGGAACTGGTTTTGAAGGCGAACGAACCCGTATGGCAAGCCTGGCATTCGACTTTTACATGCCTTCCCGTGAGCGGATATCCGGTGAGGCCATGGTCGAATTTGACCTCCTTCCAGGACGCGCCGGTGTGGCAGGATAGGCAGCCGGATTTCGTCTTGTATTTATCCACTTGGCCTTGGTGGGGATCGGCATGGCAAGCGATGCAATCCAGGGAGGCGAATTTGAATTTTCGCTTGATCACTTCGCCATGCACGTCGCTCGTGGACGTATGGCAGGCGGCGCAAGGAATCGCCAGGTGCGCGTCCTTCAGCGGGAAGCGGGTTTGCCGATGTTCCTTCACTCCGAAATTAGCGGGCAAGAAGCCTTGCACCGTATGGCAACTCTCGCATTTTTCAGGATGCAGGGTCTTGGTGAATTCGCCTTTGTGAAAGTCGGCATGGCAATCGCTGCATTTCTGGAAACGGGTCAATACCCAGGAAGCCCCGTTCTTATGGCATAGGTTGCAAGCCACCGTCGCGTGATTGCCTTCCAAGGGAAACCGCGTCTTGTCATGATTGAACCCGCTGACCTTGATCATCTTGAACCCGGCTTCCTGATGGCACTTCGCGCAATCGCGTCCGAATTTTCCTTTGTGGACGTCCTGATGACACGTGATGCAGCCGTCGTCCTTGACTCTCCGGGCAGGCAGTAATTCCCACGGCTGGCCGTCCTTATGGCATTTCGCGCACTCCAGTCCGATGTGCTTGCCCCGGATGATGTAGCGGGTATCCTTGTTGTGATCAAACCCTTCGGCGGGTTTCCATTTTTCCATGTTGTGGCAATCCAAGCACTTCATCTTGGCGAACATTTTTCCGTGGGTATCCTTGTGGCATGCCAAGCACTCCGTGCCGAGACCGAGGAAAGTCTTTTTTTGGAATTCGATTTTGGTTTTGAGGATGAGGGGATCCTTGATGTTCTTCGGCTGATGGCAATCGCTGCACTTGACCTTGATATGGCCGCCTTCCAGCTTGTAACCGGCCTTGTCATGATCGAACCGATCCTTGGATTCGCTCACGGTTTTCCATCGAACCAAGTCGAAGGTCGCGCCCAAATGATCGGAGTGGCATTTCGCGCATTGGTTGAAATCCTTGCCGCCATGCAATCCCTTGCCGGCCTTCACGCGGATGTCGATGGCCTCGTGGCATTCGCGGCACAGCAGGGGATCGGCGCCGCTTCTCACGTTGCCGCTATGGCACTTGGCGCAATTATCCAATCCCTCCAATTGCGAATGGCCCTGCGCCAGCTTTCCCGGGGAGAGCTGCGCCCGGATTAATGCAGGGGAGAAGATCGTGATACAGAAGGCGAGGAATGCCGTCCGACATAAAATGGATTTCAGAAAATCCATACGAATCCGAATTTCACGGCGATGTAGACGTGCACGAAAAGCACGATGTACATGATGACGCTGAGCGGCTTATGGAAAACATGCCAGTAGTAGAGGCGCGACTGGATGGACTGCCACCGCTTGACCTTGCGCTTAAGCGACGCGGCCTTTTCGATGGTCTTAACGGTGCGTTTCAGATAGAACGATCTTTTCCGCAACTCGGTTTTGCGGGTTTTCAGGAAATACTTCCAAGTGGTTTCATTGGATTGGTATTCCTTGATCTCCCGGATCATCCGATAACTGAGGCCCCAGATGGGACGCAGGTTGGCAAGGCCGTTGGGATTGAGGATCCGGAGGGTTTGCACGCCGGATAACGGCTTGACGTATTTGTTCAAGAATCGGTTCACGTCCCACCGGGACTCCAGATCGCCGATATGGGCCGCCGCGTCGCCGATGCGCGCGAAGCTGCGCTTGAGCCCGACAATCCAATGCTCCGACATGTCTTCCGCTTCATCGAGGGAAAAGGCCAATCCGGTCGCGCGCCGCGGGATGGCGCCGTAGAAAAACCGGCCCACGAATCCGCTGGAAAAAACCAGCACCATGGACCAGAAGCTCAACGCCACCAATCCGTGCGCCTTGCCCGTGGAGTGGACCATGATGAGCAAAGATCCGGTTACCCCGAGATAGATGTGGACGTGCAGCCATTTCTTCAGGCTGCCCCAGCGGCGGAAAATTTTATATCGCTTCCGGATGGAATAGACATGCATGATGATCAACATCGCGGTGCCCACGATGCCGAAGCCGTGGCCCCACAGGCCGCCGGGCTTGACGTTGGAGTGCATCGGGTGGAACGGCCGCTCCTCGGCGGGCAACGTCAGGTAGGTCCAGGTATGCCGGAGATACCACGCGATGAACGCGAGGGAAACGATGTACGCGATTGACAGGAGGGTGTAGAAACCCCAGTCAAATAGTTTGTCGCTGCTTTTTTGGGAACTCATATAAACTGATGATGAGGAATAAGGATTCGATCACGATAAAGAGGATGAACCAGAAGAACACGCCCTGGGAAAATCCGTAGGAATGCAGGCCCACGCCCAGGAGATTGATGCCGAACCACGCGAACATGACAACCGTGATTCCGATCACACTGCCCACCGCCATGCCCAGTTCCTTGATCCTCCCGCCCATGCGCGCATGGAACAAAACCGAGCACCACAGGACGATGAGGAGAGCGCCGTTCTCCTTGGGATCCCAGCCCCAGAACCGGCCCCAGCTTTGATCGGCCCAAATACCTCCCAGTACCGTCCCGATGAAGGAGAACACCAATCCGAAAGCCAGAATGCCATACACGGCCTTGAACGTGCTCGTCAACGTCGCGCGATCGGCGCCGAGCATTCTTTGGATGAGATACACGTGGCCCGCGACGCCCGCCGCGCAGCAACCAGAATAGCCCAGCGAAATGGCCACCACGTGGGTGGACAGCCAGAAATTGGTGTCGAGCACGGCGACCAGCATGGAGAGCGTATCGCCCTCGGCCGCGTACTTATCCGAGATGAAGAGGAGCGCGGTCGCGGAGAACGTCGCGATGATGAGGCCCAGACGGTTCCGTTGGAACCATTCGGTGGCCAGACCGAGCATGCAACAGACCCACGAAACCGTGATGAAGGTTTCGAACAGGTTGGTAATCGGCGGACGCGACATGATGGTCATGCGCGTGGCGATTCCCCAGGTATGCGGCAACGCGGCGAGCAAAGCCAGGCCCAAAGCCCCTCGATAAGCCCAGTAGCCCAGCCGGCCTGTTCCGATCAAAGAGGCCAGCACCAAAAGGAAGGCCGTGAGGTATAAAGCTTTCGCGGTCTTGAAAGGTTGCACGCGGTTGTACAGAACTTCCAAATCCCCGTGCTTGCTGCCGAGCTTCCCGGTCTTCCGATCGGAAACGGTTTTGTCGAAACTTTTCAGGGCCAGACTGAACTCCACCGAATTGCCCGCGCGATAGGCTTCGGCGGCATCGGCAATATGCCGGAGTTCGTCCGGCGGCGGTGACGATCCCAGGCCGGATAGGATTTGCCAAGGCGTCCAATAAGTTTCCTGGTCACTTGTAAACGGCGGGATGATGGCCATCGCGTCATCCTGGCTGAACTTTCTCCAGAAGAACAACTCCTTACTCAGTCGCTGCGCTTCCCGCGCAATGCCCGCGGCTTCGGCGGAATCAATCTGCAAGGCCACTCTATCGATGCCCGCCACCGTGGAATTTTGTTTTAGCGATCCCTCCGCCGTCAGCATTTCCAAGTAGCTGTGCGGCTGCTTATCATCCTTAATCCCCAGGATAGCCGCCAAGCGTCCGTTCTGCACGGCGAAGGTCTCGACCTTGCGGGAAAATCTCAGGCAAACCGCCAGGGATTGGTAAACCCCGAGGTTGAAGTTGAGGCGCAGCAATTCCTGATCGACGGGCGATCTTTGCTTTTCCTCCAGTTGCGCGACGTCGTGGCTCAACTTCTGCAATTTCGTAATGCCCTTCGCTAATTCCCGATAACTATACCGTCTGGCTTCGGGTAAATCCAGTCCCAAGGCCTTTACGGTCTGATAATCGTTAATGCGGAAAACTTTCCTGTCTTCTACCTGATCGGGAGTGAAGAGCAGGTCCGCCAGCCACTCCAAAGCCGACAAATCCTCGTAGCTGGATCGGGAAGAGAATTGCAGCAAAAGACTGCGGGCATACGTATCGAGCGGTTTGACCCGGCCCTCGTTCTGAATGCTCAAGCGAGCGAACTCCCCCAAATCAACCTGCGGCCTTGCGGCCGAGGCCGGGGCCGGGTCCGGCAAAGCCGGGGCCGGAAAAGCGAACGCAAAGCCGAGTAGTAGAATTGCCGCCGCGGGAAGACGTACGGTTATCGATCGTTGCAAATCAAGCAGCATGGTTTTCCCCGAGCTTTTTTCTTCTTGCGAATTGGAACAGCCTCATGACGAAATGGAGGATCAGTCCGCCGCCGACCATGAGGCAGCAAATATATGGAAGCATCCGACCGTAATTTTTAACGATGGCGAAGGTCGAGGTCTGGCCTTGGCCGGACTGGGCGAAAGAGGCCTGATAGAACGTGAAGCCCGCTTCGCGGTAAGGTTTGTTCATGGAGATGTTGGCCTTCTTGAATACTCCGCCATGCCCGAGAGCGACATCGCTTTCGAAGCTGCGCGCCTTGTCCGTGCCGGGATATTCCGTTTTCCGAAAAGCGATCAATTGCAAGGTGATGGGCAACGGATGTTTGACCCTCCGCACGGCGATGAAAGCGGGCTTGCCGTCCACTTCAATGGGCGTGGCGGTGGGAGCGCCTCCGTACACGATCATTTTGCCGATCAGATTCACGGCGGATTTTCCGGAAAACTCCAGGATGACGCCGGGATTATTTTCGGCGGGATCGGACGCATCGTCCTGGCTGATCAATTCGTTGATGTTGAAACTGTTGGCCAAAAATCCGGTCTTGGGCGGCCCCACCATCGCCTTGCAGTTGGGGTATTTCTGGTCCACGGCGAAGGACGCGGAAAATGTTGGAAAGGAAATCGTCTCCCCGGGTTTGGCCGAGCGCAGGGAAACGGCTTCTCCGTCCCGGGTCACAGTATCCCCCTTCGCGGTCTGACGCCACAGCGCGATTTCCCATTCGTGATAATCGTCACTAACATTGGCAGCTTCGCCTTCGGCCAAGGTCAAGGAGGATTCCTGCGCGAAGTGATAGGTGAAGCCCGCCGATACGATCAATATCAGAAGTCCATAATGGATGAAGAGCAATCCGATCTTGCGCCAGTGGTAGGTGTGCTTGAACAAGCCGGCCAGCACCAAATTGATGAAGGCGACCCAGAGCACCAGCTTCGCGCCCGGAAAGGGAATGAATCCCAGGAAGGTGAAGAACCAAGTCCGGAACATTTTCTGCTGGGCCGCATACAGGCCGTAATCGATTTGGTAAAGCGTTCCCCAGAAGGTCAGGACCATCAGGAATAACAGGCAGATGACGGTGACATCGAATGATGCCAGGATTTTAACGAAGCGGTTTTTCTTGAATGAGTTCCACATGGTTCAGTTCGCCACGGCCAGGCTGGAGGATAGTTTCGCCAAGGCGTCGACGTTGCGGAGCAATACGGATCGAGGCCCGGTCAACTTTACGAAAATGGTTTCATTGCGGCCCTGGATAAGGACGGCGAGAATGGAATTTTCCTGCGTCAGATTGCCGTTCAAAACGGCCGCCAGATTGATGAGGGTTCCGTCGAATCCGTCCTTGGTGCGAATCCGTTGCTGGGATTCCAAAAAAGCCCGCATGGCCTTGTCATCCAATTGGGTGAGTCCGACCTGCTCCATCCATCTCCGGACATTGCTCTCAACCCCACCGGCGGATCCGGGCAATTGGACGATGCTGCCGTCGGCGGTTTTCCCCGCATAGGTAACCGCGAAGCTACCCGTGCGCATTCCCTTGGCTCCCAGGGATTTCCAGCCCGTTGGCGTCTGCCACGTCAAGCGGGAAACCCCATTCGGTACCTGGCTGAAAGCAGGGTCGTTGGCCTGCATGGTCGGGGCTTGTCCCATGCCTGTCCCCATCGGCGATCCCGATGCGGAGCCCGCGGGAGCTTCGGTCGCATTAGCGCCCGCTTGGATATCGCCGCCCGGAGCTTCTCCGCCCGATGCCGCACCGTCCGGAGCTTCTCCGGCCTTCACGCGAATCGACTTCGACAAAGCCAGAAACTTCTGCTTGTTCTTCCGCAAGAATGGAATTCCCCCCGTCAGCTTGACGAATAGGGTTCGTCCTCCCGCGTCGATCATGGCAGCGAGCATAAAGCCCTTGCCCTTATCCGGAACGTCCTGCAATTGCGTAAAATCGAAAAGCGCGCCGGATATTTTCTGGACGGTCGAGAAGGCCTCCCGTTTCGCGATGAAGCTTTCCAGGCGGGGTCCCGGAAGGTCCATGCCGAGCTGCCCCAACCATCTCCGGACGTTGACGCCATAGGCGTCGGGCGTGCTGGGCAGGGCCACTACGGTCGCTTCCTTTTCGCCTTCCGCATCCTTGATTTTAAAGGTCGCCAAGCGCATCCCCGATCCGGGCACGAAGACCCAGCCTTCGGGAGCGTCGAACTCCACTTCGGGTGATTCCCCTTGCGGCGAACCCATCGACTGCCCCATGGGCGCGCCCATGTCTTGTCCCATGGGCGAACCCGTGGGCGCACCCATCGACGGCATCATCGGCTGATCCCCACCTTGCCCGGCGGCAAATCCATGAGTAGCGTCCATCGGCATGCCGCCTCCGCCCATGCGCGGCTTGATCTCGGTTTCATGAATGACGCGCGGCCCGTCCTTGGAATCGCAGCCTGCCACGAACAGGGCTAGCGCCCCTAATAGAATGGGGACGCTTAAGCCGGCTGGAAAAACAACCCGCTTCAAGGCATCAATCGGAGTCGATTTATTTGTCATTGGACTTCTGGAAGTAGGTGGAATGCCGGACGTTTTCTACGAGGGAGTCATTGATCTCATTGCAGACCGTTCCACTGCCCATCACCAGACTGCCGTCCGGTTGCAAAGCCGTTTTATTTTCCTTGAGGCAATCCCTGATTTCCAGGTTGTTCAGCCAGCGACTGGCCAGGAAAATGCCCGCCCAGTTGTACGGTGAATCCGTGGAAATGGCCAACCCGGCGGCATTCTCAAACGCGAAGGCATCATTGATATCGAGATAAATCGTCAAGCCGCGGTCCGGCACGCTATCGTAAGGAATGTTTCCCTTCATCAGGATGGAATGTCCGATGAGCGGTACATAGGCATTCGGAATTTTCCCATCGCCCAGGTCCACAAGCTTGCTGAAATGGACTTTCATCCGGTTATAGACTCCTAACGGGAGCGGCAATTCCTTGAGTACGAACGGGCTTGGTTTCTCCAGCAGATCGATGTAACGCGAACCGGAAATGAGAACGGTCGAGTCCGTGCATGCCACGGAATCGTTGCTCCGGCAATTCACGCCGGTGGGCCGCCCGATTTCGATTTGATCGATATGGGCGTAAATGTGAAGGATATTATACTGCGTCCTCCCCTCGTCAAACAACCGCAAGGTATCAGTCGTAGCCGCCTGCGCCAGCGCCCCAGCTCCCGGGCCCGCAAATGCCGGGCTTGCGGATGCCTTGGGCACAGGCTGAGCAGTTTGCGCCCGCAAGGAAACCGAGAGCGTACCGAATTCCGGATTTCCCTCTCCGGTCCCGCCCGTGCACGCGAAAAGCCACAGAGCCCCCAGCGAGGCGGCAATCCCGATTTTTCCGAAAAGTGTTTTGATCTTCATTTGATTCGCCAAGTAGGTTGGGGTTGAAGTTCCGCGCTTAGGGCGGCTAAAGGGGTTCCGGTCCTTTGCCCGCGGATTTCGTGACCGGGAAAATCTGGAAATTGACTTGAAAAACTTTGTCCGGGTTTTTTTCCTGCTGGGCCAACACGATGATTTCCTCCCACAAGGATTCGATCTTCCCTTTCGCTTGGGCATAACCTTCCCCGCTCAGGGCAACGGTGAGCCCGCGCACGTCCCTCTCCTTTCCGGAAAACCGGTCGATACTTTCGCCGGCGAGTTGGATCATGCGTTTGTGAAAACCCTTGAGGGCGATGGACGAAACTTCGGAAGACGTGCTGATGATCGTCTCCGCCTGAATCCACTTTCCGGTCGCGGCGTCTTTCCGGATGAGGCCGAGTTCTTCCAACAGGGCGATGGACTTTTCAACTTGCGCGCTGGTGACGGAGGGTACGATGTGGGATGCGATGCGTTCGGGGTCGCCATTGAATTCGTCGCCTACGACGAGTTCGCGCACCACGGGATGGTACCATTGGGAGAAATATTGGAATTGCTTGTGCTCGACCGGCTTGACCGCCTCGCGGCTCCTCATCTTGAGAAGGCTTTGGTAATACCGTTCCCTTTCCTCGTAGCTGCGCGCCTCGTCGAAGCTCACCAAGATGCGAAGGTATTCGGTTTCCTTCTTGTTCAGCTTCAAGGCGCGAACCGTGCCTTCCAGCGCCAACAGGTTGAGCTTGCGCGAACCGGTTTTAAGTTGCTGCAGAAAATTCGGGCTGCCGTAACCCGCGTCGCGGGCAAATTGCCGGTACGAATATTTTGGATCGGCCAGCTGCATGGCCCCAAAGGCGTCCGCCAAAAACTTCCGGTAATCCAGATACCCGAAGATGGAAGGCAGCTTGACGTTTTCCAAGGGCGACAACCTCACCGTTTAGTGAGGCTTTAATCTACTCAATTAAAAATGTGATTCAATACGAAATATTTTAAAATCGTAAGTATTATATAAATAAAGGGTTAAGAGATCTTAAATTCCCTAAATTCAATCATTTGTTAATGAAGAGAATCAATTTGATTCATTTGGGTGTCTCAAAAAATGGATTTCGAAGCCGAGGTCGAGCGCTGAAACCACGGACCCGGAATTCGGGTGCCAAGGCGACTCGGCAACCGGCAAAGCAAGGTTTCCAAGGGGCTGCACGGAGCATCTAGCAAGGCGGAGTTGGCGCGCTAGCAATGCCTAATCCACCTCTAAAGACCATCTCACCAGCGCATTAACCGGAGGCCAAGCGCCGAGATTTTCGGTGGCCGCAGGGACCGCGGCTAACGCGGCCGCGCCGAGCGAGACCACGGAGCCCGCGTCGATCCGCGCCCACGCGTACCTATGCCGGAGGGCCGCGCCGGAATTCTCCTGGGGTAAGGCCGGTGGCGTTCTTGAACAGCTTCGAGAAATGCTGCGGATATTCGAAGCCCAGCGCGTACGCGACCCGGTTGACCGGATCCTGCGTCCCCAGCAAAAGATCTTTCGCCTTTTCGATTAAGCGCGCGTGGATATGTTCCTGGGCGGATTTTCCCGTCTCCTTCTTGAGCAGATCGCTGAGGTAGTTGGGGGAATAACCCAGCCGCTCGGCGCAGGCTTTCACCGTAGGCAAAGTCTTAGGGCCCTCGCCGGCGAAACCCAGATCCAGAACCTCTTCGAAACGCGTTAGTACATCGCGGTTCACGCAACCGCGCGTAAGGAATTGGCGGCCATAATAGCGCTGAAAATAACTGAACAAGAGTTCCAGGTTGGAGAGGATGATTCCGGCGCTGTAAACATCGAGGTTACGCCCGTACTCTATTTTGATCAGGTTAAGGAGAGTGGCCAGCTCCGTACGCTCTTGTTCCGACACGTGGAGCGCCTCATTGGCCCGGTAGGAGAAGAAGGAATATTCGCGCATCTTCTTCGCCAGCTGCGTCCCGTGGATAAGTGAAGGATGAAAGAATAACATCCAACCCAATTCGGTATCGCCGCTGGGGCCTGTCGGCTCGTTCGAGGGCGCCACCACCTGTCCGGGCGCCAGGAAGATGACCGTGCCTTCCTGAAAATCGTAGCTCTCCCGCCCGTAAATGAATTTGCACTCCGTGCCGTTCTTCAGGCTCACCAGATACAACTCGTTACGCACCTTACCGCCGAATTCTGGAAGCGGCACGCCCTTCAGGTCGGCGGCCTCGATGATAGTGATGAGCGGATGTCGGGGCTTTTCAAGTCCCAATAACTGGTGGATTTGCGAGATGGATTCGATCCGAAAAAAATCATTCATCGTCCGCTCCCTATCGATTCCACGCCGTTCATTTCTCCATCGTCGCCGCCGCTGTTGTCGCTGTGGCCACCGTCGCAGCTACCGTTGCCTCCGCGCCCCGGGCCAAGCCCATGATCATGTCATGCCCGATTTTCGGAAGCGACATGTTGATGAAGGCCGCAGGCGCGCCGACGCCCGGATCAAAATCGAAAACGTAGGTAATGGAAACGAATTCCGGAAAAGACAATACCTATCACCGACATGCGGCGCGCGTGCCGTTCCGGAAGGTAAATGATGGGTAACCCCATTACGGATGATCGGTACCCCACTATGGAAGGAGTTGGATATGCAGGCAGTTGTCCATGAACGTTACGGATCTCCCGAGGTCTTGCAAGTGCGCGAGATCCCCACGCCAATCCCGAAGCCGGGCGAAATCCTGATTCGGATTCGCGCGACCTCGGTCACTGCGGCGGAAGCCATGATGCGCCAGGGCAAGCCCTGGTTCGGGAGGTTGGTGCTCGGCCTCACACGCCCCAAACGGAAAGTGCTGGGATTGGAGCTGGCCGGGGAGGTTGTCGGCTTGGGCGATGGTGCGCGCGGATTCAAGATCGGAGACCGGGTATTCGGTTTCACCGGTTTCCAGTGCGGTGGATACGCCCAATATATTTGCGTACCGGATACTGCCTCTATAATCGCGATGCCCGTCAATGCGTCCTACGAAGAAGCCGCCGCTTTGGTGGATGGCCCAACCACGGCGCTTTTTTTCCTGCGCAAGGCTGGAATCAAAGCCGGAGATCGTGTCCTGGTTTACGGAGCTTCAGGCAGCATCGGCACCGCTTCCGTGCAGTTGGCCACATCCTTCGGGGCCGAGGTCACCGCCGTGTGCAGCGCGCCGAACCACGCGTTGGCGCAGTCCCTGGGCGCGTATCGCGTAATCGACTACCGCAGCGAGGATTTCACGCGCGAGAAGGATGCCTACGATATCATCTTCGACACGGTGGGCAAACTCTCGTTCGCGAAGTGCAGGGGAAGTTTGAGGAAACCGGGATGTTACCTGGTGACCGTAATGAGCGTGGAAGCCATTGCGGCCACGTTATGGACCGCCTTCGGCGCGGGGAAGAAGGCGATATTCGCCATGTCCATCAACAAGCTCGCGGAATTGCGGGAGATCAAGGAGTTGGTCGAACGCGGGAAGCACCGGGCGGTGATCGATAGGGTGTATCCGCTCGCGGCGATGCGCGACGCCCATGCGTACGTGGATACCGGTCGCAAGCGGGGTAACGTGGTCGTTACGGTGGGCCATGATGGGTAGGTGGCGTAAGCCGACGCCCACCTTGTGCCTCACCCCTGCGGCATGGCCGCGATGCGCTTGTCCATTTCTTCCGACGTAATGTCCTCGGTGTGCGTGGAGAGGATCCAGATATGCCCGAAGGGGTCTTCCACAGTGCCGCTCCGGTCCCCATAGAATTGGTCCTTCACAGGTCGCCGCTCCTTGGCCCCGGCCTTCAGGGCCCGGGCGAAAGTAGCGTCCACGTCCGGCAGGTACAGGTTGAATGCGAAAGTGGTTCCTTTCAGGGCCGCCGGGCTCGCAGTCACGGCATCCGGCATATCCGGGAATTCGTCCGCCAGCATCAGCCGCGAGGTGCCGATCTGCAATTCGGCATGTCCCACCTTGCCTCCCGGCATGGGCATGCGGAGGATTTCCTCCGCGCCGAACGCCTGCTTGTAGAACTCGATGGCTTGATTCGCGCCACGGATGCTGAGGTACGCGGTGAGAGTGTGGTAGCCATCGGGAATGGGTTTCACTTTGCCGGCCATGGGATGCTCCTCGTTTGGGTAAGGGGGAAACTATCTTCTTCTGAGCTCTAAAACCAGGGAACGCGCGCCATGAAATATCAATCCGCATGGGGGCCTGCCAGTTCCAAGTTCCCGCAACTTTGTCAGATCAAATCAACCGATTGTCTTCGATTACTATTTTGCGGTCCGTGAGGAAATCATTTCCAAAGGCCGTCGCCCTTTCTCTCAGGCGCTTGAAAGTCCTGGGGTTTTCAATGATCGCCTTGACCATGGCGCTGCAATCCATCACCTCCGGATGGGATGCCTGGAGAGAAATTTCCCGCGCATTCCAAAAGGATTCCTCCGACTTGAGCCAAAATATCGGTCCAGCGGACATTGACCTTCCGCAGGCCGAAGCCATTCCCATGGGCGTTGCCATTTGTCCGCATCATCCCCTGGGCTGCCCAAAGGATTGCCTGTGTCCTAAAACCTGGAAGCCCGCGGATGCTGAGTCTGAATATGAAGGAACCCTCAATGAGCCGGCACTCACGGCCTGCACGTCTAAAGCCACCCATGACGCGCCTTCCGCACCGCCGTTATTCGTGTTGGAATCTCGCTGGACTCTCGTCCCCGGCTTGGAAACCCTTCTACCCATCACCGCCCGCACCGATGCGCTGATGTCCGCCGATCGCGAGCCCCCGCAAAAAGTCCCCATCGTTTAACAGTTGTTGAAATAGTCCGCGCGGACGTCGTGTCGCCCTGGGTCGAAACGCCCGTGGGTCGAAGCGCCGGAGCGCGCGATGGTCATGCGGAATGCGTTTGGGGATACGACCCTTGCGCCCGCATTCTGTCCCGCCCATTCCCTGGACGTTGCAAATCGCGCGTCCCATCCATATCGATCCGCCTTGACGCGGAGTTTCATTCACGATTTTCAAAATTAAAATTCAGGAGTAATGATGCGATTTACAAATATTCTTCAAGTCACGGCGATCCTATCCGGCATCGCGTGGATGGCGCCGCGGCCGGTTTCGGCTTGCGCCAGTTGCGGTTGCACCCTCAGTTCGGATTGGGGCAGCCTGGGTTTCACCACTTCGCGGGGATGGAAGTTTGATCTCCGTTACGATTATCTGAACCAGGATCAATTGCGCAGTGGGACCGACGCGATTTCCGCTTCCGCCGCCAGCCGCATCGTCAATGACGGCGATCCGCAGGAGGTGGAAAAGTTCACGGAAAACCATTACGTCACGCTGGGGTTGGAATACAACCTCAATCCCGAGTTGGGCCTGAATCTTACTTTGCCCTACATCATTCGCAATCACAGTACGCTGGGCACGGCTTCGGACGGCGCGACCCCGGGGGTCGGAGGCGGCCAATACGCTTCCAAGACCTCCAATATCGGCGATGTCAAGGCCGTGATCCGCTACCAGAGTTTCCTTCCCGTTGCGCACAACCTCGGCGTGTTTCTCGGCGTGAAATTGCCCACCGGCAGCTTCACGGAAACCGGCAACTCCACCGACACCGCCGCTCCCGGCGATGCGGATATAGACCGGGGATTGCAGCCCGGCACCGGAACTACAGACGCGATTGTGGGAATCTACTACTTCGACGGGATTAGTAAAAATTGGAATTACTTCGCGCAAGCGATTTACCAAAAATCCCTGTATGCACGCGACCACTTCCTTCCCGGCGATGGCGTAAATTTCAATCTGGGGTTGCGCTACATGGGATTTTCCGCCGTGAATCCGCAGTTACAATTGAACGCCCGGCACGTCGATCACGATGTCGGCGCCAATGCCGATGAAGTCAGCACGGGCGGCACCTTGGTGTACATCAGTCCCGGCGTCGTTGCACCCGTCTTGAATCCGGTCTCCGTATACGGGTTCATGCAACTGCCGATTTTCCAGGACGTCAACGGCGTGCAACTCGCTCCGAAATATTCGGCGTCCATAGGACTGAGATTTTCGCTGTAGTCGAATCGCGGGAACCCAACGTCAGGGGTTTTCGGGATAAGTTTATATAGGCGCGAATCCACGCGGGCTCCGTGGTCGCGGTAGGCGCAGGCCCTGAGGTCGCGGTAGGCGCGGGGGCTTTCTTAACGGGCCCTTAATACACAGCGTTGCAAAGGGTCAAGGCCTTGGTCAACGAATCGCAAGCGGCGGTTGACTCGGTGGTCGCTTGACCATCGCTTCCGCACTTTTCGTGATCCAAATAGCACTTCTGATAGGCCTTATACTCTTTGGCGCAGGATCCACTCCAAATCGTATCGCACTGATTTTCATTGGCGAAAATTTTATTCGCGTTCGGGCACTTGGAAATCGCGCAAGTGAGCGTCGAAGCCGCCGCAGGGAGATCGCTGTTCGGGGCCGCCTTGTTTCCGCCGGAATCGGAATTTCAGCCGATGATCCCGATCCAAGCGCACAACGACAAACCGCCAAGAAATCTCCGCGGCTTTTTCATGCTTGCCATTTCCATCTCCTCTGTAATCGTAATCCCAGCCTAGGTGAAGAGGTACGTTGAAGCCCCTTTCCCGTCAAGAATCAAAAGCCCGATCCGGGGCGATCCGTTTTCAACCCATCATTTCCAATCTCAAATTTTCCCGGAATTCGAAACTAAAAGCCGAGAAATATGGATGTGATAAGAGTCGCATTCTATTTCCGCGAGGCGCTGGAAACCGGGACATTGACGGGAAAGGGGCTTCGATTTATCTATGCGCCCAGGGGAGACATCATGAGGCCCCTTGGGCGCCCCATAGGGCGGCCATCACCGGTATGACCATTTGATTTTGCGCGCGACCCGTGACAAAAGATTGTGAAGGCGGCCTAAATATGCGATTGGCGATATATGGGGCCTATGGATTCAGCGGCCAATTGATTGGCCGGGCCTTGATCGATGCGGGTTTCCGACCTTTACTGGCCGGACGCGATGCCGCCAAGTTGGACGCGTTGAAAAACGCTTGGGCCCAAGGCCTGGAAATAATGGTCGTCGATCCCGAAAGCGCGAAAGATCTGGAAAACTTTTTTCCCCGCATCGACTTGCTGGTACAAACCGCCGGGCCTTACGCTGCCTTGCCGCCGGCCTTTGTCGATCGATGGGCCGCATGGGACGGGATTTCGTTGGATGTTTGCGGCGAATATTCGGTTGTCGAGGATGCGCTGCGACGCGTGGATCTCCAAACCCAGGCATGGCGAGGACTGCGCGTACCGGCCTGCGGCTTTGAATCGGTACCGGCTTTGTGGTTGGCGGAAACGCTCTTGAGCGATGGCTGGCGCGCGACCAAAATCAATTCCTATTACTCGCACACCGATTCCAGATTTTCTCCCGGCACGCGCGCCAGCGCGCGCCTGATCAGCGGGGAGCCGAAAAAATTATTCACCGAGGGAGCCTTGCGTATCGCCTCTCGCGACGAGTGGGTCGTGAATGTGGATTTGCCTGCGGGCTTTCCGGGCAAGGCGGCCTTGTTGAGTCCCTTGCCGGAAATCGTTTTGCTGCCACGTCGGTATGGCTTGCATGCATGCGCCAGCTATGCCCTGGTGTCGGAAGGGGCTGCCCGCTTTCTGGATACGGGCGCCGGTGGCGACGCCTCTCTGAATGCCGGAGTATCGCGCCGTCCGCGCACCCAGCCCACGGCGGCGGAACGGGCCAAGCACCTGTTCACTGTTGCGCTCCAGGCCTGGAATGAAGAGGGGGAACTACGCGTCGCGAAATTGCATGGACGGGATCCCTATGGTTTTTCCGTTTGGTTGGTGCGGAGGCTAATCGAGATTCTGGTGAAGATGAAAATGGTGGATGGGTTTGATGGGTTGGAAAAATTGGATGGGTCGGAAAATCTGAAAACATTGGAACAGTTTAAAAATAGGCCAAGCGGCCTGCTGACTCCGGATCAGATTTTCCCGGCTGCGATGGGATTACCTGAGGCGAAGGAAGCTCTGGGATTCCGATGGGAGGTTTGCGAGAAAACTTCTCCTTGATTACACCCGTATCATTGCGAGGGAGATGTCGCCAGGGTTATCTCGGCGGAAACCCAGGCTTGGATGATTTTCTCCTGGTTCGCGGAATCACCCCCCTGGTTCAATCCTACGATTTCCCGCACATCCAATTCCCTCCGCTTCACCCCGTCGACGACAAAGAAAAATCCTTTGCTCAAGCGCGAACCGGCTATGCAACCCCAATGGCGCCCATCGGGCCCGAACAGGATGGAGTCCTCCAGGACTAAATCGAAGGCATAAGTCTTTCCGGAAACGATGACCGATTCCTTTCCATTCCTGCGCGCGGGATAAGCCATTGCCCCACCGGCGCCGAATACCGGCGGTCCGGCCCAACTCTCCTCCGCGATTTTTTTTCCGTCCGCCAAAACGCTCCAGACCGCGCCCGCCCTGGCCGCGAAGCCGATATGCGCCAGGTCCGCGCTGCGCCGGGGTCCGGAGATTTCGTCCCATGCAACGCTCGCTTCCCCGTCGAATACGAGAACCAATTTTTTGTCGGGTCGCACGGCGATATAGGTAGCTTGGTCGTTACCTCGAGAAAAAGTCAACGATCCGGGTCGGATGGACACGAACCCCCTTCGCTCGGGAACGCCGTCCTGCACGACGAATTCTTCACCGCCTGCCCGATCATCTCCGCCTATCCCGCCTTTACCATCTTCGCCAACTTCGCGGGCGACGAATGCGGTCGAGAGTTCGTCGGTACTGAAGGTCAAGTCGCGGATGCGCGCATAGGGTTTGCTTTCGATCCCTTCGATCACGGCATGCCAATTTTCCCGGCGGCGTCCGACATAGCCCAGGATATCGTTGCTGGGAGAGAAAATCATTTCGGTGATGGCGTCAAAGGCCGGACCGACTTTCCCATCATATACCGCGAAGGCCTGGTTGTCCCGGCGCATGGCATAGGCCAAATGTCCCTTGGGGTCGAAAGTCAATGATGCGATGCCATCGTAAAATGGTCCTGGCGATTGATCGAGAACGACCGTGGTTTTATCCCCGCGCTGCGCCGCATAGGCGAAATGTTTTCCCTCCGAATCGAAGCGCAGCGATCCGGACAGGATGGCGTCGAATTCCGGGCCGACGTCTTGATCGACGACCACATGCCATTGTCCCTGCCGTTCCGCCGTGTAAGCCAAATGCTTGCCTACCGGCGAGAATCGCGCGTCACCGATTCCGTCCCAATCGCCGAGGCGTTGATCATTTCCGCCGTTACGGCCATTAGTGATCTTTGCCAGGCCATTCTGGACCTTGCGAACCTCTCGAACCGTTCCGAGGTTACGAACCATGTGCCATTGTCGATCGTCGCGGGCCGCATAGGCCCACTCTGTTCCATTTGGGCTCCAAGCGAAAGTCGACAAGGCTAGGCCGCGATGACTTCCGATTTTTTCTCCGTCCACCCATACTTCCTGATGGGAACCGGATTGTTGGACCGTGACGCTGTGCCGTCTGTCGGGGGATTTGGAAGTCCAAATCAAAGTGGGCGCGCACCCGGAAAAAATTAGTGTGAGAATCATCGGCACGGCGTACGCGCAAAGGCGGGCAAGGCGGGCCATGCCGGACCTTCCCAGGTCCGTAAGCACGGGGTCCATATCCAAGCCGAAGGCGTTTTCAACGCCAACATTTGATGGCGACACTCCTTACGGCATTTCCGGCAAAGGCGTTTTCATGACTCCCGTCATTTTTCCTTTGGCGACCAACCGGCCTTCCACGACGGCCTCCACATCGAAGCGGACGATGCTGTCCATGCGATGGGTTTTGCTCACCTTGAACTCCAGGCATTGCCCCGCGAAGACCGGCTCATGGAAGCGCAAGTCCACCGCGCCGCTCATGCCCGGATTGCTTTTGGGCTGCTTGCCGAACACGTCCAGGCAGGCGGAATTTTCGGGACGATAACCGGGATGCATGCGGTATTTTATTTCCAGGTTGCGCAGCGCGGATAGGATTTCCTCCGGATCCTTGCCGAGCTTTTCCCAGTAGTCCATGAAGAATTCCAGGATTTGCAAAAGCAAACAAGTTTGACCCATGCCTTCCTGCGTATAGATGCCGGGCCAGAGCATCAGGTCGGGAAAATGCCCGGCGAAAATTTCTTCGTTGGCGGACACCATGCGCTTGGCCCATAAGGTCGGCTGTTCCCCGCGCGCATAAGCCAGGATGCCGTCCACCATGAGCAAGGGACGCCGATGGGGTATGAGAAGTTGGATCACTTCGGCCCCCAGGATCAACTTTTTACGATTCGCTTCGACCGGATTCATGACTTCGCCTTTTTCAACCCGTTAGTCCTCCGTCCACGACGATGATCTGTCCGATGATATAAGCGGCGGCTTCGGAGGCCAGGAAAACCACCACGTCCGCGACTTCACGCGCTTCGCCGAAACGGCCCAGGGGAATGCGCTTCTTCGTTTCCTCCGCGAGCCGCCTATCCATGCGAGCCGCCATGCCGGTGGCCAGGAGGCCCGGCGCCACCGCGTTGACGCGGATGCCCAGGGGAGCCAATTCGGAACCCAGGGTTTTAGTCAAGGCCAAGAGCCCGCCCTTGGACGCGGCATAATTGGATTGGCCCGGGCTGGAATGCAATCCGGCGATCGATCCGACATTGATGATCGCCCCTTGTTTGTTCACCAACATGGATTTCACCGCCGCTCGGCAGCAATGGAAGGCGCCGTCCAGATTGACCGATTGGGTTTCCGTCCAATCCTCGCGGGTCAAGGTCGCGAATAAGCTGTCGCGGACCACGCCGGCATTGTTCACCAGCACGTCCAAGCGCCCGCGCGCCCGCACAATGGACTCCACGGCGGCCTGTACTTTGTCCGGCTGACGTACATCAAATGGGCACAGTTCACCCGCGCCACCCGCCTCCTGGATGGCCGCCAAGGTTTCCTCCGCCTTGTCCGTCCGGTTGTGGAAACCCACGTAGACGAAGGCGCCCGTTTTGGCGAACGCCACGGCGATGGCGCGCCCCAACCCGCGTGACGCGCCCGTGACCAGTACCGTACGTGTTACCGGGGCGGTCATTGCGGCCACCCGTGGATCAGGGATGGGAAAACTTTTTCGCCGCGGCCGGCGTAGGTATGCCGCTGCGGGTCCACGAAGAGGCTGCGGTTGTTGATGGCCGGAGCGGAAATGATGCGGGCCGGAGAGGCTGTACCCGGTGAGGCAATGGCCGGCGCGGTCATGTCCTGGGAGGCGATAGCCCGGGCGGTGACGCCCTGTTCGTTTATGCCAATTATGCCAATTAGGCCAATTAGGCCGATTAGGCCGGTTATGCCCGGCATGCATTCCACCGGCACATCCGAATACGCCCAATCGCGATCCACCAGCGCCAGGCCCAGCCACTCTTTCCGATCGAAGGAATATCCCGTATTCAGCAATATTCCGACATCCCGATTTTCGATGCGCACGCGATCGCCATTTTTCATTTCCGCCGTCGCAGCCACGAGCACGGCGCGATGCGTGTAGTGTTTTCGCCTTTCCAATAAGGCGGCGGAACCGGGGTAGGTTTTTTTATACGAAACCCGCCATTGTAATTGGAGCTCCAAGGGCGTGACATCGCCAATCGCATCCGCATGGATATTAAAAACGAAATTCTCCAGGGCGCATAGCCGCAGCGCCTCGGCGCCGACGTTTTCCAAATCGAAAACTTTTCCGATTTTCAAAATCCGCTCCCGCCATTTGTCAGCCTGGTCGCGCGGGATTAGCAGTTCATAGGAAAATTCTCCCGTGGCGCTGGTGCGGAAGCAGGTGAAATCCTCGCCGTGATAAAAGGCTGAGAATGGAAGCCCGATGATTTCGGTGGAAATGACTTCCGACAGCAATTCCCAGGCATAGGGGCCGTTGAGCGAAAGCAGCGAATGATCGGATGTGAGATCCGTAATGCGAATTTCCTCTTCGGAATTTTGACTTGTCCGTAGGTATTCAGTCAGGCCGATCGCGGTCAACCCTTCCGCGAGCAGAAGGAAATCTTCGCCATCGGCGCATACGAAAACATCGGCGAGGGGATTGCCATCATCATTCAGGAACAGGGTTTGTTGCATTTGCCCATCCCGGATGAAGAGATCGCAAGGGCAGATGCGATTGAGCAGGGACTCGACGCTTTTTCCCGCCAGGCGTAGGCAAACGCGGCCAGGCAATTCGGACAGGGCCACGGCCAACCGGATGGCGCGGACTTCAGTTTCAAGCGACATGCGCGTCCGCCTTCGGTTGGGATAATACCAGATCGGCCAAGGTATTCAGGGATCGCATCGAACCCGTCAATAGATAAGGTGCGGCCTCCGGGACCTTCACGCCGAATTCCGTTTCCAGGAATACGACCAGCTCCACGGCGTCCAGCGAGTCCAACCCGAAGCCGCTGCCGAACAAGGCCACGTCCGGATCCATTTCTTCCGGCGCCCTGTCGATTTGCAGCCGTTCAATCAACGCGCCGCGCAATTTATCCAGCACAACCCGCCGGGCGGCGATGTGCTCGCGAATTCCATTCATCCCAGATTCCTTTTGATTACAATCGTGACAATATAATCGCGCAAGTGACCGAGCGACCTTGCGCGTCGGCCACCAGAACGGTTTCTGATTTTCCTTCCCGCAACCATTGGACGGCCGCGAGAAAGGCCAGGGCGGACGTAAAGGCGGGTCCGTTTCCAAACGCCGGTTCCGGATCCACTATGGTTTTTTCCGGACAATAATTTTGCAATCCCGATCCGAAGGCGACCGCGATTTTTTTTTCCTCGCAGGCGGCGGAACGGCAGGCCATGGCCACCGCCTCCGCAAATCGTCCCCGGCCGGCCAACCCCCACCCCGCGACCTCAATGGACATAGCCCTGGGCCCGGAATCATCCGCCTTGGAAAGTACCGCGCAAGCCGCGCCTTCCCCGGTTTGGAAACCCGTCTCCCCCTCTCCGCCCAAATCGAATTCATCCAAGCCGCCGGCCACGAGGCAATCGGCGTCGTTCCGATTCCGGAGCCAGTCAGCGGCGTAAATCATGGCGGCGAGTCCGCATCCGGATCCCGTACTGACCGTGCTGAGCGGCCCTCCCAGCGCAAGCAACTTGGAGCAGGTGCCAGCCGGAGCGTTCAAAACCATGCGCGAGAATGCGGTAGTGGACAAACGGGGCAAGCCGTTTACCTGGATGCTTTTGTCCAGCGCGCGGGAACTTTCCGGCGAAGGGTAATTGATGCCCATCATCAATCCCATCCTGTCGTTGCGGGTTTTCTTCACCCTCAATCCCGCATCATCCATGGCCAGGCGCGTCGCGGCGGTCAAGAAGCGCGAGGACGGATCCAATCCACGCGGATCGATATTCGGCGCATGCTCGGACCAGGAGAACTCCGGAACCCGGCCCGCATTGATGCGGCGGCCTGCGCGGATGGCCGGCAGGATGGCTTTCGCATCCCATCCATGCGGACCAATCGCTCCGACGCCCGTGACGCGCACGGATTTTTTCCCGGTAACCGCAACGGCAACCGCGTCTTCCGATGCGGACAGCCTTTCCGTTGCGGCCAGGCCGACCACTACCGCGGCGTTGGCCCCGCCGAAAGCGGAGTTGGTGCATACGGAATATTCTCCGACATGCGGCCTGGGCTTCGGGGCGAAAACCGGATCCGCGGGCGCATGCTTGCGCGCCGTCGTGTAATGCAAGGTGGGCGGCACGGCCTGGGCCCGCATGGACAACAAGGTCACCAGCAGTTCCAGCACGCCGCAGGCTCCTTGCGCATGCCCCAAATAACTTTTCGTAGAGCTGACCGGAATTTCCCGCGCCCGGTCTCCGAACACGTTCAAAAGGGCGCGCCACTCCGCCGGATCATTGGCCGAAGTCCCCGTACCATGCGCGTTAACATAGGCGATTTTTTCCGGCGTGAGTCCCGCATGTTCCAGCGCGCCGGATATGGCCCGCGCCACGCCCGCGCCGGTAGGGTCCGGCGAGGTTTCATGAAAAGCATCCCCGGATAATCCGTACCCGGCCAAGCGGCCAAAAACTTCGATGCCCTGTCGCCGTGCGCCGCGGCGCCGCGACACTACGGTGTCGGGCGCCGGGTGCCGGGCGGTGGAGGAGTTTTCCAAAACCAGGAAGCCCGATCCCTCTCCCAAAGTGGTGCCGAAGGGAAGGCTGAAGGGCGCGCATTTCCCCTCGCTCAGGACGCCTAGGGAATTGAAACCCGCCAGCATGGTCGGGTTCAACACATCCGTGCCGCCCGCCAGCACCGCATCCGCGAACCCTTGGCGCAACAAGTCCATGGCCAGGCCCAGGGCATTGGTCGACGAGGAACACGCCGTCGACACCGTCAGCGCCGGCCCCTCCAGGCCCAAACGCGCCGCCAGGGTTTCCGTCATGACATGCAGCGGCTGCTTGAAATCGCCCAAGCTGGTTCCCAACACCAAAGCGATCCGGTGGCGCGGTATTCCAGAGTCGTCGAGCCCGGCCATGTTCCAAGCTTCCCGGGCCGCGTCCAAAGCGAATTCCAGGTTGAGATCGGTTATGGAAATCCCCGCGAATGCAATCGAATTCCGATCCGGAACCATCCCGGCGATTTTGGATTTGAAGTCTTCGGCGGAAAAGCGTTCGATGTTCCGGATGCCGTCCAACCCCGCCGCGATTCCGGACCAAAGCGCCGGGATTCCACGTCCGAGCGCGCAAACGGAGCCCATACCGGTGATGACGGCATCCATAGGATTCAATCGCTTCCGGCTAACTATTCGCAGCTACGATAATCGCGCCGACGATCAAGGCAATGAGTCCGATGGCGAATAGTACCGCTCCCACCGTCATTCCGAACACGAAGGGGAATACGCCGTTGGAGACGAATATCGCGCTGAGGCCGAAGGTCACCGCGCCGATGCCCATCATGGTGACGCCGGTCCTGACCGTACCGCTTCCCGGCCCATGGAATTCCTTGTCCCGGTTTTCGGAACTTGGCCCCGTGCCGCCCTGGGCCGATGCCAATTGATCCCGGTAGCGCCAGAACGCTTCGCTGCCCAGATACGCGGTGTTTTGCGACGCGGAAATTTCCGCCTTGCCGGGCTCCGTGGCCCGGCGCACCTTATTCACGTACTCGTCGATGACGACGCCGGGATCATTGTGGGTCAAACGGAAGGACGTTTGCGTCATGATGGATCGGAGCTGGATCCTCCGTGCGGTAGTGACTCCCGCCAGCGCGGCCTGCTCGTCCAACGATTCCCCCAGGCGCATGGCCAGTCCGGGGTGCTTACGCAAAGTCTCCCGCGTGGCCTCCCGTTGCTGCGGAGTGAGGTTGGCCAGCATATCGTTCACTTGGAAAACCGTCGCGTTCATGGAATCGATATTGTCCGCCATGCGCTTTTGCATGCCGGGATGGTATTGTCCCGCTTCGGAAATATCCCGGAAGGACTGCGTGAGCACCAAGGTGTGGAGAATATTTTGAAACAGGGTTTCCTGGGGCGCAATCGCATCGCGCAGCCCGAGCGTGATTTCTTTTCCCGTGGCCTGGGCCGTGAAGCCCTCCACGAACCGACCCTCGCGGACCCGCCGTAATTGCGAATCCAGGTTCGCCAGGTAATCATCCATATTCTCGGGCGTGTGTCCCTGCGCCACCTCGCGCGCACCGCCCACCCCGCCCACCCCACGCGCCCCGGGCGCGCAGCCCGTGGTCGTGCCCAAGGTCGTCCCTACGGTGACTCCCAATCCTAATTTGATGGCTTTGCGACGATCCATTTTTCCTCCGCGATTAACCGAGATGGCGGAGGACATCCTCCGGCGTTGCGATGGCAAGCCCGACCAGCTTCCCAATCCTTTTACAGGCCCGCAGCTTGACCGCGCCGAATACTTGCTGCGCATGACGTAGATAGGATCCGTCGGCCGAACTCGCCGCTTGCCTTCCCAGGAATTCATTCACCGGATGCTTGACGCGATCATTATCCTGGAACCACAGGTACAGGACCTTCAATGCGTCACGGCGATCACGTTCTGGATTTTGCGATCGGGCCAGATGGATTTTGGCGTAAGCGTAAAAACTGCTCGCATGCCGGGCCTCATCATTACTCAGGTTCAAGGCGATGCCGGCCAGCACGGGTTCCGGGCTGTGCACGTGCAAGCTGTGGTAATTCGTGGCAGCCACCATTTCCGAAATGATGTTCGAGACCAAGGTCCCCATGCGCGATTTCATGAACGGCGCCGTACCCCGGCCTTGCAGCATGAACTCCGCATCCACCGTCACGCCGAAATGTCCCAGCCATTTGAGCAGCGCTTGCGGGTGGCGCATTTCCTCATAAAACCAAACCGAAACCCATTGCGAAAAATCCGCATCGTCCCAAAAATCCTTGAGGAAGCGTTGGCTGGCCGTGAACGTGGTCAATTCGGAATACGCGCTTTGGCGGATTAATTCCAGCCACTCGGGACTGACGGTTCCCGGTTTGATTTCCGCCCACGGAACATCTTCCATGCGCCAACGAACGCGCTCCGCTTTTTCGGAGAGCCGGTAGCAAATCGCCTCGCTCAAAAAACTTTTCCGGGCCGCAGGGGCCGGATTTTCCAGCGTCCGCACTTCAGGCATCGGTGTTTCAGGCATGGTCATTTCGGGCATCGTCAATTCCGCGGGGAAAGCAGGCCCCATTCCGACTGGTTTTGAAATATCGCGCATAGAATGGTTAATACTGATTTTCAAACTACTTGCTCATCCGATTTTTGACGAATCGAACGCAGCGAATGTTCCCCGGTTTTCGGGATAAGCCTTTATATGCGCGGATCCACGCGAGCTCCGCGGTCGCGGTAGGCGCACACCCTGCGGCCTCTTACCGGCAAACCTCCATGGATGTACATTCCCAAGACCATGAGCCATGAGATATTGTTAACAGGCACTCCCAAGAAAGTCGCGCTTGTTTTCGTCGGTTTGATATTTTTCCTTCTCCTCTTGAATTCAGCGCTCGTGCACTTCAACAAACCCGCCATCGCCGGATTGAACCGGAAGGGCTTGATCGAACAGATCGGTCCGCGGATGGGGAGAGAGGGCCATCGCGTCGATTGTCGTTGATGACAGCGGCGGAACGCGAACCCGGTATTTTACGATGGACTGGAATCCGGGAAAAAAGAAATGGACATGTGATTTCTATTCTTCGGGGGATAACTCCGGCGTCCATCCCGAGGAAAACGGCTTCGAATTGCTCGGAAGATTTTTTTTACGGACCCGGTTGGAAGGCGCCTCGGAATACCAGGACCGCCCTGTCCAACCGTAACAAATCCACTAAAATTCCTGACCTCACCTCTGGGGCGGCCTCCCACCGTGTCCGGATACGATTGCTAATTTTCATCCCGCCCACGAAAGGCCCGCCATGCTCACCACTTCGCGTTTCACTCACCGGTACCTGCCCGCCACCCAACCCGGCCCCGTCGAAAAAGTCATGGTCGTTTTCCACGGCCTCGGCGATTCCTTGGATGGCTACGCGTGGATGCCGTCCGAGCTCCGTCTCCCGCAACTATCCTATTTGCTCGTCAACGCCCCCGACGATTATTACGGCGGCTACTCCTGGTTCGACTTGACCGGCGGTGGCGTGTTCCTGGGTGGAGCGCTCCAAGGCATTTTGCGCAGCCGCGGCTTGGTACTGGGGCTCATCGAAGAACTCATCGCGCAAGGAATCGCGCCCGGGGACATTCTCCTTTTCGGTTTCAGCCAGGGCTGCCTCGTGGCCATCGACGCGGGGCTCCGCACGGAACATGTTTTGGGCGGTGTGTGCGGCGTATCGGGTTGGATCGCGTTCATGGAGGAATATCCCAAAAATTTTTCCGCCGTCGCCAAGCGGCAGAAATTCCTGGTGACCCACGGTTTACAGGACCCGATCTTGCCCTTCGAGCGCACCGCGGAGCAATGCCGCGAATTATCCGGCATGGGCCTGGACCTGGCCTTCCAGGCCTATCCCAAGGTGCATACCATAGTGCCCGAAGAATTGGCTTTCATCCGGAATTGGATCAAGGATCGGATTTCTGGGTAACTTAGGAGTTACCGTGGCCCGGAAGCGTTCCCAGCGGATCGGTCGCTTCCCGGGGCCGCGCGGAATTCAACCTTGTAGGCGCGGCGGCGCGCGGGACCTTGGCTCACCGATGGCAATCCCGGCAAAAAAGAATTCCCGGTTTCCGGTTCATGGATGCTACTTTTCCGTTTCGGAATCCGAAGCGGCGCGTTCTGCGGCTTTTCTTCCCGGCGACCGGCTTCACTTCCGCAAATCAACAAGGAGATTGCATGCGTTCTTATCGAGTACTTGCTTATCGTTCCGCGCTCGTGGCCGGATTGTCGCTTTTTTCCGGATTGGCCTCGGCGCTTTCCTTCGGCGTGGGACCCCTCGGGGGACTGAACCTGGGCAATAGCAGCATGGACGTTCCTTCCGGGTCTTCCGTGAAGACCGAGATCAAGAGCGGTTTGGCGATCGGCGCCCGCGCCGAACTGGGCGTCACCAAACCCTATAGCCTATTGCTCGAGCCCATGTACTTGCAAAGAGGCGCCGTCGAAACCTCGACATCTCTCGGCCTATCCAGTAAAACCGAAACAAGTATGAATTACCTGGAGCTACCCATCTTGGTAAAAGCGAAATTCGGCGCCATGAAGGCGCATGCTTACGTTTTCGCGGGACCGAGCTTGGGCATTTTCCTCAGCGGCGAAGGCGTAACCGGAGGCGTAACCCAGAAAGCCGACAGCATCTCGACCTTCAACTTCGCGGGAGAAATCGGCGCGGGAGGAAGCTATCAGGTCCAAAAATTCATCTATCTGAACGTCGACGCCCGCTATTCTTACGGATTCACCAACACAAATGATCGCAATGATAAAATCACCTGGGAAAACCGCGACATCCGCATCATGGCTTGCGTCTTATTCCATTTGACGGAATAATTCGATCCCGCTACTTCATCCGCAAGGATTTGAGCGCGCCGGACAGGGAATGATTGTACTCGGGCGCTACAAAGACGAAGCCGTCCAGGGCGTCGATGCACGCCGACCACGCCTTGGTATGCGCCTTGGCGTATTACAGTGATTTCCGGATGACCACGGTTAAATTTTCCATCCGACCTCGAAAAAAGTATTTTCGGAATTCCGGTTTAACCGAAAGCTCCGAAATGAAACTCAATGCGACGAATTTCCTGGTCCCTCCCGGGGAAAAGGTAAACCTCCGGAAATGGGCGACGAAAACCGAATCTTTCTGCCCATCCAAGGAAGCCTACCAAAAGCTGTTGGCGGAACATCTCGAAAAGATGTCCAAGCTGCAACGCCTGCTGTACGCGTCCGATCGCTATTCCGTATTGCTGATTTTCCAGGCGATGGATACCGCAGGCAAGGACGGGGCCATCCGCCACGTCATGTCGGGAATCAATCCGCAGGGTTGCCAGGTCTTCAGTTTCCAGCAGCCCAGCCGCGAAGAATTGGATCACGATTTTTTGTGGCGCACCACCTGCCGCCTGCCGGAACGCGGGCGCATCGGCATCTTCAACCGATCCTATTATGAGGAGGTGCTGGTGGCGCGGGTGCATCCGGAGATCCTCGCCGGGCAAGGCCTGCCGAAGATCCTGCTCGAAGGCAAATCCATCTGGAAGGAACGCTATCGATCGATTACCGATTTCGAAGCGCATCTCCATCGCAACGGCACCCGGATCATCAAAATATTCCTCCACCTTTCCAAAGAGGAGCAACGCCAGCGCTTATTGGCGCGTATCGATGATCCGGATAAGAACTGGAAATTCAGCGCGGCGGACATCAAGGAAAGACAATTTTGGGACCAATATATCTCGGCCTATGAATCCTGCCTGACTGAAACGAGCACGTCCCATGCCCCATGGTATGTGGTTCCCGCGGATGACAAGCATGATGCGCGCCTTGCGATTTCCCAAATCGTCCTCGAAACCCTGAAGGACCTGGATATGGCTTATCCGCACGCGGACAAGGCCAGGCGCAAACAGTTGCAGGAAATCCGCGAAAGTTTGGAACGCCAGGCGACTCCCTGAGGAATCATTTGGGAGCGCGGACGATTTCGATGAGACCCAAATCGAGGGGCAGTGGATGGACTGGTTGAGTCCGGTTACGAGACTCAATGAGGGCGCGCAGCGCAATCCAGGCATGGGAAGGGCACCGGTGAGTTGCCTCGCTTGGGCAGATAGGAACTGCCCAAGGTTTTCCGCACCTCCTCCTCCACGTTGATGCTATTGTACAGGAAGCGGCCCCGACTCTTGAGGACCCCGTTCGAAAAAACATACTCGCTGTCCGCCTTTTCTCCCCGGTAGGTAAACCGAAGCGAATCAACGGATCCGGCAGTCGGATGCTGGGTGGTTATATACAGTTCATTGTCGTTGCTGTCCGTCAAGGTTTCCGTGACGCTGGAATCAAATTTGACGGAACTTCCATCAACCGCGAATAGAGGGATTTTTACCCACTCCACTTCCATCCGGCGCTTCGGATCGCGGACCCTTAATGCCGCCCGATAGCGCAGCGTAGACCCTCTCCACGGTGTTTCAACCTGGACCGTATCCGTGTCCCCGTCCGAGCTGTAACCCAATCGATACGAGCCTAGGCTCAGCAGTGAGGCGCGTGTTGTATCGGCATATAAGGAATCGCTGTAAGCATCCAAGCGTCCATTGGCATAATGAAAATCAAGGACATTGAGGCTTGCGGTCGCAGTGCCCATGATTCGGAATTTTTCAAGTGTACGCACATTTTCTCCGTTACTTCCGTAGAAATGCCGCGCCAGCACCAGGGATGTTGTCGGGGTGTTGCCGTCGTAATTCATGTCGAGATAGTATTGGACCCGGAGACTGTCTCGAGCGTCATACTCCCGGAACCTTCCCGCCGAAGGTTGCTCCTGTAAATCATAGAGCACGATCTTGGACCAATACCGGGTTTCGCGCGGCGACGGCGCCGTCGAATCGCCGACCTTGGAACATGCGCAACATGCGCATATGGTAAGCAAAATCGCACCGACATCGTTATTCGGCGATTTCCAAAAAAGTCTCGGCATTGTTACAATAAATACATTAACCCCAAAAAAGGATTCCTCCATGAAAAATCCCTATGTGTTATTACCATTTTTATTGGTCGGATGTCAAACCCTGGAGAAGCGGGAAGCCGCGCCTAGAATTATCGAAGTAGTCGGAATCGGCAAGATCAAAACCTTGCCCGACCAGGTCGAGATATCCATCAAGTCGGAGTTTACCCGGCCGAACATGCGCGACGCCGTGCGGGAAACGCAGAACACCATCGACGAGGTTTTGAAAGTCGCGCGGAAATACGCCAAGGATTCCTATGACATCAAAACGAGCAATATCTCGGCGAACAAGGACTACGAATACGTGGGCCAAAAGTCCGTCTTCCGTGGATATCAGGCCAGCCAGGCCATGGACATCACCTTAAAAGACATCTCGCGTTTCGAGAAGTTCACGGAGGAGATTTTGGCCACGCGCGTCTCCCAAATTGAAAACCTAACCTTTTCGAATTCCCAGGTGGACAGTATTCTACGCGAGGTGGACATGCTCGCCATCGACGACGCGCGCAATTCGGCGGAAAAAATCTGCGGACGAACGCATGTCAAGCTGGGAAAAATACTGAGGATCTCGAATTATGGGCCGTCGGCGGAGGACCCGGCCGAGTTAGACGGGCCTCGGGTCAGCGGCCGCATCGGGTTATTCAATAAGGAAATCGGGGGTCGGGGATTCCAAGTCCTCCCGGAAATCATGGTGTACAGCAAAACCGCATTCGTGACGTACGAAATCGAATGAACCGGAAGTGGAAGGCCGACGCGCCCGCCCACCGGGATCGCCTACCGAGACCGCGGAGACCGCGTCGATCCGCGCCTTGGATCGGTTCCATTTGCCCGCCCACCGGGCTCGCCACCCGGCATGCCCCGTGAAGACTCACAAATTTTGCGCGATGAAATCCTGCAACTCGGAATATTCCTGAAGATTCCCGTACTCCGGGAATTGCTCGCGGATATTGGCCGGAGCGCGGAAGAAGCTCGCGGTATGCGCCTCTTTCAGCATATGAATGTCGTTATAAGAATCCCCCGCCGCCAACACGCGCAGATTTAAAGATCGCAAGGCCTGCACGGCTTTCGCCTTGGCATTTTCCTGACGCAGGAAAAATTCCAGTTTCTCCGTCTCCGCGTTGAAGCTGATATTGTGCGCCAACAAAGTCGGCCGTCCCAACAGGCGCATGAAATGCCCGGCGAACTCATAAAAGGTATCGGACAGGATCACCAATTGGTATCGCTCGCGGATCCAATCCAAAAATTCGCGCGCGCCGGGAAACACTTCCAGCTCGCTGATGTAGCCCTGAATCTTTTCCAAAGTCACGCCGTGCTTATGGCAAATGACGATGCGCCGCTCCATCAACTCGCGGTAATCCTTCACGTCACGGGTGGTCAGATTCAGTTCTTGGATTTGCGTGCGGCGGGCGACGTGGATCCAAATCTCGGGCGTCAACACGCCTTCCATATCGAGACAAACGACTTTCATGGCATATCCTTTACAAAGCGATTTAAAAATCGATTTACAAATCGAATTCGCCCGGCGGCCGGGAGCCAGGGATATTGGGCGGGTTGATGACGCCGAAATTGCGTTCGTAGCGCGAGAGATTCTCCTGCAAGGTCGCGATCAAGGACTTGGCGTGCATGGGCGTCATGATGATGCGGCTGTATACCTTGCCCTTGGGTGGACCCGGCAAGAGGCGCGCGAAGTCGATCACAAATTCCGATGGCGAGTGGCTCACCAAAACGAGGTTGGAATAAATGCCCTCGGCCGCCGCTTCGGAAAGCTCGATGTTGATTTGCGGCTGGTTGGGATTGGGTCCCTGGTTCTGATTTTCGAATTCGCTGTTGGGCGCGACCATATGGCCTCTCCGATCGGATGCTGTGAATCGAAGGGCAAATATAGTAAGCCGGAGGATCGGAGCTTTTTCGGCACCCTGTTAAAGGTAGACGGCCGAGACGTCGTCCTTGCCCAATCGCAAAGCGCTCAAATTGCCGCCATAGGTCTTGCCGATGCCCGTGTCGATGCACAGCATTTTTTCATCGTACATGGGGATGATTTGGCCTTTACGCGCCGGATCGATGCAGGAAGTCGGCGTATGCCCCACCACCATGCGGCGGCATCCATGATAATTAAGCACCTCGTCCAATTCGCGGCCGCGTTCGTCATTGGGCTTCAAAGTGAAATCCCGGTTCCATTGCGGCCCGTCCCGGCGCAGCACGGTGTCGCGCTCGGTATCCGGCCTGACGAGCGACCCCAGCTCCTTGCGCACCCGCGCGTTCAACGCGTCCAAGGGCTGGCACCCATGCGCACGGTTCAATCCGCCATGCACGAATAAATTCCCGTTCAGGCTCACGGCGGAATCATGCTCCAAAAGCCAAGCGCCCACCTTGCCCCACGGCGACAGCGCGGCGCGAAACTCGCGTGCGCCGAGCATGTCCAAACGCTTATCCAATTTTTCCGCCGCAGTGACGGTTGATGCGGTGACAGTCACCGCGGTGACTGTCACCGACGCGGTTTGGGCGGCGCGGCGTATCACTTCCGGATCGTCCGAAGCCAACGGCATGGGCCGCCAGTCGACCATGGGCTCAAAGCCGTCCACGATTTCCAACGAAGGCACGAAATTCTGCGCGGACAAATCCTGGAATTCTTCCATGGTGTTGTACATCAAAAGCCCGCACATGGACATGGCTTCGTGATTGCCCAGCAACACATGCACGCGCGAACCCCATTGCAGCGCCTCGCTTTCCAGGCGTTGGAGCATGGCGAAAATTTTTCCCGGCTCGCCGCCGCGTCCCAGGATATCTCCCAGTTGTACCAGATGCGTATCCTTGGCGCACCAATGGCCGCTCCGATCGATAATGCCGCAGCGCTCCAGAATGCGGTGGAAGCCGGCATAATTGCCGTGCAAATCGCCGATGGCGATGATGTGTCCAATATCGGAATACACGCTTTGTGGCATCGTAACGGGAACCTCAAGGGAAGTATATCGGACTGGCACGACGGTGTGCCAGCTCAATCGACCAATCCGCGTGAATTTATAGTTTAAACTGCGTGTAGGATCTGTGATGAATGGGATTTTGGACAAGCGCCTGGGTCAGCAAACCGTAGGCTCACTTCCGGGTCTGCAAGCCGGAAACCGATACCGTGAATTCGTAGGCGTGAAACCCAGAGGGCGATCCGGTTCGATTACGGTCGCGGGGTTGACGTCATTTTCAACTTATCGAAAAAAATTGCACCCACACAATGATCAGTATGGACATGGACGATATCAACGCGATAGGGATCCAGATTACCCTTTGATAAAGCCTAGTGATATCTTCCTTTATCCAAATTTTTAGAGAACCATTTTAAAACACTTAGAAACCCTACGTACTACATACGCTATCGTCTCGTACAAAAGCACGGGATGGATTGTGGATAATACTGATGGCTTTCACAAGCAATTGCGGTTTTTAATCGCGCCACCACCCTGGTCAAGCGGGAATGAGGATTCAGGGTTAAGGATAGAAAGAGGAAAAAATGCCAATGAATGTGAAGTTAAATAGTGGAAATTCTAACCTGGAAGAAGGGTCCGTGAATGGGCCCTTGAAATTTTCCACCAAGAAAACCCAATTGTTGGTTCGTGCCATGGGCATGGTTTGTTTGCTAACGTCCTTCACTTTGGGTAATACCTATTATATCGACTATACGGGGGGCCAGGACGCAAACTCCGGAACCTCGAAGTCGGCGCCCTGGAAACGGTGTCCTGGCATGAATGGTTTCGGGGCCGCCTATATCCATTCACCAGGCGACGTCTATTTATTTAAAGGTGGCGAGGTTTGGCCCGCCGCGACGCTGCCCTTAACCATTTCCAATAGCGGTTCACCGGGACATCCGGATAACTATTCCACCGATCACTCATGGTTTGTGGGAACCTCTTGGGGCCAGCCTACTTTTGACGGGGGCCTGTTTCAAAATTCGTTGTTAGTTGCTTCGGAAAAAAGCAACTTTCGCATCAACGATCTTAAATTCATCAATGCGGGGATGGCTGCCGCCAACGGCATTATCGCCTTCAAGTTTTCCAACTGTTCATCCCTGGAGATCAGCAACAACACTCTGGCCCCCCAGTCCTGGGGCGCCTTGTATATCCTAACCGAGCGTCCCGGGGATTTCAACGATATCTTCATTCACCATAACGATATCTCCGCATGTGCCTTCGGCATGCGATTCGTACCCGGGGCCGCGGGATCCATCATGCATAATGTGCTCGTTTACAATAACAACATTCATGATTTCAAATCCCAATTGTCGGGCCAAGTCCATGGCGACGGCATCCAGTATTATAATACTCCGGACGTAGCCGCATCGTACGACCGCTATATCGAAGGGTTTAAAATCTTCAACAATCATTTTTATGGGGATTTCCGGCAAACGCCGGGGTCCGGTGGCGCCATGACGGCGCTTATTTACCTGAGCGGGGCCGCGCAAGGCGTCGAAATCTATAATAACCTTTTCGCTCCGGAATATTCCGGAAGCCAGAGCCCCAATTTCTTCGAATCATTCATATCCCTGCGCGATAACCCCAACCGGGGCGGGCATCACAAAATCTATAGTAACACATTCGTTACGCCTGTCGCCGGAGGCCAGGGGGCCGCCATATTGGAAGATGATACGCGCTACCCTTCTCCGGCCCTGGATATTAAAAACAACATTTTCAGTAATTTTAACTGGCCGTATGATTTGCGTTCCACCAATCATACCATCGACTACAACAATGTTGATTATGTTAGGGATGTCGGGAAATGGGCCGGAAATTTTGTGGGCTCATTAACCAACTGGCAGGCGCTTGGGCTGGATGTACATGGCTTCAGCGCGAATGCCGGGTTCGTTTCGCCGACGGATTTTCATCTCAACTCAAGTTCTCCCTGTATTGGAAAGGGCGCCGATGTTTCCAGCGTTGTAACCACGGACTTTGACGGAAACTCGCGCCCGGGTCCACAAGGGTTTTCCATAGGCGCTTATGAATTCGGATCAACGCATCCCATTTCGTTGCCATCGCCCGCCACGATTAAATCCTGGTGGCCGGGAAATGCGGCCGCGGGAGTCGTGATTAATCCCTCGCTGACATGGAGCGCGGATTCGGAAGCGCAGTCTTATTCGGTGCAGGTTTCCAGGGTTCCCGGTTTTGAATCCCTGGTAATAAACCAGACCGGGATCACTTCAAACACCTACGACGCACCGGGGCTGTCCATTAATACCCTCTATTACTGGCGGGTCAATTCAACCAAAGGGAGCATCACGACTGACTGGACGATTCCGTGGACATTTACCACCGTGGCCCCCTTGCCGTCACCCACGTTGACATTATGGTGGCCGTCGAACGAGGCTACTGGAGTTGTCATGGACCCAACGCTGACATGGAGCGAGGAACCCGGGATGTTATCCTATGCGCTGCAGGTATCGACTGATTCCGGATTTTCGAAAACTATTATTAATCAATCCGGCATCACGAAAAACTCCTTGGATGCAACGGGCCTTGCTTATGCCACCCTTTACTTCTGGCGTGTCAATGTCACCACGGCGGGCGGCACCACGGGTTGGAGCCCGGCCTCAAAATTCACCCTTATCAAACCGCCGAAAACGGCTTCCGTTCAGGATTCCGGCGCGGACGGCCTGGTGGTTATTGAGGCGGAAAATTTCACTGCAAGCATCGCGCAAAACGGCCACTCCTGGGAAAGGGTACTGAATGCGGGCTATTCGGGTGAAAGCGCCATGCAAGCCCTGCCTAATAATGGGACGATCATCGATACCGGATATGGGCTTAAAAGCCCTCGCATGGACTATCGGGTCTTGTTTGTTAAACCGGGTAAACAATTTATTTGGGTGCGAGGCATTGGGGCCTCGGGAAGCGACGATTCCTATCACGCGGGCATTGATGGGAATGAAACCGGGACCTGCAAGCGGATTTCTTTTTTTACACCGCAATGGACGTGGTCGAAGACCACTATGGAAGGGCAGGCGGCCTATTTCACGATTTCTGAAGCGGGTGAACATATCGTCAACATATGGATGAGGGAGGATGGATTTATTATCGATAAGATAGTGATAACCACGAATCCTAATTATACACCCACAGGGACCGGCCCCCAGGTGCCCCTGGATCAGGCCATGATGAAGAAAGCGGTACCCGCTACGGCGGTCAGAATCCATTCCGGCTCTCCAGTCCTGGATGTTTACTCTTACAAAAACGGATCGGTATTATTTTCGCTTCCCAAATCGGGAGCTTACCAGCTGGCGGTCTATAGCCTGGGCGGGAAAAAAGCCATCACAACCATCGAAAACACGGGATCGACCGGGTATAACATCGTGTCGTTACCGGACGCACAAATGCACCAGGGGAATTATTTTATGCGGCTCTCAATGAACGGATTAAATGTGAATAGAAACATATTCTTGATTAAATAACCAGATGAGCGAGGTCGCCTACCGAGGCCGCAGGCCCTGCGGGGGCGGCCGGGAGCGCGCGGGAGCGGCCGTCAATAGAGTCAATAGAAGATGGCCGTGTCTTTGAAATAATCCGAGATGTAAAATATTTTCCCGGAGCCGGTGTACTTGATCAGCGAGATGAGATTGTTCTCGTAAACCTTGCCGGACGTGAAGGTGCCGAAGGATCGCATTTCCACCAGGATGACGTTATCCGAAGCCTGGTACAACTCCACGATTTCCCATTGGATATCGCGATAGCGGCGGAAGATCAATTTGAGCAACAGGTTGATTCGTTTGGAGCCGCACACCAGCGGGGAGGGCGGAATCCACAACTGCGCGTCTTCCCGGAACCAAGGCATCAGGTTTTCCAGATCGCGGGAATTCAAATCCAGGATGAACCGGCGCGCCAGTTCCTTGATGGGTTCGGTCGGGGCTGAGTCCACCATTATGCCGCTCCCCCTTCCACAAGCACGGAGGCGAACAGATCCTGAAGTTCCGCGAAGCGGCTCTCGATATCCAACGGCTTTTGCAAGAATTCATAGAAGCGGTTCCGGCGCATGGTGCGGTAAACCAGGTCGTCCAGATTATTCGGATTGCCCGTCAGCAATATGAATTTCAAGGCCGGCTTCAGCGCGTGGACCCGATCGCAAAGCTCGTTGCCCGTCATCTTCGGCATCACCTCATCGGTGAGCACCAGCGCGACATTTGCATCGTTCAAAATGAAATCCAGCGCGGCCAGGGGATCCGAGAAATACGCGACTTTGAAAATCTTGTCGAAGCGGCGTTTGAAGATGAACAGGTTCACGTCTTCATCGTCCACATAGACCATGCAAGGAGCCGCAATCCCGTTTCCCAACGCGGTCGCCAGCGCGGTGAGGAAATCGCCTGCGGTATGCATTGCCGAAAGGTGGGTCAGGCTGGCGCTCAAGTCCTTGCCCCCGAACCTTTTTTTCAGATCCGGGATCAGGTCGGGCAGGAGCAAGGGATCCAGACCGATGGATTCCAGCGAGGCCCCGTCTTCGCAATGGTCCGAGAGCGGGGAAAATAAATCGTTGCCTTTGGCCAGTTCGCGGACCGACTCTTTCAGGATTTCATAGATCTGCTGCTTATTCACCGGAATCCTGGCCCGCTTTCTGTGAATTTTAAAGTTAATCCCTTTTTCGACGCCGACGAGTTCGTTCGCCGTCCCAAGCAACTCGGGCAGAAGGGGTGATTCACTCCACTACCCTTCACCAATTGTCGTTCAGAAGTTTTATCGCGTCATTTTCGCTCTCAACTTCCACAATCCGAAGCTTGTCATTATAGACTGTTCCGGATCCGATCGCAGCGGACGCATACAGTCCAAAATGCGCCTGCTCCAGGATTCCAGCCGTTCCAGTGACTAATGCGGATGACACCAACTGCTTGTTCTGCCAAACCTTCGCGTAGCCGTTGGTTGCATCGAAATTCAAAAAAACATCCAGTCGCACCCAGTTGCGGTATGGAAACGACAAAGCTCCGTTCGCATCGTTCGATCTCGTCGCTTGATAGAGGTACTGCTGATCCGTTTGTCCGGGAACATGAACCAAGCGAATATACCCGTCGGGATTGACGTTGACGGTTACGGTCCGCGTCCAAGCATCGCTCGAATCCGAAGTAAAAGTCGCGAAACTGAACCAGTCGCTGGTTCCTGAGCGTGATTGCAGGGTCACGTCCAAGTAGACCCAAATCGAGACCATGCATGGCGTTCGGAACCCGCCTTCGGCCGTCTTCTGAAATTGAAGGGTAGGATAGGCCCGGTGCGGCGAATAGACCGGCCCATCATTGGTGGTATCGCGCGGCCCCAAGATCCAAGCTTTATGTGAATACGCGCCATCGTAAACTTTGTCCGTTGCCAGCGTTTGATTACTCGCGTATTGATCCGCAGGCACGATATAGAAGCCGCTGAAATCATTTTGATTTTCAAATGATGAAAGAAATGTTCTCAGCGGCGGATTCCCGGAAGACGGCGAGGACGCTGAAGATCCAATATTTGAACACGATAAAACCAGAGACGCAAAGAAAATGGTAAAAAGGCGAAACATAATCATTCATTTCCTTATCATCCCAGCGCCCGATCAAACTGCGTGATGTTCGAGGCTCTTGATTTTTTCCCTATCATTCCGCCCCCAAATAATAACCACTTTAGGATCATCCATTTTCCAAAAAAACCAAAGTTCACCTGATTTATAAACCACACATTCCTGGACCCTAAAAGGCACTTTCGGGATTTAGCCCGTGCATCCGGCAGGCGGTGGGCCCGAATAGTTGGATGATTTTCTTCCGGAGCGGCGTCATGTTCGTCACCAACTCCCTCACGGC